>JAFLCL010000006.1 GCA_017303575.1 Deltaproteobacteria bacterium
GGTGAGCGCCCAGCATGCGCGCGCCACGACCCTCGCGATCCCCGAGCGGCCGGCGCGCGACCACGGGCGACCACCACCACCCGCGCCCGATCGTGCCCGCCTCGAGCTGCTCGAGCTCCGCTTCTCCCTCCAGCGCGAGGCACGTGAGCGCGCGCAGGCGCTCCAGGCCGAGCAGCGCGAGCTCGAGCGATCGCTGCGCACGCAGCTCGACGCGCTCGCGCGACGCTCCTCCGACACACCGATCGCGCACCGAGTGCGCAAGGCGATCGAGATCGAGCTCACCGAGGTGACGAGCGCGGGCGCCGTGCAGCTCCTCTACCGCGTGCGCTCCGCGCGCTGGGCACCGAGCTATCGGCTCTCGTTCGACTCGCGCACGCAGCGCGCACGGCTCGCGATGCGCGCCGCGATCGCTCAGCGCACGGGCGAAGACTGGCGCGGCGCGGGCCTCTCCGTGTCCACCGCGCGCATGGACGGTTGGTACGATCTGCCCGAGCTCGCGAGCCTGCGCATCGGACGCGCACAGCCTCCGCCGCGCACCGGCTATCGCCCGCTCCCTGCCGATGGCGTCGCGCTCTTCGCCGATCACGATCGCGCGTTCTCCACGCCGGCCGCACCGTCCCCGCAGCTCGTCGGCATGGCGCTCTCTCGCGCTGTCGATCTCGATGCCGCCACGATGGGACCGCCCGGCATGCCCCCTCCGCCTCCTTCGCCACCGATGGGTCCGCCGCTCGGCGGTGCACCGCCGATCCAAGGCTTCGGCCCACCAGGCAACGCCCCGATGGGCGCGCCCGTGACGCGCTCGGCGCCGATGGCGAAGGCCGCGCCCCCTGCCCCCTCGGCCCCCCAACGCCTCGCCGCCGCGAGCATGGCGATGCCCGCAGCCGCCGCACCGCAGGCCGCACGCGCGAAGGGCGGCGGCTTGATGGCGAACCTCCTCGGAGGGTTCGGCGGAGGCGGAGGCGCGCCCATGGCCGAGGGCGCCGCGTACGAGAGCGCCGCGTACGAGCGCGCCGAGGAAGCGTTCGACGACTCGGGAGCGGACGCGGGCTACCAAGCCGCGACCTCCTCGCCGACGCTGTCTCGCGCGCTCCTCGACTTCGGTCGTCTTCGCCTGGATCCGCCGAGCGCCGGACGACACGGCGCGCTGCACCCACTGAGCCTCGAGCAGCTCGGCCGCGAAGCGGGCCGCGATCTCCGCGGCATGAACGAAGCGCTGGGCCACGCGCGCGCGATGGAGTCCGCGATCGACGTCCTCTCCGCACCGCCGCTGCACAGCTACCCCGACTCGCTCTACGGATTCGATCATCGCTACGACGCGACGACGACAGTCGAGGTGCCGAGCGATGGTGCGTTCCACAGCGTGGCGATCATCGAGGCCGAAGGCCCCGCGGCGATGCTCCACGTGTCGGTGCCGCGCGAGGATCCTGCGGTGTTTCGCACGCTCTCGTTCACCAGCCCCCTCGAAGGCGCCGTGCTCCGCGGCCCCGTCGACGTCTACCTCGACGGCTCGCTGCTCGTGTCGAGCTCCGTCGATCCCTCGCCGACGGGCGGCAAGCTCGAGATCGGCATGGGCGTCGACGAGTCGGTGAAGGTCGCGCGCAACGTGCGCTTCCGCGAGGAGAGCGCGGGCCTCATGGGTGGCTCGAGCCACCTCGTGCACGAGTTGGAGATCGACGTACGCAACGCGGGCGGTGCGGCGATCCGCCTCGAAGTGCGCGAGCGCCTGCCCGTCACCGCGAAGGGCGAGGAGGACATCGAGGTCCGCGCCGGCAAGACGAGCCCGCCCTGGCACGACACCCCACCCGACGATCCGTCGCTGGAGGGTGGCAAGCGCTGGGTGCTCGACATACGCGCGGGCGCCGAGGTGAAGCTCTCGACCGAGTACACGATCCGCATCGCGTCGAAGAACGAGCTCGTCGGCGGAAACCGGAGGGACTGAGCGATGACGACGAACGACACGAGTCTCTCCGTCCTGGACCTCCCGATCGTCGAGGTCGTGGTGCTCGAGGACCGCGCGCGCGTCACGCGGCGCGGCACGATCACCGCTCGTCCCGACAGCGTCGCGTTCGCGCTGGCCGACGTCGCCACGACCATCGTCGACCGCACGCTCGCGGGCTACGTGCTCCGCGAGGGATCGCAGCGCGCGCCGCTCGGCACGCTGCGCGTCGATCGCGAGCGTCTCCACGAGGCGAGCGCTCTCCCCGCGGAGCTCGCCGAGATGGAGCGTGCGATCGAGGCCGCACGACGCACGATCGCGACGCTCGAAGCCTCGATCAAGGATCGCGACGCGTACGTCGCCTCGCTCGCCGCGATCGGGAAGATGACGATCGACGACACCCTCGTGGACGCAGCACACGGCCTCGGCGACGGGCCGCTCTGGCGCGAGCGGCTCGCGGCCCTCGACGACAAGGCGCGTATCGCACGCGAAGAGCGCCTGACGCTCGAAGCACGCCTGACAGACGCGCAGGCGGAGGCCGCCGCGCTCGAGCGCGCGCTCTTGGGCAAGCGTCATGTCTCCACGCGCGAGCGCGCGACGCTGCGCTTCACGGCGGGCGTCGTCGAAGGCGAGACGCGGCTCGAGGTGGAGATCGCGTACGTCGTCGCGAACGCCTGCTGGCGTCCGCTGCACCGCGCCGAGCTCTCGGACGACGAGAGCGCGTCCTCGGGCGCTCTCGTCGTGCGCACCGATGGCTGTGTGTGGCAGTGGACGGGCGAGAGCTGGGACGACGTCTCGCTCGTGCTCTCCACCGAACGCTCTGCGCGTGACGCGAGCCCGCCGTCGCTGAGCACCGACCGGCTCGCGGTGCGACGCAAGTCGACGGTCACGACGGTGGCGCTGCGCAGCGAAGAGATCGCGACGACCGGTCAAGGCATGGGCAGCGGGGGCAGCGGCTCGGGATCCGAGGTGCCCGGTGTCGACGACGGCGGCACCGCGCAGCGCCTCACCGCCACCGCGCGCACCACCGTGCGCAGCGACGGTCGCCCGCACCGCGTGACGGTCGGACGCTTCGAGACTGTCGCCGAGCTCTCGCTCCGCGCGATCCCGGAGGTGATCCCCGCGGTGCTTCGTCGGTCGGTGCAGACGAACACATCGAGCCGCCCGATGCTCGCGGGCCCCATCGAGCTCGTGCGCAACGGCGGCTTCGTCGGACGCACGAGCCTCGAGTTCACAGCGCCGGGTGAGCGCTTCGAGCTCGGCTGGGGGCCGGAGGGCTCACTGCGCCTCCTCCGCGAGGAGGAGACGCGGGCGGGCGATCCGGGTCTGCTCTCGACGCAGCGCGTGACGATCGTCGATCGAACCCTGCACCTCTCGAACCTCGGGCCGAGCCCGCTCAGCCTCGAGGTCCTCGAGCGCATCCCCGTGAGCGAGCTCGAGAAGGTGAAGATCAGCCTCGACCCCAAGCGCTCGCAGAAGGGCGCGAAGGCCGACGAGGACGGGATGGTCCGTCTGCCCGTCACGATCGCCGCGCGCGGCCAGGCGACGCTCACGCTCGGCTTCGAGCTGCGCGCCGCCTCCGACGTCGTCGGCCTGCCTTACTGACGTCTCGCTCGTGGCGCGCGTCCTACGCACGGCTGCGTCCCTCACGCTGCTCGCGTGCACGCTCCTCGTCGGAGGGCACGCGGCACGCGCGCAGCGCGTGACGAACGAGAGCTTCACGCTCGCGCTGGGCGGCGACGTGATCTTCGATGCACCGATCGAGTATGTGCTGCGAGCGCGGGGTCACTCCGCCGAGGACCCGGCGTCGTTCGAAGAGCTCTTCGCGGATCTGCGCGGGCCCCTCACAGCGGCCGACTTCGCGATCGTGAACCTCGAGACGCCGGTGGGCCCTCGTGTGCGCGACCGCAGCGAGGCGCACGACTACCCGACGTTCGCCGCACCACCCGCGTTCCTCGACGCGCTGGCGCGGGCCGGCGTCGACGTGGTCACGGTCGCCAACAACCACGCCTACGACCAGGGGGTGGCCGGGCTCGCCACGACGCTGAGCCACGCTGGCCGCAGCCACCTCACGGTCACGGGGACGGTCGACGGCGATGGGTACAGCCTCTCTCGCGTCCGCGACGTGCGGGTGGCGATCGTCTCGATGACGCAGGGAACGAACCACCGCATCGAGCGTGGCGAGCCTGCCGCGCCGCGCGTTCACTTCTTCGATCACGAGCGGCTGGTCGCGCTCGTCGCACACGCGCGCGCGCGCGCGGACGTGGTGTTGGTCGCGCTGCACTTCACGGACACCGGCGATCACATGCCGACGAACGGCATGCGCCGATGGGCGCGGCGCGCGGCGGAGGCGGGCGCGGATCTCGTCGTCGGGCACGGCCCACACGTGCCGGCCTCGAGCGAGTGGATCGACGTGTCCGGGCGTCGCGTGCTCGTGCTGCACTCGCTCGGCAACCTCGTCGCCGCGATGCAGGCCGAGGCGCACGCGGAGCGCACTCGCGCCGTGCACGTGCGTGACTCGGTGATCGTCTCGCTGCGTGTGAGCGTTCTGGCGGGTCGCGTGACGATCGAGCCGCCCCGCGTCTCGGCGTACTGGATCGACGACGCACACAGCCCCACCGGCGCCGCTCCGTTCACGCGACCCATCGCGATCGACGCAAGCGGTGACCACGCGCTCGCGCGCCGCGCACGCCGCCTGGCTGCGCTCTTCGACACGAGCCACGTGGAGGCGGTCACCGTGGCGACGGCTCCGTCGCTCGCGGCAGCGACCCCGACGGCGCCATCCGTCGGCACCTCACCACGTGAGACCGTTCCTTCCCCGCTGACGCCGGCGGTGCGGGCCACGGCAGCGATCGGACAGCGAGGGCGCGCACCCAGCGGATCCGCCTCCACACCTCCTGGCGAGGCGCTGGGCGTGGTGTTCCGCTGTGGAGACGCCATGGAAGTGTCGGTGGATCGCGCGTCGATCGACGCGTGGGTCGCGCGCATGCGCGAGGACCGGAGTCTTCGCGCCGAGGTCGTGAGCACTCGGTGTGAGGGCGAGAGCGCGGCGCTCGCGGACCGTCGCGCGCGACGTGCGTCGGGGCTGATCGCGATGCGCGGCCCTTCACGCTCGCGGTTCACGTGGCGCGCGAGCGAGGACGTGACCGACGCGCCACGCATCCGCGTCGTCCCGCGGTGAGAGCCCACGAGCGCACCGTGCACGTCGGCGGTGGTGCGGTGCGTGGCGGAGATGGGTGGCGGAGATGGGTGGCGGAGATTCGCCGCCAGGGCTCCGCCAGGCCGCCAGTGGACGCTCGAATTCTCCACGTTTCGTGGGCTCGAGGGCCGGTGCGGGGCGTGCAGAGGGGCTGGCTCATGAGCAAGCCTCGGTTTCATCCACCCAACGTGCGCGTGTGGAAGCTCGGCTCGAAGTGCGTCGATGACCAGTTTCTCCTCGCGCCGTCGCCGGAGGTCTACACGCTCGTGTTCCTCTTCCTCGCGAAGATGCTGGAGCTCTACGACGTGGAGCTCATCGGCTTCGTGTTCATGGGCAATCACTTCCACCTCCTCGTGCGCCTGAACGAGGACCGACTGCCCGACATCATGCGCGACTTCAAAGGAGGTCTGGCCAGAGCGCTCAACCGACTGCACGGCCGACGAGGCGCGTTGTGGATGGAGCGCTATGACGACGACGCGGTGCTCGACGACGACGCGTGCGACAGCGCCCTTCACTACCTCATGCCAATCCGGTGCGTGCGCGCCTCGTCGAGACGGCGGAGCGATATCCCGGGGTGTCGAGCTGGACGGCCTATGCCGAGGGCCTGGACTCACTGAGCCACACGTTCCTCGACGAGCGTCGGTGGCGCGCGGCAGGAGCGATGGAGTCGCTGCGTGGGCTCTACCTGCGGACCATCACGCTGAAGGTCTCGCGTCCTCCCTCCTGGGAAGGGCTGTCGCGAGAAGCTCGACGCGCGAAGCGTCGGGAGCTCGTGGCGCGCATGCGAGGCGAGGAGCAGCGTGCGGCGTCGGAGCGTGAGCGCAGCGGCGGGGGTGTCGCGTCGACCGAGTCGATCGTGGAGCGAGAGCCGCGCTCTCGACCCCTCTCACCCAAGCGCAAGAAGCCGAAGCGGAAGCGGGCTTCTGGGACCCCCGAGCAGGTGAAGCGCTTCGAGGAGGCTTATCGGCTCATGCTGCCTGTCTATCAGCGTGCCTCTCTCTCGTTCCGTGAGACTGGCATCCTGCCTGCCTTTCCGGCAGGGACGTATCCACCCCGGATTCCGTACGCGTTCGTCGAGTCGTAGCGACTCGACGTGATCCCGTTGAAGCTCGCGTCGGGTGGCCGACGGGAGACGTGTGCCCGCAGGCCGTGAGGTCGAGCGGGCTGGCCGTGCTTCCGTCGTCTGGGGCGGGACATCGCTCCCTGATCGGGCGATGAGCGAGTGAGCAGGTCGGAGCTGCCGGCTGTCGGCTCACACCCGTCGCCCTACCCAAAATCCCTTCATTTTCTTCTCTGAGCGGTTGAATCGCTCAACGATCGAAGTAGGCGTCGCGGTCGAAGTCCCGGTAGGTGTCGTAGAAGACATCGAAGTGTGTCACGAACCACCCCGACAGCAGCACCACCACGGCAATCCAGAACGCCGTCATGAACCGTGCGAGGGGCCGCAGCCTCGGATACGCCGTCGCGAGCGCATACGGCGTCAGCTGCAGCGCGAGTAGGATCGTCACGTCACGCCGAATCCCTGGCCAGTTGCCACCTTGCTTCGCAAAGTCCGGATCGAGCAGGAAGTTGAACCCGTACATCACGCCGGTCAGCGAGAAGAGCGCGCCCCGCACCAGCTCCGGGCTCTCCCACAGGTCCGCCAGAAAACGCCCTACGCCGATGCACAAGAACGGCACGATCGGCGAGATGTACCAGCCATAGGTCCAGTTCCCCGACCCGAGGCCGATCGCCGCCAGATAGAACAGCGGGACCATGTAGAGCGCCGCGGTGTCGCGACGGGACCGTGCGAGCGCCGTCGCTGCCGTCGCGAGCCACAAGAAGAGCAGCCAGCCTCGGCCGATCAACGTCATGTTGATCATGCCGTCGTCGAAGAAGCGGAGGAACAGGTTGAAGTGCGTCGGGCGCCCGCCCTGCAAGCGCTGGGTCTCCGCGAACACCTGCCAGTTGATGACAGCGCCGAAGATCGGAAACAGGCTCGCCACCAGCGCGCCGATCACCCCCGCACGTAGCCCTTCACGGTGCGCGCGCTCGAGCGCGAAGAGCATCACGAGCGCCGCGAGCACTGCGAGTCCCGTCACCTTCGCGAGCATGCACGAGCCCGCGAGCAGGGCCGCGATCACGACGTCGCGCGTCTTCCGACCATCATCGCGCCAGCGCACGAACGACAGCACTGCGCCGATCACGAGCGGCGTGAGGATCGCCTCCTCCTTGATGACCCGGCCCTGGATCGCGATCGTCGGGAGCACCGCGTAGAAGAGCCCCGCGAGGTACGGCGCGAACGCCGTGCGCGTGAGGCGTCCGTCGAAGCGACGCGACAGCACGATCACGAGCCACGTGCTCAGCGTCGAGAGCGCGATCGGCACGAGGCGTCCGTGCATCAGGCGGGTGTGCGACCAGTCGTCGGCGCCACCGAGCATCGCCGCGCCCCCGACGAGCACGTGCAAGAGCGGCGGGTGCTCGAAGTACGGCTCGATCACGTGCCACTCGACGCCGTGCATCGAGATCAGCGTCATCGTGATCGGCTGCCCGCCGTAGCTGCCGGGCCAGAGCGTCCAGCCCCGCGGCGTACCGTCGTGGAGGATGGACCAGCCGTTCCACAGCGCGAAGAGCTCGTCCCCGTTCTCGAGGTACTGCGGCATCACGTCGTAGTCGAAGAGACGAAACGAGAGCGCGAGGCCCAGGATCAGGAACGTCGCGAGCAGCTCGAAGCGACGTCGACGCGCCAGATCGGTGACGAGCAGCGCGCGACCGACGAGCACCGAGATCGCGAGCGCGAGGCCGCACGCGATCCACCAGAAGAGCGTGCGCGAGAGCGGCCAGTGCCCCTCGACCGCCGTGAGGTGCTCGCGGGGGATGGGATCGAGCGCGTCCCGGCTGCGGCCCCAGCGCAGCTCGAAGCGCGTGCTCCGGCCCGGGTTGCGGTCGTGCCACCACACCTCGACGCGATGCGAGCCAGGCGCGAGGCCCTCGGCCGGCATCGGCGCGCCGTCGACGGTGATCGAGGTGCGTCCGCTCGCGTCTGCATCGACGAAGCGGTTGGGGCCGTCGGGGATACGGACGTAGGCCATCACGATCGCGTCGATCGGCGGCGACATCGGCGGCGGCAGCCGATCGTAGTTCCAGCCCTGGATGTAGCGACCCACCGCGCGGTGCGAGTGCGTGAAGGTCACGCGGTGCTCGACGCTGCGGGTCACCTCGAAGTCGGCCTGCTCTCCTTCTTCGGGCTCCGGATCGGTCTGTCGCCAGGAGACGGTGATCGCGTTGGCGTAGTACGCGCGATCGATGCCGAGCGCGACGAGGAGCAGCGCGATGCACAGCGCGGTGGCGGCCCCGAGGGCGACGTTCCTCGCGCGGATCGTCTCGTCGGCAGAAGACATGAGGGCCCGCCCTATACCACGCACCCCCGTCGCAGCAGAGCGCACACCCACTTCTCTCGCTCGCTCCATCGAAACCGCACGGGCTCGTGACGCGAAGCCTCACGGACTGTGGCTGCGCGCGTTCACTCGGTCCCCTCCGGCGCCAGCCCCCGCTCGATGCGCCACGCGACGCGTCGCGCACGGAGCCGCGCATTGCGCCTGGCCTGGGCGACTTCGGGGTGTGGGTCGCGATCGCGCATCTCGATGCGCGCGATCCCCAGCGTGCCATTCGCGATCGCCAGTCGGAGCTCGACGATGCCCTCGTGCGGACGTGCCACGGGCACGTTCAGCTGTGCCTGCCCCCCTCGCACGTGGAAGGTGCCGAGCACCTCGTCGTCGAGCGCGAGCCACACGTCGACCTCGCCGTGGCCTGCGGCGTCGAGGGACTGGGGGATCGCGTCGATCGTGAGGCGCAGCGAGCCCACGTACGGATAGCTGATCGGGATGAGCACCCGTCCGCCGTGCCCGTGCGGAAAACGAAACGTGCCGCGAGGGCCCGCGAGCGCGTCGTCGAAGTCGATCGCGAGCGCGGCGTGAGGACCGACGAGGTCGAGCGTGGTCAGGTCGCGCTGCGTCTCGAGGGTCAGCCATCGGTGGAAGAAGAGCTCGGGCATCGAGGCCTGATCCCACACCCTCGGGTGGACGCCGTGACGCAGCGCGAAAGGGATCGAAGCGGGCCACGCGAGTGGATTGCCGACCGCGGAGAAGAGCGCGCGCTGGAGCGTGGCGCTGTCCCGCGCCCACAGCTCGGTCGAGGGCTGCGCGATGTCGCTGCGGTAGCCGCTCGCGACCGTCATCGTGCTGCTCGACGTGATCGCGGTGCCCACGAGGAGCAGCGTCGTGAGCGCGATGGCGGGCGCCAGCTTCGGTCGTGTGCGCAGGGCGCGCGCGAGCTCCGCGACCGCGCCCGCGATGCCGATCGCGAACGGCACGGTCATCGCGTCATACCGACGCGCCGCGAACCCCACGGCGCCCCACCAGTCGGCCACACAGGCGTTGAGCCACGTCGTGATCAAGAGCACGACGATCAGCGGAAGCCCCACGCCGCGCGTTCGACGTCGCATCGCGAGCGCGACGAGCCCGCCCACCGCCACGTACGCGAGCGGGCAGTACGTGAAGAGGCCGTTCGCGCTCGAGAACAGGAGGTTCATCACCCGCGGGCTCTCGGGCCGCAGGTAGTAGTCACCCTGGGGCACGAGGAAGATCTCTCCCGTGGAGGCCCACCACTGGTAGAGCTGCAGACCGAACACGACGAGGACCGCCGCGGTGAACGCGACGCCCCATCCCACGTGCGGTCCGAGCTTCTTCCACTGCGCGCGCGCGATCATCGACCCGTCGGCGTCGCGATCGCGTCCCTCGCGTAGCGTCGCGATCGCGATCTCGATCCAGTGCCAGAGCGGCAGGATCACGAGCAGCGCGTTCTGCGGGCGCGCGAGCATGGCGAGCCCCAGCGCCGCGCCCATGCCCACCCACGCGAGGCCGCTCGGTCGTCGCGGCTCGGACGTGTCACGGCCCTCCAGCGGCGCGCGCTGACGGATCCACGCCCACACAGCGAGGCCACCGAGCGCAGCCGAGGCCGCGTGCCCGTAGGAGAGCAGCACCGTCGCGTAGTAGAGGACCGGTCCGCCGAGCAGTGCGCCCGCCGCCGCCAGCGCGGCCACACCATCGTTGGCGAAGCGACGCGCCGCGAGGAACGAGAGGACGAGGGCGAGCAGGCCCGCGAGCACCGAGCCGTGCACCGCCCGCTCGGCGAGCGCGCCGATGCATGCGTTGGCCACGAGCGGATCGGCGTTGTCGAGCGCGGGGTGATGCGTCGCGAGATCGAAGAGCAGGATCGGCGCGAAGAAGATCGCCGCGCCCGGGCTCCACTGGTTCATGGCGAGCCCGTGCGGCATGGACGCCATGCCCCACGGATCCGTGCACGTCGTGTAGTCGTTGGCGAAGTCGAGGTCGTGATCGAAGACGATCGTGCGCGCCCAGAGGTACGTGTAGTAGCCGTCGCCGTGCACCGACGACGACTGCGGGTTGCCGACGGAGAGCGCCACGAGCATCGCGCCCGCAGCGAGCACGATCAGGGCGCCGCCTCGCGAGACGCTACGTCCCTCGAGCGTCATGCGGTCACTCGAACGAGATCTCGGCGAGCCCGCCACCGTTCTGGTGCCAGCTGCGCACGAGCACGCGCACGCGCTCCACGTCGTCCACGCCGACCTCGGTGCGGACGGGGTTGCGCGCAGTGGAGAAGGGCAGGTTCCCCTCGACGCTGCGCGCGAGCTCGCCGTGCGCCCACACCTCGACGGTGTACTCGCGCGACGCGCGGTCCTCGTGCGGCTGGTTCGACGCGTTGATCACGTTGACCGCCTCGATGCGACGCGGCGGATCGACGTTGATCTCGACCCAGCCCGCAGACCGATCCGGCAGGAGCCACTCGGACTCGACACGACCGTCGATCACGTTCGCGGGCGCGTACTCGTCGGCGTTGTTGAACGACGCCGAGGCCGTCGCGAACGTGCCCGAGGGCCGACGCAGCGCGAAGTACGCACCGAGCACCACGGCGATCACCACGAACGTCGTGAGGGCGATCCGGTTGCGACGCTTGCCGCGCACCTGCGCCGCCGTCATCGCGGACGGGTGGATCTCGCGATCGATGGCGACGCGCGCCGCGAGCACACGATGAAAGGCCGTCGCGTGCTCGGGCGTCACCTCACCGTCGAGCCGCGGCGCGGTCTGACTGCGCGACGCCGTGAGCACGGTCTCGATCGCGGCGAGCACCTCGTCGGCCGCGCCGCGACGCGAGAGGAGCTGTCGCCAAGAGGCCGCGCTCACGCCCGAGGGCGAAGGGCCAGTCGAAGCCTCCGCAGCCTTCGCGGCCTCCTCCGAAGCCTTCGCGGCCTCCTCCGAAGCCTTCGCGGCCTCCTCTGAAGCCTTCGCGGCCTCCTCTGAAGCCTTCGCGGCCTCCTCTGAAGGCTCCGCGGCCTCCTCCGAAGCCTTCGCGGGCTCGGTGGCAGCGCTCGTGTCCGCCTCGTCCGTGCTCGCCGCGGCGGCCTTGCTCTCGTCGGCGGGGGCGTTGGGCTTCGCCTTCGGGGTCTCGAGCGTCTTCGAGTCGGGTGCGTGACCGAGCCATGCGACGGCCACGATCGCCTGCTCGAGCGACTCGTGGGCGAGCTTGATCGCCTCGGCGGGGTGACCGTTGTCGAAGAGCGACTCGGCGGCATCGGCCTTCTGTCGGCTGAGCGCGAGATCCTCGGCGACGCCACGACGCACGCTCTCCGGCGTCGCCTCGGCCGCACGCTCGGCGCGCGCGAGCGTGAACGACTCGGCGATCCTCTCGGTCAGTGACAGTTGCGGCACGCGTTCCCTCGGCTGTTCGCCCCTTGGGTCGGGGGGCGGCGACTTGTAGCGCATCACCTCCGCGCCCGTCACGGCCCCCGCTGCACACGCGTGTGGCGCGCGCGAGCGTCTGCTCCTAAGTTCGCGCCCCTCATGCGACGCCCCAACTGCGCCGTGCTCTTCTCCATGCTGTTCGCCGCCATGGCGGCATCGGCATGCTCACCGCGCATCGGCGACTCCTGCACGAGCTCCACGACGTGCTCGATCAACGGAGACCGCGTCTGCGATCTCACGCAGCCCAGCGGTGCGTGCGAGGTCTTCGACTGTCAGGCCGACCAGTGCCCGGACGACGCTGTGTGCGCGAGGTTCTCTCCCGCGGAGCCTCGGTTGTCGGTGGTCGCCTGCATGCGTCGGTGCAGCTCGGATGGTGACTGCCGACAGGGCGATGGCTACCGCTGCGTCGACCCCCAGACCTACATGGACGGTCTCTTCGCCGAGGTCGTCGACGTGCAGCGCCCCGATGCGCGCTTCTGCGCGGCGATCGCGACGACGTCGCCCTGAAGCCCAGCCCGAAGGCGCGAGAAACACCGAGCCGAGCACGGCTCGCGGTCGACGAGGTCGAACGCGAGCCTGATCACCGGGTCAGAGAGACGGCCAGATCGCGGCGTAGAAGACGCCGACCAGCACGGTCGCCATGATGTACCCCAGGCAACCGCAGCCGATCGGGGCGCCGATCGCCGCGCCTGCACCCTTGGTGCGGAGGAACGGCGCGACGCTGATCGCCCCGAGGCCGCCGAAGAACATCGGGATGCCGAGGTAGCTGATGTTCACGCCCATCGACTCGCTCATCGCGCCAGCGATGCCGGTGCCCACGCAGCCGAGGAGTCCGAGCGCGAGCCACAGGCCCGCGATGATCAGACCGATGTTGTTGGGCTCGCCCTCGCCGCCGCTCGGAGGCGGGGCGCCAGGCGCGGGAGGAGGTGCACCGACGGAGGGCCCACCAGGCGGAGGACCGAACGCCGGCGCGCCCCCGCCGCCGGTCTGACCGAAGCCTCCGGGAGGAGGCGCTCCGAACCCGCCACCACCCGCGGGAGGCGCACCGAACCCGCCTCCGGCCGGAGGCGCACCGAAGCCACCCTGCTGTTGCGGAGGTGCTCCGCCGAAGCCGCCCTGCTGCGACGGCGGCGGCGTGCCGAATCCACCACCACCCGGCGGCTGACCGAATCCACCACCTCCGCCACCCGGCGGCTGACCGAATCCACCCTGCATGCTCGTCTCCTCGCGTCTCGATGGACGCTTCGTCTCTCGGTTGAACGCGACCTGTTCAGTCGCGGATGTCCCAGGCCTCGCGAAGCGAATCGAGGATGGCTTGCTCGCCGGGGGCGATCGTGTCCGCGGTGGCCACACCGAAGAGCACGTCGAAGATCATCGTGCGCGCCTCGGGCCGCGTGACGCTCGGAATGGCGGTCTTGGTGGCGGCCTCGCTCGTGTACCGCTGCGCCGACTCCGACACGGCGCGCCAGAGCTCTTCGGCGCTGCCGACATCGGCGCCGATCTCTTGGATCCGCTGCTCCTCTTCCTCCGTGAAGCGCCCATCGGCGCGCACCATGAGACGAATGAGGGCCCCGAGGACGAGCTTCTCGTCGGCGGTCAGATCCGAGAGGTTCATGCGCGCGACATTACACCGGATCGAGCCCGCAGCCGCAACGCATTGAGCACGACGAGGAGCGAGCTACCCGCCATGGCGATCGCGGCCGCCGCGGGGCCGCCGATACGATCGAAGGCGCCCAGCGCGGCGAAGGGAATCGCGAGCGCGTTGTACGCGAAGGCGAGCGCGAGGTTCTCGCGCACCACCCGCGCGAGGCGCGTCGCGAGCTCGTGCGTGAACGTCACCAGACGAAGATCGGCGCGCGGCAGCGCGATCCCCGCGGCGCGCAGCGCTGTCTCGGTGCGCGCGCCGAGCGAGACCCCCACGTCCGCCTTCGCGAGCGCGGGCGCGTCGTTGATGCCATCGCCCACCATCAGGATGGGCCTGCGGAGCCCGCGGAGGTCGGCGAGCTTGTCCTCGGGTCGCAGACCTCCGCGCGCATCCTCGATCCCCAGCGCACGCGCGACATGCGCCACCGCGCTCGGCGCGTCGCCGCTCCGGATCACCGGGAGCACGCCGCGTGCGCGCAGCGTGTCGATCACCTCGCGCGCCTCGTCCCGGAGCGCGTCCTCGAGGAAGACACGCGCCACCGCGCCGCCGTCGATCAGCACCTCGACGACCGACGCGACGCTGGTGATGCCCTCCGGCAGGGCGAAGCGGCCATCGTTCGACGGCTCGGGACGCACCACCGCGATCTCGCGATCGTTCACACGCCCTCGGACACCGCGCCCCGCGATCTCTTCGAGCGCGCTCGCGCGCGGGACGGCGAGACGTCGTCGCATCGCCTCTTCGAAGATCGCACGCGCCAGCGGGTGATGGCTCTCGCTCTCGACGCTCGCCGCGAGCGCGAGCAGCACATCATCCGAGTCCGTCGCATCCGCTGCGCGCACGCTCGCGATCACGCGGGGCGCGCCCACGGTGAGCGTACCGGTCTTGTCGAGCACGAGCGTCTTCACACGCGGCAACGTCTCGAGCACGGCCGCGTCGCGCACGAGCACGCCTCGCGACGCGAGGTGTCCGATGGCGACCGTCACGGCGACGGGCGTCGCGAGACCGAGCGCGCACGGGCATGCGACCACGAGCACCGAGATCGCCGTGCGCACGGCGAGGTCGAGCGTCGCGCCGGTCGCGAGCCAGCCCACGAGCGTGAGCGTGGCGGCAGCGAGCACGGCGGGAACGAAGATCGACACCACGCGATCGGTCACGCGCACGGTGGGCGAGCGTTCGGAGCTGGCGCGCGTCACCGCCGCGATCACCTTGGCGAGCTCCGAGCCTTCCCCACCGACGCTCGCGCGCAGCACGAGCGCACGACCGAGGTTCACCGAGCCGCCGAGCAACCGATCGCCCGTGCGACGCGTGACCGGACGGCTCTCGCCCGTCACCACGCTCTCGTCGAGGGAGCGCTCAGCATCGTCGTCCGAGAGCACACCATCGACGGGGACGCGCGCGAACGGGGCGACGTGCACCTCGTCGCCCTCGCGCACCTCGCCCACGGCCAGCTCGCCCTCCACGCCGTGGCGCACCACCCGCGCGGTGTCGGGCATCGCCCGCACGATCGACTCGATGGCGTCGGCGGCCTTCGCTCTCGCCGCACGCTCGAGTGTCTTGCCGAGGAGCGCCACGGCGACGATCAGCGCAGCCATCGACGCGTCCGAGTGCGCCATGGGGTGCGCTGCGTGCGTACCGCGCGACAGGAGCGAGAGCACAGACGACACGAGCGCGGCACCTGCACCGAGCGCGACGAGCACGTCCATGCCGAGCGCGCGCCCGCGAACGTCGGCCCACGCCTTGGCGAAGATCTCGCTGCCTGCGCCGAGCACCGCCGCGGCGGCGAGCGCGACCTCGATCCACGGGAGCGAGAGCGCAGCCGCCACCATCGCGAGCACCGTGAGCACGAGCGCGACCGCCGCGCGGCTCGCGCGTCCAGCCCGCTTCGCAGGTCGCAATCCATCGCTGCGTCGAACCAGCCGGTAGCCCGCGCGCTCCGCGGCGCCCTCGAGCTCGGCTCCGATCTCGCGCGTGGCGTCGAGGTCGATCGCGACACGCTCGCGCACGAGATCGACCTTCGCGTCACGCACGCCCTCGACCTTGGCGAGCGCCTTCTCCACACGACGCGCGCACGCCACGCACGTCATGCCCTCGACGTCGAACGCGACGGTGCGCGGCGTGGCTCCGAGATCGCTCACCGGACGACTCTACGCTCGCGAACTCGCTCGCACGGCCCGCGCGAGCGGCCAGGTCAGCGCGCTGCGTGGTGCCCGCGGCCCCCACCCCTGGGGCTCGGCCACCTCACATCGAGACGAGAGGTCGAGCGCGATCCGAGAGATCACTCACGGGGTCGGAGACCCGCCTCGATCCCTCGCGCGCGGAGCCACTCGCTCGCGACCTCGCGGACCACCGTGAGCAGGCGGTCGCGCACCTCGCCGCTCGAGGCCGAGAGCGGCGCGTACAGGCCAGTCGCGCCCCGCAGCTCCTCGCGATCCACCCGCGCCCAGAAGGCCTGCACGCCCGTCGCGTCGAAGGGCTCGATCGGCGCATACCGCGAGGGATCGTCGAGCTTTCGATCGTCCTCTTCGGGGTCGCACTCGTCGACCGACCGGTGCACTTCTCCCGTGGTGCGATCGACGCACGAGCGCGCGCCGCCGCGTCGACGGAGCAACGCCGCCACGAGCTCCACGGGGTCGACGGTCAGGCCGCTCTCGGCGGACTCGGGCGAGGGCATGCCGCTAGCATGACGTGGCCTCGCCCAGACGGCGACGTGCCGCGCTGCGCCGCTCCCCACTCAGTCGTCCGCGGCGCAGGCGCCGCGAGATGGGGCCTTGCCCCCAAACCCCGTACGACAGTTCGAGAGCTCGAAACGATCGTTTCTCGCTCTCTCAGCTCGCCGCGGTTCTCATTCGGCTCGAAACCCGGCATCCTGATCCGAGCCCGCTTCACGGCCGCCATCTTCGAGAGGTCACCATGTCCGATCGTCGTCTGCTCCTCGGCGCGCTCGCGCTCTCCGTCCCGCTCGTGGCCTGCAACACGGGCGGACCTTCGTCGCGCATCCGCGACACCGGTCGCATCGACACCGGCAGCATCCTCGGTGATGTCGGCCCGATCGTGGACAGCTGCGACGCGTCGATCGACACCGATGGTGACGGCATCGCCGACGGCCGTGAGGGCATGGGCGATCCCGACGGCGACGGAACGCCGAACTACCTCGACGACGACTCGGACGGCGACGGCATCCTGGACTCGACGGAGGCCGGCGGTGGTGGGCCCTGCACGCCGGTGAACTCCGACGGCGACCCACGCTTCGACGCAATCGATCTCGACAGCGACAACGACGGCCTCACCGATCGCGAAGAGGCGACGCTGGGCACGGACCCGACGCAGGCCGACAGCGACGGCGACGGCATCGACGATCTCACCGAGCGAGCCGCGGGCTCGAGCCCGATCGACGAGACCTCGCGCCCACCCGAGGACACGCTCTACGTCGTCCTGCCCTACGGCGAGACGGCGGAACGCGAGTTCGACTTCTCCACGCGCATCCGCGCCGTCGACATCGTGTTCGTCACCGACACGACGGGCTCGATGGGCGGCACGATCTCGCAGGTGCAGTCGAGCCTCGAGAGCACGATCGTCCCCGGCGTCGTCGCCGCGCTCGGTCCCGATGCGGACGCGCGCTACGCGATGACGGCGCACGGCGACTTCCAGGAGGGTGGCTGGAACTACTCCGGCAACCTCGCGGTCATCCAGCCGCTCACGACCGACGTCGCCGCGGTTCGTCGCGCCACAGCGTCGCTGCAGGCCTCGAGCGGTGGCGACTGGTCCGAGTCGCAGGTGACCGCCATGCACGCGCTCATCACCGGCGTCGGCTTCCCGTCGTACGTCGACTCGATCGGCGGGGGCTGCGACCCGACGCTCGCCTCGGCCATCCAGACCGCGTGGGGCACCGGGAACTCCGACGCCTGTGGTCCGATCCGCAACATGGACCCGGTGGCCGACTGCCGTCAGGGCCCCGACGATCCGGCGGCCTACGGCTGGGCCTGCTTCCAGGAGGGCCGCGTTCCGATCGTCGTGCTCTTCTCCGACGCGCCCTGGCACAACGGGGTCGACGCGATCGATGGCATTCCCGCGGGCGGAAACTTCTACTCGAGCAGCACGCCAGGCGCGCCGACCTGGAACGATCTCGTGAGCGCGTTCACCGCGCGGGGTGCCTACTTCGTCGGCATCGACGTCGGCGGCGGACAGACGACCACGAACTCGATGGCGCTCGCCACGGCCACCGGCACCGTCGACGGATCCGGCGCCCCCATCACCTTCATGGGCGCCCCGAGCAGCGTCGCGACGAACGTCATCGATGCCATCCAGCGCATCGCGGGCACGACGCGCCAGGACATCACGACGCGTGTGGATCCCGACACCGCCGAGACGCGCATCGCGGCCCCGAACACGACCGCTTCGTTCATCGACGCCGTCGTCCCCACCCGCGGCGCGCCCGACGCCCCCACCGGCTTCGACTCGATGGACGCGACGACCTTCTACAACGTCGCTCCCTCGACGCGCGTCTACTTCCGCGTCGACTTCAACAACGACTTCCAGATGGGCACGGATGTGGCGCAGGTCTTCGAGGCGACGATCGTCGTCCTCGGCCGCGCAGGCTCCGAGGTCGACAGCCGACCGGTCTACATCGTCCTCCCCGCGATGGGCGGCGAAATCCCGATCTGAGGTTGTCTGGCGGTCAGTGATGGGAGCGTGCGAGCACGACGACCATCACGAGGAACGAGAGAACGAAGAGCGCCAGGCCGAGCACCAGCACGGTCTGGCGTCTTCGTATCGACTCCCCGTCCACGTTCGCGATGAGCGGTCGCTCGAGCTCCGCAGGGCCCACCAGCGGCGAGAGACGCTCGCGAAGCGCCGCGAGCGTGAGGCCCTCACGATCATCCCTCGCCGCGGCGACCAGCGACTCGAGGGCGGTGCGCGCTTCGGCATCGTCGGGCGGTGACGCGGCGATGCGGAGGAAGAGATCGCGGAGCGCGTCGAGCGTCGTCGCGCGCGTCGTGTCCGTCGCAGGCACTGCGCGATCGAGCCCTCGCACCCGCGGCAGGTGGTACGCGTCGATCGACGCCTGGGCCCAGTCGCTCGGCGCGATCGAGAGCCTCGCTTCGTCGAGCAGCGTGGCCGCCTCGACGAGCGCCTTGGCCCACCGCAGTCGCTCCGCCGCCGACGGGAGCTCGCCGGTCGCGAGCGCATCCTCGATCGTTCGCCCCGACTCGATCGGCTCGTTCACGACGTACGCGTCGTCCTCCCACTCGCCGGCGTCGTGCACGGCGACGAGCGCGGGCGAGAGCACCGTGGTGCGCGCCTTCAGCGACGACACGAGCGCGTCACGTTCCTTCGCGCGATCCGCTCCGAATGGCACACGCACGAGCTCGAGCTCGCGGTCGAGGATGGTGTCGCGCGCCGCGAGCGTCGGCTTCGCATCCTCCTGCGCCCCCGGCTGCGGATCCTTCCAGCGCGGTCGATAGCGGCCGCCGAGCGTCCGCGGCAGCTCGAGCTTCGCTTCGTCATCGTGCTGCATGACGCGGCTTATCACGTCCATCTCCCGTCACGAGGGGGCTTCCGAGACGACTCGCGCGCGTCGCACATCACCGCGAATATTCCGTGAGGGTCCCCGTCAGCGTGAGACCATGACCGTCGTGCGTCGCACGCTCGCGTTCGGTTCGACCTCGATCGCTTCGTCCCTCTGGCTCCTCGTCTCCATCGCGCGAGCGCAGCCCCTGCCGCCTTCTCCGTTTCCCCCGTCTCCGCCGGGACCCGCGGCGAACGCGGCCGTGGTCGTGGACGTCACCCCGCCGCCCGTCGTCCTCACGACGCCCGCGCCGCCGAGCGTCGTGATCGTCGATGGAGGGACACGCAGCACGGCGCACTACGAGGACGGCCTCTCGGTGCCGTTCCGCGGTCTCGTCGAGGCGCAGCTCGGCTGGTCGATGATGGACCCTTCGATCGACGGGCACACCGCGGCGCTTGGCCTCTCGCTCGAGCTCGATGTGCTCGACTGGCTCGCCCTCGGCCTCCACGGGCACGCGAGCTGGCGGAACCTCCTCGCGCCCGATTCGAACGCCGATGGGCTCGCGGATCGAGCGAGCGCCCCGCTCACGGCGCTGACGCTCACCGCCGGTCCACGCTTTCGCGTCTTCACTGCGGCCGAGTCACGCGATCACGTGGGCCTCGAGCTCGGCGCCGGCATCTTGTGGATCCCCGAGCAGCTTCGTCCCTGGGGCGCAGTGATCGACGTCGCGCTCTACGGCGGCATCGACCTGCGTGATCCGGGAGGCTCCGCCAGCTCCGACGGCTTCGTGCTCGCCCCCGTGATCCGCTACCAGCAGGGCCTCGCCGACGCGGGCAGCTACCGCGCTGTCCTCGTCGGTCTCGCGGCGGGCCTCGAGCTCGGCACCTCGCCGCGCCGCGGCCACGGTGATCCCTCGGGTCCCCACTTCACGCTCGGCGTGGACCTCGGCCTCGGCGGAGGGTTTCTTCGCCAAGGCACGGTGCGCGAGGGCTTCGTCGCCGATCTCGGCCTCCGCATGGGCCTCGTGATCGGCGAGGTGTTCGAGCCGACGGTGCGCTTCGACTTCATGCACCGCGTCGCGGGCGCGGAGCGTGAAGGCCTCGACGTGTACGGTGTCGCAGGCGGCTTCCGCGTGCTCTTCGATCCGTGGGCGCCGCTCTACGTCGAGGCCCTCGCAGGCTGGGGCGTGCGCAACGGAACGCCCGCGCCGTTCGTGCCCGGCGGCCTCTTCCTCGACGCCGGCGCCGGGCTGCGATGGATCGACTGCGGCGGCGACGTCGTCGCGATCGTGCTCGGCGTGCGCACGCGCGTCGGTCTCCTCGACGACGACGCGCTCACGTCGATCACGGGCGTCTTCGGGGTCGAGCTCGACGGAGGTCCGCGCCCCGATCGACCTCGCTGTCGCGCGCCGATCCCCGAGCCCGCGATCGCCATCGAGGCGCCGCCTCCGCCCACCGTCTACGTGCCCGAGGCGCCGCGACCCGAGCCGAGCACGCCACCGTCTGCGCGCGTCGTCGTCACCCAGCCCGTCGAGCCCGTCACGACGACGACGATCACCACGAGCCAGCCCGCGCCTGCGCCACAACCGAGCGCTCCGAGCGGCCCCTCGCGCGTGCCGTTCTTCCTCGAGCCGATGTTGCTCGCCGGCGTCGCGGACTCCGACCGGCGCGTCGGCGGCCTCGTCAGCGGAGGCAGCCTCGCGCTCGGCGCCGCGCTGATCGACGAGGTCGTGCTCATGGCCCGCTTCACCGCGCTCGGCGGTGGCGACGAGGCGCGCGACGTACTGCCTCCGTTCTTCGTCGACGACGAAGAGGGCCCCGGCCTCACGGCGCTGATGGTCGGAGGCGACGTGCGCTTCCGAGTGCTCACCGACGCGAGCGAGCGCAGTGGCTGGACCTTCGAGCTCGGCGGCGGCTACCTCACGCTCGACGGCGCGCCCGAGCCCGGACGTCCGAGCGGCTGGCAACACGGTGGCTTCGTCGAGGCGGCGATCGGTCACCAGCGCGGCGCACGCTTCGACGACGGTGGCTCGATCACCTTCGGTCTCTCGCTCCGCTACCAACAAGGCCTCGGTGACGTCTTCGACTACCGCGCGCTCCTCTTGGCAGGCTCGATCGCGATCGAGGCCGACACGCCACGTGGCGGACCGCGGCGTCGTGACGCGGACTTCCAGTACACCTTCGGCGGCCACGCCGGAGGAGGTCTGTCCTTCTACCGATTCAGCGATTCAGGGCTCCAGTCGACGGGTGGATTCAATCTGCACTTCGGTCTCCCCATCGGCCGATGGATCGAGCCACGCGTGCTCACCGATCTACGGTTCATCTCCAACGCGAACGAAGACTCCACCTCTCCGCTCCTCTCGTTCCTCGGCGTGCTGCGGCTCCGCCTCGACGAGGCGTTTCCGATGTACCTCGAGGGGGGCAGTGGCTACGCCATCCACTACGACGTGGCCAGTCAGTACTCGCCCGGGACTGCCATCGTCGACTTCGGCGTCGGCGCCCGGGTGAGCGACTGCAGCGGCACCTCGGATGGAGCGCTCGAGATCGGTGTCCACCTCCGCATGGGCGTCGAGGGCACCCGCACGGACGACATGCTCTATCTCTCGCTCGGCTACGAGTACGCGGGCGGCGCTCCCATGTTCGGTCCGGGCGAGCGCGCGCACTGCCACTGGTCGGCGCCCGAAGGTCGGGTGGAGGAGCGTTATGCCCCGCCACCGGACGTGCCGGTGGTCGACCCCAGGGTGCCAGTCGTCGACCCCAGGGTGCCAGTTGTCGATCCGAGCCTGCCCATCCCGAATGGCCAGATCGACGTCGAGGTGGTCGCGCCGCCCGTCATCTTGGAGATCCCCGGACCGCCTCCGCCGCCCCACGCCCCTGGGCCGCCCGTGATCTTCGTGCCCGCGCCGCCGCCGCCCTCGGGCTCTGTCGTGGTGCCTTCGCCCTCGCCGCCCGTCGTGGTCCAGCCGCGCGGCCGCCCGCCCGTCGTCGTCCAGCCCTGACGACGCGGGAACCGACTATCGGGCGCCTTCCATCTCGGGATGCGCTTCCATGTAGTCGACCACCTCGCGGAACGTCGCGCAGCGCACGTGATCCATGCGACAGACGCGCCGCATGAAGCGCGTGATCGGATCACGGAATCCGCCGTGACCGCTGATGAGGAAGGGCGCGCGCGCGCCTCGGTAGCGGCGTCGGAACTCGGCATCGATCGCGCGGTAGAAGGCATCGTCCATCCAGCGAAGGATCTCGCTCTCCTCGTCCTCGCCCGCGGCCACGGCGGCGCGCCTCAAGCGCTCTTCCATGTTGAGGTCGTAGAGCAACGCGGGCCGATCCCGGCCGGGGATCATCACGCTCGGGATCCCGAACTGCCACAAGCCGGTCCCATCCGGCGCGGCGGTGCCTGGATACCGCATCGGCCACACACGGCTGTTCGCGGTGCGTGAGCAGTCGTAGCGGTAGTGGTGCGCGATCAGCGCGGTGTACATGTGCTCGTTCGTCGCGAGGAACGGCGCACGAAAGCCCACGGGATGCGGCAACTGGACGAGGTCGAGGATGCGCTCGTGATCGGCGATCTCGTGCTCCCACTGCGCTGCCGTCCACTCGCCACCACGCTCGTGCCGGACGGTGTGCGACCCGATCTCCACACCCAGCTCGCCGAGCCGCCGGATGTTCTCGATCTTGCCGCGGATCTGCTCCATCGACTCGGCATAGTCGAAGACCGGATTGTGCCGCGGCAGCACGCCTTGGAAGACACGCTCTGCCTCGCTGAGATCGCGACGTCGCTCGTCGAACTGCATGCCTCCGGTGCCGATGAAGAGCGTGTAGCTCGAGGGCGGACTGCCCTCCGGCGTGCGGAGGTTGAGGTAGCGATAGAGGTCCTCGAAGCCCCGACGCTCCCAGTGCGGCGTCGTGTCCATCCCCATCAGGATGAACTGGGTTCGCTCGGCTCTGGGCAGAGGCGAACGCGGTGAAGGGGACGGGGAAGGCGTGGTGGGGGGAGGCGACGCCGCGCGGCGGCCGATCGTCGAGACCTCTCGCGAGGACGGCGTGGGCTCGCGCGTGAGCGAGACATGCTCCTCGCGCGTCGGCGAGACGCTCGTCACGAGCACGAGGGCCGAGAGCGCGAGCGCGACGCAGACGAGAATCGTGCGAGCAGGGGCCATGGCGCGCGGACGCTACCACGCACTCCCGACCGTCTTCCTCGCTCAGCCGGCCATCACCGAGAGGCTGGCGACGAAGCCGCTCGAGACGTCGCCGCTCACGCTCGCGAGCTGCTGCTCGGCCCCGTCGTCGCGGAACACGTTGTCGCTCGTGAGGCTCGTGGAGGCGAGGTTCGAGACGCTCGCTTCGTAGCCGGACGTCGCATAGACGAGCGCGCACGTGTCCTCGGGGAGCGCCAGCTGTGACGTCGCGATCGCCTCGTTGCCGCTCGTCGCCGAGGCGAGGTCGTCGAAGACCTCGAAGTGCATGTGCGGCCAGCGGCCGGAGTAGCAGCCAGGGACGATCGTCGTGAACGTCACGCGCCCGTTCGCGTCGCTCACTTGCACACCGCGGAGGTACGAGACCTCCTCGAGCCCAGCGGCATAGAGCGAGTAACTGCCGCTGCGATCACAGTGCCAGAGGTAGACGGCGCGCCCCGCCACTGGCGCGCAGCTCGCATCGAGGATCGTCAGCGTGACCGTGAGGGGAACGCCCTCGGCGACCGCGGATCCCGTGAGCGATGCCCGAAGGTCGCTGCGCTCGATGCCGCTCATGGCGAGCGCGTTCGGACCGTTGGTCCCGTCTCCGGGATAAGGCCCGGCGGTCTCCTCGGGGATCGACGTGCAGCTCTGGCCGCTCGTCCCGCCGGCGGCATCGTCGACGCCTGCGTCGCTGTTCATTGCCACGGACACACCTCGACACGCAGCGATCGGCGTGGCCGCGACGAGCCCTCCGAACATCCAGAGCACGCGCCTCCGCCCGGTGCGTCGCTGCTCGATCGTGACGAGGTCTCTCGCGAAGCCTCCGTGATCATCGTGATGCTCGCTTCGACCTCGACTCGCCTTCTCGTTCGTCATGGAGCGCTCCTTTCCGACTCACCTGTTGAGTCGCTCGCGCTCCGCGGACGTTCGAGGTTCGGCGGTGTCCGATTGTTGCGTCCGACGCGATCAGAACCGGGTGAAGGGCTCGGGCTCGAGCGAAGAGGTCACCGGGAGACCGCTCGGGACACTCGTGGGGACGCCCGCCTCGGGCCCCACGCCGCGCTCGGTGTCCGACGTGAGCGCCTCGAGGAACCACACGATCTGCCAGATCTCTTCGTCGGAGAGCGGGCGGTACGGAACGACCTCCGGATCGATCTGCGCCGCGATCTCATCGTTCAGCTCGGAGTGCACCTGATCTCGGAGATCGTCGGGGAGCAGCGTGGGGTCGTACGCGAGCAGCGACGCACGCGGATCGAGGTGGTGTCGCACCGCGTCGTCGAGCCGCGCGAACGCGCCATCGTGCATGTAGGGCGCTGTGACCCCGACGTTGCGGAGCGAGGGCGTGCGGAACGCGAATCGATCGGTGGGATCACCCGTGATCGCAAACCGGCCTTCGTCGTGACCGGCGCCGTCGCGCCCGGGCCCGATCTGCGGGACGCCGATCGCGTGGGTGAGGCCGTCGGTGAGGAGCGGTCCCGAGTGACAGCGCGCGCAACCGGCATCGCCGAAGAAGAGCTCCGCGCCCTTTCGCTGCGTCTCGTCGAGCGCTTCTGTCTCGGGCTCTTGGCTGACCGACCCGAGGAACCGATCGAACGGCGTGTCACTCAGCTCCCACAAGCGAGACTCGAACGCAGCGATCGCCCGGGCGACATGCACGATCGACAGCGCATCGAGCGCCACGCGTGGATACGCGGTGACGAAGAGCTCGCGGTAGCCCTCGATCGCGAGGAGGCGTGCGAGCACGGCGGCCCAGATGTCGTCGGGGCGTGCGTCGTCGAGAGCGGCGAGCTCGTTGGCGCGACCATCGTCGGCGACGTCGCCCGGATCACCACGCATCTCGGCGCGATCCAAGAGCGGCAGGAGCGCCTGCGCCTCGAGCAGCGTCTCGATGCCGTCGGGAAACGCGACCGGCCCGACAATCTCGCCGTCGACCAGCTCGAGACGCGCGTCCCAGAAGAAGCTTGTCGCGAACGACCGATTGAAGGGCTCGACGACCTGGCGCGGAAGGCGCGCTCCGGTCTGGCCGATCGAGAGGTGTCGGCCGTCGCCCGCATGCAGCGAGGGCAAGTGACAGCTCGCGCACGCGGTGTTGCGATTGCCCGAGAGCTCGGGGTCGAAGAACAGCGCCTGACCGAGGGTGACGAGCGCGTCGTTGCCGGCCTCGAGGCTGCGCGGCGAGAACACGCCCGCTCTCGCCATGTCGCCACGCAGATCGGGCGCACACCCCGTGATCGAGATCACGATCGCGAGAGCGATCGAGGCCGTGCACGACGCGCGCACGTCAGCGCCGCTCCCGATAGACGAGCTCGATCTGCACGGCGTCGTCGCCCGACACACCGTCGACCACCATGCGACGCCACTCCCCCTCCTCTCTCAGCGTGAGCTCCACGTCGTCCGAGACGAACGTCGCGCACTGCTGCCCCGAGCACAGCGAGATCGACCGATCTCCGCAGCTCACGGTCTCCGTGAACGGGCGCTCGCCTCGCGGGCCCTCGGTCGGATCGGGGCGCGGGTCGACCGAGGGCTCGGTCGAGGGCTCGCCCGACAGACCCGAATAGGGATCGACGTTCTGGCCAGTCCCGAGCGGGCACGCACTGACCTGCAGTGAGGACTCGGGCCCATCGAAGAGGAACGAGCCCAGATCGCCCGACCGTTCCGCGTGCGTGATCGTGTAGTGCTGGGGCGGCAGCTCGGTTCCGTCGACGACGCCGTTCACTGCCAGCCCTTGGATCTCGAGCCCCACCGACTGGCTCGGATCGGCCCCGCAGCCAGTCATCCACATCGCTCCGAGGGCACACCCCGCGAGCGTCTTCATCGTTCGTCTCATCGTCTCCTCCTCGGCGCCATCGGCGCGCCGGGGAGAGAGCCGCGAGCCCGTGAGACCGGCTCACGGATCGGTGCAGAGCTGCACCTCGAGCTCGTTGCCGAGCGGCTCGAGCATCACGTCCGCCTCGAGCTCCCACATCGGCACCTCGTAGGTGTCCGTGAGGCTCGTGAGCGTGATGTCCTCCACGAAGCCGAGCTCGCACGTGCACGGTGGCCCGTTCAGGTTGAGGTGAACGGTCGCCGGACACGGCATGCCGCCGCGACACGTGGAGAGGTACGTCGGGGTGATTCGGATGGTCGCGTTCTGCGAGGGCCCGCGCCGAAAGCGCACCCACGAGCCCGCGAACGTCTCGCAGCCCCAGGGCTCGGTCACCACGACGTGCGCTGCCACGCAGCCCCACGGCGGCGCCTCGAGCACGGGCGCGTTCTCGCACGCGTAGCGCCCACGGTCGTCGCCGATCACCGTCGTGTCCGCGACGCACGACGCGAGCGCGAGGCCGAGCCCCACGACCGCGATCGACCAGCGTCGGCGCACGTGCACGCGCCAAGGATGCGCGAGGCAGCCAAAGCGGCTCACGAAATTTTCGGCGAACGAGAGGGCCGACACAGAAACCGTGAGCCGATCTGCGGACCTGAGGGATCCTGAGCGACGAGCCGTGACCCTCGCCACCCGCAAGCTGCCCGTGACGGAGCTGCCGACCTCGCACCTCGAGGACGACGCGGAGCTCGTGCGCCGCGCGCGCAGCGGCGATCGCTGGGCCGAGGAGGCGCTCTACCGTCGGCACGTGCGCTCGGTCACCAACGCCGTGACGCGCCTCCTCGGCCGCACCGCCGACGCAGACGATGTGGTGCAGGACACCTTCGTGCGCGCCCTCGAGAGGCTCGCCGAGCTGCGCGACGGCGCGGCCTTCCGAGGATGGGTCCAGCGCATCGCCGTCACGCTCTGCCACCACCGCTTTCGCAAGCGAAAGCTCCTCCGCACGCTCGGCCTCGATCGTGGCGACGACGACGCCAGCCTCGCCGAGTCGGCCGTCGAAGGGACGCGCCCCGACGTGATCGCCACGCTCCGGCAGATCGACCGCGCGCTCGAGGGCCTCTCGGTCGCATCGCGATCCGCGTGGATCCTCCACCGTGTCGAGGGCTGGACGCTCGAGGAGACCGCGGCGGCCCTCGAGGTGTCGCTCGCCACGGCCAAGCGTCGCCTCTCCGAGGCCGACACACGAATCGCCCCGTTTCGTGGGGAAGGAGGTGCCGCGTGAAGGACGATGTCGAGCTCCGCGAGCACCTCCGCGAGCCGCACGACGAGGCGCGCGCGCACGACAACTGGAGCGCGATCGCGACGCG
This sequence comes from Deltaproteobacteria bacterium, assembly GCA_017303575.1. Taxonomy (GTDB): domain Bacteria; phylum Myxococcota_A; class Polyangia; order Polyangiales; family Sandaracinaceae; genus JAFLCL01. The sequence goes on from JAFLCL010000006.1 coordinate 27,434, forward strand.
TCGACGCGCGGCCTCCGTGCCGTCGGGGTCGAGGCCCTTCGCGTGGCTGTCGCTCGGGCGCCTCGCGATCGGCGGCGGCGCCACGCTCGCGATCGCCTGCGCGCTCCTCTTCGCGTGGCCGACCGCGCCCGGTCCGCTGCGGCAGATCGATGGCTCGATCGCGACCGGCCTGGTCTCGCCCGAGTCCTTCGAGGACGCGACGCTCGCGCTCGACGACGGATCGCGCGTCTCGCTCGACACGGGCGCGCGCCTCGAGATCCTCGAGAACGCAGGCGATCACGTGCGCTTCTGGCTGCACGAGGGAAGCGCGTCGTTCGACGTCGTGCCCGGAGGCCCACGCCGCTGGGCGATCGAGAGCGGACTCGTCACCGTCGAGGTGCTCGGCACCTCGTTCCGCGTCGAGCACCGCGCGCACGAGGTCGAGGTCTCCGTCACACGCGGCACGGTGCTCGTGCGCGGACCCACCGCGCCGGGCGGGATGCAGCGCCTGCACGCGGGCGACCGCATCGTGGTCCCCTTCGAGACGCCGCCCACCACCACGACGGCCGCGATCGACACGAGCGACGAAGCATCGGCCGCGCCCGCGATCCACGAAGCGGTCGCGACGATCGAGCCGACGGGCACCACGCGTGCGCCCTCGACGCGCACGACCACGCTCGACACCACGACGGCCGACAGGGCCATTGCGAGCACGGCCACCGCGGCCGAGCCCACGACGGAGGAAACGACCGCTTCGACGGAAGGCGCCTCGCCATCGCCCGTCGAGGGCGCCCCACGTGATCGCATGCGAGAGGCCGACGCGCTCCGACGTGCAGGCCGCCTCGACCAAGCCGTCACGCTCCTCGGCGCGATCGTGGAGGACCCGAGCGCGGACGATCGTGCGCTCGCCGCGTTCACCCTCGGTCGCCTCGAGCTCGATCGACGTCAGCACCCGCGCGAAGCTGCCGAGGCGTTCTCGCGTGCGATCGAGCTCGGCATCCGCGCGCCGCTCCTCGAGGACGCGCGGGCTCGACGCGTGCAGGCGCTCTCGCGCTTCGATCACGCCGCCGCAGAGAGCGCCGCCGCAGACTACGACACGCACCACCCCGAAGGTCGATGGCACGACGAGGTGCACGCGTGGTCGCACGCGCCCTGATCGCGAACGGGTTCCGAGCGATCGCGACGCTCGTCGTGATCGCGCTCGCGTCCATCACCGCGCCCCGAGCGCTGCGGGCCGACGCGCGCATCGTGCTCCGCGCGCCCACGTGTGCCGCGCGACACATGGACCTCGCGCTCCTCGACGAGCTCGTCGTGCTCGAGCTCGACGACGCCGCGGGCGACGCGATCGAGATCGAGATCGGCAATGCGATCTGTGACGCGAGCGCGACGTCGGTGGACATCGTGGTGCGCGAGCGGACCAGCGGGCGCGAGCGCCGCGATCAGATCGAGCTCGTCCTCGATCCCGACCCCGCCGCGCACACGCGTACGGTCGCGCTCGCGATCGCCGAGCGCGCGCACCTCCACCTCGAGCGTCGCGCGATCCCGGTGCGCGTCGACGCCGATCCTCTTCCGCCACCCGCGATCGAGACCACGATCGAGCCCGACGCGAGCACGCTCCCTGCGCCGCGGCGCATCGATCCGCACGCCCGCGAGGATCTCTCCGCCCCCTTCGCACCCGAGGGCTACGTGCACGTCGCGCAGCGGCCTCCCGCGCCGACGTTCGTGAGCCGCGCGACCACGCTCTCGATCGCGAACGAGCTCTTCGTGCGCGTGGTCCCCGTTCACCCGAGTTGGGCGATCGGCACCCGCGCGCGGGCCCGCGCCTACCTCGATTCGACGCTGTGGCTCGAAGGCGGACTGCTCGCGACGTGGTCGCGCGCGAGCGTGAGCAACGAGGGCGACGTCGACGCGGTCGTCGGCGCAGGCACGGGCGCGCTCGGTCTCTCGCTCTTCCGGGAGCCGTGGATGCTCTTGAGCGCGGCCGCACGCGTCGAGCTCGGCGCGTTGCTCGCCGCAGGCTCGGCGCGCTTTGGCATCGGCGGCAGCACGAGCGTCCATCCCTGGGCGACCGCGGGCCTCGCCGCCGACGTCGCGCTGCCGATCACCCCCGAGCTCTCGTTGGTGGGCGATCTCGGCGCGTCCGCGATCGTGCTCGGCACGCGCGTCTCGACCACGACCGGCACGCAGATCGATCTCTCGTACTTCACGCTCGACGTCTCCATCGGCCTGCGCGCCGTCGTCCTCTGATGGGTCAGTACGTCCGCTCGTCGGCGACGTCGACGAACCACGCCTCGGTCACCGGGCTCTTGGCGTTGCGCGAAGCGTTCTTCCACGCGTCCGACGACATCATCGCCTTGGCCGCATCCACCGAGTCGAAGCGCGTGAGGATCGTGAGCTGGTTCGGGTTCGTGGCGTCACGCATCACGCTCACGCCGCGAACGCCGTGCTCGCGGCGCATCGCCTCGCCCTGATCGTAGAAGGTCTTCCAGGTCTCGAAGTTCTCGGTGGTGAGCTTGGTGAGGACGGCGGCTGCCATGGGGATCTCGCTTTCGTTCGTCGCGGCGACGTGCCGTGAGCGAGTCCGTTGTGGCAGCGCGGGCCGCCGGAGTCGCTGCTTTCGTGTGCACAGGCCCTGTGCGATCGTGGGCAGACGTTCGTGATGTTCGACTGGAACGATCTCCGCTATCTGCGCGCGCTCTCCGTGGCCGGCAGCTTCGCGGGCGCGGCGCGCGAGCTCGGCGTCAAGCACACGACGGTCGCGCGACGCATCGCCGCGCTCGAGAGCGATCTGGGCGTCGCGCTCGTGAGGAAAGGCGGCGAGCAGATCACGCTCACCGACGCCGGCCTCGACGTGCTCGTCCACGCGAACGAGATGAAGGTCGTGTCGGACGCGATCGAGCGCAGCGTCGCGCGCCACCAGCACACCGACGCGGTCGAGGGACTCGTGCGCGTGACGCTGCCCGACACGCTCGCGGGCTACTTCGTGATCCAGCTCGCCGCGCTCCGCGCACGTCATCCGCACCTCACGGTGAACGTGCTCGCCGATCAGCGCGTCTACGATTTGCTCGGCGGCGAGGCGGACCTCGCGGTGCGGATCGCGGACCACGCGCAGCCCGAGCTCGTCGAGCGCAAGCTCGGCGTGGTCGCGTGGTCGCTCTATGCGTCCAAGAGCTATGTCGCGGCGCGTGGACATCCTCGGAGCTCCGCGGAGTTCGCGTCGCACGATCTGCTCGGATACGACGGGGCCGCCCTCAATGCTTCCCCTGGCGCGGCATGGTTCCGCGACCACCTGCCCGATGCCCGCTTCGTGATGCGCGGCAACAACCTCCTCCAGCTCTTCAACGCCACGATCCTCGGCACCGGCGTGACGCTGCTGCCCTGCTTCATGGCGGAGCGCGAGCCCACGCTGCTCCGCCTCACGGCCGAGGCGTTCCACAACCGGACGATCCGTCTCCTGTTCCCCGCGGACCTCAAGCGCGTGCCCCGCGTACGCGCCGTGATCGACTTCCTCGTGGAGATCTTCGAGCGAGACGCTGCGCTGTTCGGCGGCCTCCCCGTCCAATCGACGGACACGCCTTGAACCGTCGGCCTGCTCACCCGTACAGTGGGCCGCGATGTCGTCCGATGAGCAGGCGTTCAGCCGCCCCGTGCCTCCGTGGTCGCGAACGCGCGGCCTCGACGCCGTGCTCGAGCAGTGGCGCGGCGATGGAACGATCGTGCTCGATCACGTGGTCCCCGGACGCGACGGTCGCTACGCGCCGATCCCCGAGCGCCTGCATCCCGGTGTCGCGAAGGCTCTTCGTGATCGCGGCATCTCGCAGCTCTACGCGCACCAAGCCGAGTCCTTCGAGGTCACGCGCGTGCGCGACGCGAGCGAGGCGCCCGCGCAGCACCTCGTGGTCGCCACGCCCACCGCGTCGGGCAAGAGCCTCTGTTACAACCTCTCGGTCCTCGACGCGCTCGCGAAGGAGCCCGACGCCCGCGCGCTCTACCTCTTCCCCACGAAGGCGCTCTCTCGCGACCAAGAGGCGGCGCTCCGCGAGCTGATGCGCGAGAGCGGCATCGTTCACGGCGCGATCACCTACGACGGCGACACGCCCGGCGATGCACGCCGCGCCGCGCGCGAGCGCAGCTGCATCCTCCTCACGAACCCCGACATGCTCCACGCGGGCATCCTCCCGCACCACGCGAGCTGGGCGCGCTTCTTCTCGAACCTCCGCTACGTCGTCATCGACGAGCTCCACACCTACCGAGGCGTGTTCGGCTCGCACCTCGCGAACGTCATCCGTCGGCTCACGCGCATCGCGAAGTTCCACGGGCAGAGGCCGCCCACGTTCATCTTCGCCTCGGCGACGATCGGCAACCCGAAGGAGCATGCCAGTCGCATGGTGGGCAGTGACGTCCACCTCGTGCGCGAGAGCGGCGCGCCCACCGGCGACAAGCACGTGCTGATGGTCAATCCGCCGGTGCTCAATGCCGAGCTCGGCGTGCGCGCCAGCTACACCAAGACCGCAGTCTCGTTCGCCACCGATCTCGTGCGCGCCGAGGTGCCCACGCTGGTGTTCGGACAGTCGCGCAACCAGGTCGAGGTGATGCTCAAGTACCTCCGTGATCGCCTGATCGCGGACAAGGTCGACCCCGAGCTCATCCAGGGCTACCGAAGTGGGTATCTGCCCGAGACGCGACGCCGCATCGAGCAGGGCCTGCGCGCCGGCACGATCCGCTGCGTCGTCGCCACCAACGCCCTCGAGCTCGGCATCGACATCGGCTCGCTCTCGGCGGTGGTGTGCGCGGGTTACCCAGGCACCATCGCCGCGCTGTGGCAGCGCTTCGGCCGCGCGGGACGACGAAGCGAGCCCTCACTGGCGCTCTTGGTCGCGAGCTCGATGCCGCTCGATCAATACGTCGCGACGCACGCCGATCTCGTGACGGGCGCGCCCGTCGAGCACGCGCGCATCGATCCCGACAACGTCGAGATCCTCGTCCAGCACCTCAAGTGCGCGGCGTTCGAGCTGCCGTTCGAGTCGGGGGAGCAATTCGGTGACGTGCCCGCGCAGGCCACCCAGGACGGCCTCGAGTACCTCGCGACGCATGGTGTCGTGCACGCGGCGCCCTCTCCCGGAGTGGGGGGCGCAGAAGGCAAGACTCGCTACCACTGGTCGACCGATGCCTACCCCGCCTCCCACGTCTCTCTGAGGAGCGTGAGCTGGGACAACTTCGTGATCGTCGATCTGGACACCGACAAGACCATCGCCGAGATGGACTGGCGCGCGACGCACACGATGCTGCACGTCCAGGCGATCTACCAACACGACGCCGAGCAGTACCAGGTCGAGCGCCTCGACTTCGAGAACCACAAGGCCTTCGTGCGCAAGGTCGCCCCCGACTACTACACGACGGCGATGACCTACACGCGCGTCTCGGTGACGCAGGAAGACGACGCGGCGTTCGTGCGCACGGGCGAGTCGCTCGAGGGCGTCGCGGTGGGCCTCGGCGAGGTGTCGGTGATCGAGAAGGTCGTCGGCTACAAGAAGATCAAGTTCAACACCCACGAGAACGTCGGTTACGGCGACGTGCGCCTGCCCGAGATGCAGATGCACACGAGCGCGGTCTGGATCACGTTCGCCGAGGACACCGTGCGATCGCTCGCGGCGAGCGACGAGCTCGTGACGAGCGGGGCGACCTTCGGCAGCGTGCCCCGCGCGGTCGTCGTCGATGCGGTGCGCGGCATCGGTCACGCGATGCACACCGTCGCGGCCGTGGGGCTGATGTGTGATCCGCGCGATCTCGGTCACGTGCTCGCCGAGCGCTCCGGAGAGGGCGAGCACCCGCAGAAGGGCGACGCCGACGGTGCAGGCTTCGATCCGACGATCTTCGTCTACGACCACATCCCCGGCGGCGTGGGCCTCGCGCCGCGCTTGTTCGCGGATCGCGAGATCGTGCTGCGTCGCACACGCGCGCTGATCGAGGACTGTCCCTGTCAGGGTGGCTGTCCCGCCTGCATCGGCGTGGTGATGCCACCGCAAGCAAACGCACCGCTCGTGGATCCCGATCTGATCCGTCGTCCGACGGAGTTCGATCTCAAGCGCGTCGCCATCGAGCTCCTCGCCCGCGTCGGCGTCTCCCGCGTGCACTGACGATGGCCCTCGACCTCAAGAAGAAGCTGGCGCGCCTGGGAGCGCCCGGAATTGGCAGCCCAGGCGTGGTCCCCTCTCAGGAGTTGACCTCCCCAGGCCTCGATTCTCAGGGGTTGACCCAGGGCCTGAACGCTCGGGACTCGACTTCTCAGGCGCTGACGTCTCAGGGTCAGAGTCTGATCTCCCAGGGTCTTTCTTTTCAGGGACTGATCCCCCAGGAGGGCGACCGAAAAGCCCGCATCTCGATGCTTCGCGACTTGATCGCCAAGAAGCACGCCGAGATGGAACGGCGCCTCCTGGAGCGGCCGAGCGCTCCTCCGCTTGAGCCTCTGCCGGGCGTGCTGGAGCAGACGCCTTCGGGACCTCTTCATCGCGTGGCGCGTTATCTCGAGCCCGCGCACTGCCATGGTCGCACGCCGATCGCAGGCGCGCTGTCCGTCCTGCCTCAGTCGCTCGCTGCGCTCGCGCTCGACGAGTCTCTCTCCGGCATCGATCCCCGGCGGATTCTCTTCCTCGACACGGAGACGACCGGTCTCTCGGGTGGGACTGGCACCCTTCCCTTCCTCGTCGGCCTCGCATGGTTCGAGGACGAGTCGCTCTGCCTGGAACAGCTGCTCTTGCGCAAGCCCGGCGAAGAGCGTCCCGTGCTCGAGCGGCTCGCGGCGCGTATGGAGAGCGCGTCTGCCATCTGCACGTACAACGGCAAGAGCTTCGACTGGCCGCTGCTGCGCACGCGCGCGGTGATGAACCGGGTGCCCGTGCCCGCGCCCACCGCGCACCTCGATCTCCTCCACTGCGCGCGACGCGTGTTCGGGCCGCGCCTGAAGGAAGTGCGCCTCGTGCAGATGGAGGCCGAGGTCCTGGGCCTCCGTCGCGAGCACGACATCGACGGCGCCGAGATCCCCATGCGCTTCTGGGACTTCGTGCGTGGCGCCGATGGCTCGACGCTCACGCCCGTGATCGAGCACAACGCGAACGACCTGGTCGCCCTGGCGGCGCTGGTGGTGGCGCTCGCCGAGCGTTGGGACGGAGTGCTCCCGCACCACGCGCCCGAAGATCGACTGGCCGTCGCGAAGGTGGCCTACCGTTATGGCGATCACCCGCGCGCCCTCGAGCGCGCACGCTCCGCCGCCGACGCAGGCGGCGCTGCGCACGTGACCGCGCAGGCGCTCGTGCTCGGCGCACAGGCCGCACGCAAGACCGACGATCGCCGGGTCGAGGAGGCGATGCTGCTCGAGGCTCTCGGTCACGCCATCGGCGCCGAGCGCGCCGCGATCCATCTCTCGCTCTCCAAGCTCTACGAGCACGAGCTGCGCGACTACGAGCGCGCGCTCGTGCACCTCGCCCAGGCCGACGAGGCCGAAGACGACGACGCCCTCGGCAAGCGCAGGTCACGCCTCGAGAAGAAGCGCGACAAGGCGAGCCTCCCGCCTCCGGCGAAGAAGCGCGCCTCCAAGGCCAGTTGAACGAGCCGAGCTGACCTTTCTTCGTCAGGACGCCTCGGACCACGTGTCTGTCCTCGGTGCTCGACGGGCACACGACGGATCCGACGCGGCACGGGCGCCGCACCCGGCTGTAGACCGGGCGCCTTCGGGCACAGGGGGTTCGAGACCCTCCGGATCCACGCGTCCGCGCTTCGGGATCGTCCAACGGCAGGACGCTTGGCTCTGAACCAGGCAATCGGGGTTCGAATCCCTGTCCCGAAATCGTCTCGTGCTCGTTCTGGGCCCCATCGACCCTGGCCCATCGATCCTGGCCCCATCGATCCTGGCCCCATCGATCCTGGATAGCTCAGTGGCAGAGCGTCCGGCTGTTAACCGGAATGTCGCAGGTTCGACCCCTGCTCCAGGAGTCGTGAGAGAGCGTCGCGATAGCTCAGCAGGTAGAGCGCCCGGTTGAAGGCCGGGGCGTCGTTGGTTCGATTCCAACTCGCGGCATGTCGGTCCTTCTGTTGGTCGTAGCTCAACGGCAGAGCACCTGAATGTGGATCAGGGTGCACGGGTTCGACTCCCGTCGATCAACTCTGCTCGGTGTTCCGGGTGTCCGTGCCAGACGGTCTGGTCGACCTGCCTCGTCTGATACACGAGGCGCTCCGAGGTTCGATTCCTCGTGGCACGATCGTTTCAGCGTTCCTACCCGCGTAGCTCAATGGAAGAGCGCCAGTCTACGAAGCTGGGCCTCGTGAAGGTTCGAGTCCTTCCGTGGGTGTTCGTCCCCGTGGTGCAAACGGAAGCACATCGGAAAACGGAGCCGATCCGTAAGAGGCACTTCGTCGCCTGCTACCTCTGGCTGTCAGGAGGGTGTGGGTAGGTCCCAGGGTTGCGGATGCACCGAATGGCAGCGAGCAGCGGTCGCTAGGGAAGCGCGTTCTCCCAAAGGGGATCGTGGACGAGGTGATGGGGGTTCGACTCCCCCCGGGGACGCTCACGCCTTCTTGGCGAGTTCGAAGTTCGCGCGGGTCTCGTCGAGTTGCTTCTGAAAGCGCGTGTGACCCTCGGCGATCAGCTGCTCGTAGAAGGCGACCGACTCGCCGTACATCCGAACGGCGGTGTCGCCCTTCACGTACTTCGGGTTGTACTTCGTCGGTGGCAGCTGCGCGGCCAGCGTCTGCTGGGGCAGACTGGCCTCCAGAGCGGCGAGCGCGGTGCCCACTTCCTTCGGGTCGAGCGCAGGGGAGAGCGACGCGAAGATTGCCTTCTCTCGATCGTCTGCGACGGACTCGATGATCGCGCGCCACGCGCCCAGCGCCTCGAGACGATCGGTGCCGTCGTGCTTCTCGTCCCACCAGCGCGCTGTCACGAGCCACTGATGCAGGAGGAGCTCCGAGAACGTTGTCGCGAACACGTTGGCCGTCATCTCGTCGTGCGGGGCGAAGACGATCGAGGCCTCGCCATCACGGCCGGGCCATTGCGGGAAGAATGCGTACTGATCGCCCGCGCCGTTCTGTGCGAAAGGGAACAAGCCGGGTCGAACGTTCGGGTCCTCGGTCAGCGCGAGCGTGTTCGACCACTCGAAGTCTCGCAGCCAGAGACCGAGGTAGCGGCGTTCTGTCGCGATGCGGCTGCGATCTTCCTTCGACAGCTCGGCGTAGGTGCGGCCGCCCCAGTAGTCGAAGGCGCCGCGCGCTTGGAGATCGAGGTACGAACGCGGGAGTGTGATCGACGTCATGAGTCCCCTTCATGGCCCGTGGGGCCGAGTCACTTCAGCAGCGAAGGAGCGTAGTCCGCGGGCGGGACCAAGCCGAGCAGTTCCAGCACCGTGGCCGCGACGTTCGCGAGACCCGGCTTCTCGATCGCGTCGTTCAGCGCGAGATCCTCGCGGGTGGGCGCGTACAGAAAACACGGCACGGGACTCAGCGTGTGGCTCGTCTTGGCCTTGTAGGTCCCGTCGGCGTTCTTCTGCAGCGTGCCCTTCTTCTTGTCGCGCTCGATCATCTCGTCGGCGTTGCCGTGATCGGCAGTGATGATCGCCGCGCCCCGGAGCTCGGCGATCACGGGCAAGAGGCGCGAGAGCTGGAGATCGACCGCCTCCACCGCCATCACGGCGCTGTGCAGCACACCCGTGTGGCCAACCATGTCGCCGTTCGCGTAGTTGATGCGCGCGACGCGGTGACGGCCGGTGCGGAGCTCGTCGATCACGCGATCGGTGATCTCGGCGGCCTTCATCCACGGGCGCTCCTCGAACGGACGTCGATCGCTCGGGATCTCGGCCCACGTCTCGCCCTCGAACGCCTGGCTGCGGTTGCCGTTCCAGAAGTACGTCACGTGTCCGAACTTCTGGGTCTCGCTGCACGCGAGCTGCGTGACGCCCGCGGCCGCGAGGTAGGACGAGAGCGTGCGATCGATCTCCGGCGGCGAGACGAGGAAGCGCGAAGGCGCCTTCAGGTCTCCGTCGTACTGCATCATCCCCGCATAGAAGACCTTGGGGCGTGGGCCGCGATCGAACGCGTGAAGGTTCTCCTCCTCGAACGCGCGCGTGATCTCGATCGCCCTGTCGCCGCGGAAGTTGAAGAGGATCACCGCCGCGCCGTCGCGCACCGGGCCGACCGCGCCTGCGTCGTCGACGATCACGAATCCGGGGAGGTTCTGATCGGACAGCCCCGAGCTCTCCGAGCGGAGCGTCTCGACGGCCTCGCGCAGCGATCGAAAGCCGCGACCTTCACCGCGCACGTGGAGCTTCCAGCCGCGCTCCACCATCGGCCAGTCCGCCTCGTAGCGGTCCATCGTGATCTTCATGCGGCCTCCGCCCGACGCGACGCGGTAGTCGCGGCCCTGGGCGCGGAAGCGATCGAGGAACGCCTCGAGACGGTCGACATAGACGAGCGCGCTCGTCTCCGGCACGTCACGTCCATCGAGCAGCGCGTGCACGCGCACCTTCTCGACGCCGTCTTGGTGCGCGTGCGCGATCAGCGCCTCGAGATGGTCCTGGTGGCTGTGCACGTTGCCGTCGGACAGGAGGCCGAGGAAGTGCAGAGGCTCGCCGCTCGACCTCACGGCGCGCACGGCATCCCGCCACGCCTCACCGCGGAACAGCGCCCCGCTGGCGATGGCACCGTTCACGAGCTTGGCGCCCTGATCGAACACGCGGCCCGCGCCGAGCGCGTTGTGCCCCACCTCGCTGTTGCCCATGTCCTCGTCGCTCGGGAGGCCCACCGCGGTGCCGTGCGCTCGCAGCGCGAGCATGCGACCGGGCTGCGTGAGCCAGTCGAGCGTGGGGTGCTTTGCGAGGTGCACCGCGTCTCCCTCGTCCCTGGGCCCGAGGCCCACGCCGTCCATCACGACGACGACGACGGGGCCCGTCACGGCGGGAAACCGGTCATGCTTGGCGAGCGACAGCGTCATGCCCTCGGATCTACACCACCGTCCCATCGCGCGTCCCTCGCTCTTCGCGGCGCTCGTCCTCGCTGGCGTCGCACTCGCGCGGCTCGATCACGGCGCGCGCGCGCAGGACGCGGGACCGTCGACGGAGGATGCCGGCATGCCCGTCGGCCCGACGCCGTGCAACATCGATGGACGGGCCGCGATCGCGGAGCTGCAGGTGATCCGACGCTCGCCGCGCGGGCACGACGTGGTCTCGCGCATGGACCTTCCGGTGCGTGAGATCCGCGTGCACGTGATCACGCCCTCGCTCTTCCGTGTCGCGACGCGCGTGGGCGAGCCGGTGCTCGAGGGCCACACCGACGTGCGTCCTCCTCTCTCGTTGCGACGCGACGTCGTGCTCGGTGGTGTCACCGCGCGTCGCGGCGCCGCGATCCTGCGCACGACGCCGCGCGAGCAGTCGCTCGACGTCGACATCGATCTCGGCGCCGGCGCCGTGCTGAGGAGGCTCGTGATCGGATGCGACGCGCTCCGCGTGCGAGCTGCCGACGGGCTCGAGGAGACAGCACCACCTTCGCCGCATCGGCCGCACTGGCGGGCGCGAGCCTCGGAGATCGCGCTGCGAGAGCGCGGCGAGGAGGGCATCGAGGTCGCCCGCGTGCGACTGCCATCGAGCGTCGTGCTCGAAGAGGTCAGGCGCAACGAGGCCTTCGTGAACGTGCGTGCGCACCTCCCGCATGGCGGCATCGACGGCTGGGTGCGCGACAACGCGCTCACGCACGTGGAGCACGGCGCGCGCTGACGTACGCTCCGCCGATGCACATGCGGACCCAGCACACGCGGACCCTCTTCACCTCGACCGTCGCGCTCCTCGTCGGTCTCGGTGGTGCCGGATGCGGATCGACGACGAGCGAGGCGCCACCCTCGTCGACGCCGCCACCCACCACGACGGCCGAGCCCACGCCGACGCCCACGACCGAGCCGACGCCCGCGACGACCGCCACCTTCGACGTGCATGAGTGGGGTCTCGTGGACGTGCCGCTGAGCGGTCCCACCGAGATCGGCGCCGGGCCCGGGCAGCCCGACGGAAGCGTGATGAGCGTGCGCAAGCCCGTGATCTACGTGCACGCCGATCCGGGCAGCGCACCGATCACGCTCGATGTGGTCGCCCGGTTTCCTTCGGGTGAGCTCGTCGAGCACTGGCCCACGACGAGCGAGTGGCAGAGCACGACGAGCGACGCGACGAGCATCGCGTGGCGCGGTCTCGCCGTCGGCGCGTGCGACGCGAGCGCGTCGGCGACGCGTGGGCCCGTGAGCGAGCGCGAGGCGCGCGCCTGCGCGACGGTGGACGGCTACTGCGAGGTGGCGGACCTGCCGCAGTACGTGACCGACGACGCGAGCTGCCTCAGCGCGAGCGGGTTCCAGACCTCGCTCCTCTTCTATCGAGGACGCACGACGCAGGCCTCGCTGCCGCTCACCGTGGCGAGCTCCGGGACCGACCTCTCGGTCACCTCGTCGGTCGCGGGCGGCGCGGGCGTGCTCTACGTGCGGCAGGGACGCGGCATCGAGATCCCGTGGCCCGGCCCCGGCGGCACGATTCCGCTGCCCGATGCGTTCAGCGAGTCGTTCGATGGGCCCGCGCTGACGCGGATGCTCGCCTCGCGCCTCGCCGACGCGGGGCTCACGTCGTCCGAGGTCGATGCTTTCCTGCGCGCGTGGGCCGAGCCGCTCTTCGGCACGAGCTGGCCGCTCGCCGAGGACCAAGCTGCACGACGCGACATCTCCGGGCGCTTCCGACGTCCGCCGGCGGGGCCGCCGGCTGCGCTGATCTACGTGATGCCCGAGGCCACTGTGTCCCAGCTCGCGGAGCTCACGATCACGCCGACTCCGCGCAGCGTGCGACGCGTGATGGTCGTCCGCGTCGATCTGCCGCGCTAGGCTCGGGCCGCGGATCGACCGCGAACGAAGGGAGCGCGATTCATGACTCCAAGGCCCGTGCTCTTGCTCGTCGAGGACGACGAAGCCCTCGGCCGCATGCTCACCACGATGCTCCGCGAGCTCGCAGACGTGGCGTACACGCGCGACGGACGCGAGGCCCTCGCATGGCTCGAGGCGCACCCCGCGCCCGCGGCGGTGCTCACGGATCGCTCGATGCCCCACATCGACGGCATCACGCTCGCGAAGACGCTACGCGCCGACAAGCGATGGAAGCACATCCCCGTGGTGATGTTGACGGCGATGGGGGACACCAAGGGCACCGTCGACGCGATCAACGCCGGCGTGAGGCAGTACCTCCACAAGCCCTTCAAGTCGGCCGATCTGATCGCGAAGATCGGCAAGACGCTCCGCGAGGGACCGCGCACACCCCCGACGCCCGAGAGAAAGGGCATCCCGAGCAGCTTCGACATCGAGATCGACATGGAGGATCTCGAAGAGATCGACCCGCCGAAGGTTTGACGTCCGGGGCGCCTTGCGGCGGGGTCTGCAACGCAGACCCCTGGAGCAGGAGCGAGGAGGAGTCTTCGACGACCGAGCCGGCGATCGGACACGCGCGCAGCGACGAAGTCGCGAGCACGGGAGAACCCGGCGGGGTCCGGGGGCGCCCGAGCCCCCTGCGCGCGCCGAATGGCGCGCTGTGACTAGCCGCGGACGCTGACGAAGACGATCAGCGAGATCAGGACGACGAAGCCCACGAGCGTCGCCACGGTCTCGAGCTTCGCGTTCATCTTGCGGCGCGACACGAGCTCGAAGAGCAGGAACATCGCGCGGCCGCCATCGAGCGCGGGCACGGGGAGCAGGTTGAAGAAGCCCAGCGCGACGCTGATCGCGAAGAGGATCTGCACGTACTCGCGCACGCCCTGCTGGGCCTGCTCGGCCACCATCTGCACCATCTGCGGCGGCCCGCTGAGGCCCTCGAGCGTGCGACGCCGGTACATGTCGGCGATGCCCTGGATCTGGGCGACGGTGAAGACGAACGGCGCCTGCACCGAGAGCCACGCGAGCCGTCCGATCGGCGCATCGACGTAGCGGATCGAGGGCCCGCCCGTGATCCCGATGATGCCGCGACCGCCCTGATCCATCGGCGTGATGGTGAGCGGATCGAGCACCTCGCCGTGGCGACGCACGCGGTAGACGGTCGGCACGCCCGCGCGCTCGCGCGTGACGGCGACGAGATCCTCGACGCGATGGATCGCGACGCCGTTGGCCTCGATCACTTCGTCGCCGACGTGCAGGCCCGCCTGCTGCGCAGGCGAGTCCGCGTTGACGACGCTGATGACCATCGGACCTTCGGGGTCGACCTCCGGCACGCCACCGAAGCCGTAGAGCGCGAACAGCATGAGCGAGGCTGCGAGGTAGTTCGCCGCCGGGCCCGCGAGGATCACGCACATGCGCGCGAAGACGCCCTTGTTGCAATAGAGCGAAGGATCGTTGGGATCGTTGTCCTCGGCGGGGTTCATGCCGTCGATCTGCACGTACGCGAGGATCGGGATCGCCGAGATCTGGAAGATCGTCGGGCTGTCCTTCGGCTGGTACTTCGCGATGACGGGGCCGAAGCCGAGCGAGTAGCGAAGGACGCGCATGCCGAACGCGCGCGCCGCGAGGTAGTGGCCGGTCTCGTGGACGATCACGAGGAACGTGATCCCGAGGATCGCGATGAAATAGAACGGGATGTTGTCCATCCACTCTCCTCTTGGAGCGAGCCGAGGCCGAAGGGCTGACGATAGCAGAGGGTTCGACACCGCACGCCCCGTCGTTCGTGGAGTGGATGTGGGCGCGGCGGGCGCGTGGATGTTGGCGCACCGACGGAGCGTGCTGCGATATGCTGCGCGCCCCATGAGGCGGACGCGATGACGGTGCAGGACGGTAGGACGGACGTGCTGATCGTCGCAGCGGGAGCGCCTGATCTCATCGGCCTCCGGCCGCACCTCGGCGACAAGCTCGAGGGCACCGTGCGCGGGCTCGTCATCCGCTCGAAGGTCGTCGGCTTCGGGCCCGGTGCCGCGGGCAGCACGACCACACGCGGCCTCCTCGCGCTCACACCGCGCGCCGTCGTCATGGTGGGCTCGTGCGGCGTCTACCCCGGCCTTCCCGAGTACCAGCCGCACGATCTCGTGGTGGCGCCACGCATCCTCGCGCTCGATCACGCGGTGATCCAGGGCGGCTCGGAGTGGCCGACGCCGATGGCCACAACGATCGAGACGAGCGCCGCCATGGTCGCGGGCCTGAGCAGCGGTCGCGTGCGCACCCACGTCGCCCCCGTCGCCTCGCCGCTCGCGATGACGCGCAGCGACTCGCTCGCGAGCCGCATTCCTTCGGTCGTCGGCGCGCACGTCGAGAACACCGACGTGTTCGGCGTCGCATGCGCCGCCTCGGGTGCGAACGTGCCCTTCGCCTGCGTGCTCGGGGTCTCGAACATCGTCGGCTCGACCGGCCGCGCCGACTGGCAGCAGTTCCAGCGCGAGGCGGTCACGCAGGCTGCCAACGCCGTGCTCGCGTGGGTGCACGCTGGCGCCGCAGGGTTGCCGTTCGGATGAGCTTTCCGTTCGTCCGCCTCAGCACTGCGCCGCGCGTCGAGCGAAGGCTCCTCGCGGTGTTCGATGGTGGCAACGCGCCCGGTTACTCGTCGGTCGCCGTCGCGCTCACGGAAGAAGGAACGCGACGCGGCTACGAGGTGTGGGCCGCGACGCAGGGCTTCCGCTCGCTCACCTCGCGCGCCACGAGCGAGCCGCGCGTGGAGCGCCTCGTCGTGGGTCGTGACGAGCGCTACCAGCTGCTCGGCCAAGGCATCCCCGCGCGCTCGATGGGGCGACGCGTGCTCGATCCGGGCTCCGACTTCCGCAGCGAACGATTCGCCGCGTTCCACGAACGCGCGATCCGCGACGAGGCCGCGCGCACCTTTGCCGCGCAAGGCTTCACGCACCTCGTGTGCGTCGGAGGCAACGGCACGCTCGATGGTCTCCGCGCCTGGCTCGACTCGTACGTGGACGACGACACGGGACCTCGACCGCCGTGCGCGTTCATCAACGTCTCCATCGACAACGACGTCGCGGGTGATCGAGCGCTGGGCTTCCTCACGGGCGTCGAGGCGGGCGCGACGATCGCGCGCGGGCTCTACGAGGACGCCTACACGCACGAGCGCATCTACTTGCTCGAGATGATGGGAAACCGCAGCGGACGTCACGCGCTCCACTGCGGCGTCGGTGCGCGCGCGCACCTCGTGGTGCTGCCGTTCTTCAAGTTCCCCGAGGAAGTGCTGCGTGAAGTGGCGCAAGCGCTCGAGACGTCGTCGCACGCGCTCGTCGTGGTGGCCGAGGGCTACGAGGCCGAGCGGCGCAAGCGACAGCACCCCGACATGAGCGCCAGCGCGTTTCTTCGCATGCAGCTCGAGGCGTTCGGGCTGCGCGACAAGCCCACGCGTCGCGTGATCGCCGAGCCCTTCAGTCGCTACCTCCGTGGCGTGCGTCCCGGCTTCGCCGACGTCGCGAACGCCTACCTCAAGGCGAGCCTCCTCTTCGACGCGTTCGACGAGGGACGCACCGAGATCATGCCGTACGTGCTCGCTGGCCACGACGTGGGCGTGCGGCCGCTCGATCAGCTGGCGCGTGAGGATCGCGTGGAGCGAGCCTTCCTGCCGCTCCTCGATCGCTTCGATCTGCCGCAGTTCCGTGCGTGGGTGCGCGCTCACTTCACCGCGGACGCGATCTAGCGGCACCAGCCTCGTGCGCTCAGCGTGAGGCCTCGCGCGAGAGCGCGACCAGCAAGCGCTCTCGCGCCTCCCACACGGCATCCACGTCGAGCGAGCGCCCCGCGTGACGGCGAAGGACTCGCCACGCGGCCCAGTCCGCAGCGCCTTCCCCGCCACCTCGTGCGCGCGCGACCAGACCCACGGCGTAGGTCCACAGCCGCGCGTCGTCGCGGAGCGAGCTCGACTGCGCCACGAGACGAAGCGCTGCGTGGTCGACACGAAGACCTTCGTCACGACAGATCCGATGGAGGGCCTCGCGCGAGGCGCTGCCTCCGTGCCGCGCGCGTCGCGCATGCGAGGGCGCCGCGTGCCCCGGGCCGAGTCGGAGCTGGGCGTCGACTTCGCCACCGAGCTCGAAGCGGTGAACGTGAAAGGACGTGTGGAAGAACGATCCCACGAGCGCTCCGAGCGCGTCGTGATCGGCAGCCGCCACGTCGTCGCACCAGCCGTGCGCACGAAGCCACGCTGCCGCCCGTCGACGGTCGAGCAGCGCCGACTCGGCTTCACGAGAGAGCACCGCTGCGTCGCTGAGCGCCGCACGCCCGAGGCCGAGGAGGATGGCGTACGCACGCTCGTGGAGCGCGAGGACGCGCGCCATCACGGCGCGGCTGATGCGCTTCGAGTGGACGGTGTGCACGGGAACGACCTCGGGTCGAACGACACGCGACCGAGGTGCTCCTGACTGGCTTCGCCTTCGATCAGGTGAGGCCGAGGCGGCGTCGGATTCGTCTCGCGGACTGGCGCGAGATCTCGACGCGGTCGCCGTTCTTCATGTGCGCGAGATAGCCGCCCGTCGGCTGTGGCTCGAGGCGCGCCACGTACGCGAAGTTCACCACCGCCTTGCGATGCACGCGCTCGAGCAGCTCGCCCAAGCGCTTCTCCAGATCGACGAGCTGCATGTCGGTGACGTAGGCGCGGCTCGCGCCCGCCTCGCTGACGTGCACGTTCACCAGCGCGCCCTCGAGCACGGCGTGGCTCACGTCGTCGGGCGCCACGAGCACGATGCCCTTGCTCGTGTCGATCGCCAGCCGCGGCAAGGCCGAGGTGCCTCGGAGCTCGGGCGCCGGGCGCGCGGCGTAGTGCTTCTTCGCGCGCTCGATGGCCACGCGCAGGCGCGCCTCGTCGACGGGCTTGAGCACGTAGTCCACGGCGCCGAGCTCGAACGCCTTCACAGCGTGCTCGGGGTGCGCCGTCGCGAAGATCACGTACGGCCCGTCCTCGGGGATCTTCGCGCGCGCATCGAGGCCGCTCATCCCGCTCATCTGGACGTCGAGCATCACGACGTCGACGTCGTCTTCGTCGAGCGCGGCGAGCATCGCCTCGGCGCTGTCGCGCTCGCCCGCGATCTCGACGCCCTCGATCGACGAGAGCAGCCGGTGCATGCGACGCCGCGCGGTGGCTTCGTCGTCCACGATCAACACTCGGAGGGCGGTCACGACCGCGAGTGTCGCGTCACGCACGACCGAACGGAAGGACGAACCTCGCCACGGTGCGCCCGTCTTCGGTCGCGATGCGGAAGCTCGCGCGGACGCCGTAGGCCGCGACCAGACGCTTCTCGATCATCGCGAGCCCTTCGCCACCCTCGCGCGGCCCCTCGAACGCGCCCGGGTTCTCGATGCGCACCTCGGTCTCGTGATCGCTCGCCTGCACCACGAGGCGGACCGCGCCGCGGTGACCGCGTGCAGGCCCGTGCTTGTAGGCGTTCTCGATCGCGGGGAGGAGGATCATCGCGGGCACCTCACGCGAGAGGGCCTGTGCGTCCACGTCCTCGGCGAAGACGAAGCGCTCGGGATCGCGGGCCGCGTGCAGACGCGCGAGCGATCGCACGAGCGCCACGTCGCGCTCGAGCGGCCAGCTCGGCGTGCGGAGGCCCTCCATCAACGATCGCAGCATCGAGGACAGCTCGAGGATCGCGCGCTCGGCCGCGACCCCGTCTTCTCGGCAGAACTCGGCGATCGCGTTGAGCGTGTTGAAGAGGAAGTGCGGATCGAGGTGCGCGCGGATCGCGAGCAACTGCGCGTGCTCGGCCTCGCGCAGGAGGACCTCGGTGCGTCGCTTCTCGCGCGCCAGCTCGAGCTCGAGCTCGATGTCGCGGCCCAAGCCGAAGCCACCGACGAAGTAGAGGCCGAGCGAGACGAGCAGGCTCGAGTCGTCGGTGAGGAACGACGAGCGCAGATCGACGAGCTCGGGCAGTCCGATGCCCACCGCGCCGATCACCGAGGCGCCGAGCGCGCTGTAGGCGATCACGCGAAGGGGAAGCGGACCCTTCGCGCGCGCGCCGAAGAAGTAGCGGTAGCTCGTGGGCGCGAAGAGCACGAAGCCGAGCACCATCAGGATGCCGACCGGGAAGGCCCACCGCGACGGGCTCGGCGCCTGCGTCATCACGATCGGGATCGCGAGCACGAGGATCGGCACGAACCTTCGCGGCTCCGCGAGCGCACGGAGCGTGCTCGCGAAGATCGACTCCTGCTCGGCGATGCCCTCGATCACCCGCGCACTCTACGAGAACCCGCGCGAACGTCGCGACCGCTCACCGACGCGACGCGACCGCCGAGCACGTCGGGCTCACCCGTCTTCGGGCGCGCGGCCCATCGAGCGGAGCTTCGCGGCGCGCGCGCGCTTCTTGTCCTTCGTGAACAGCGACAGGTACTCGACCTCGCTCTCCGCGACGGGAGGAGGCTCTTCGAGCTTCGAGACGGGGTCGTCGAGCAGCTCCTCGGCGAAGCGCCGCATCACGGGGCCCGTCGTCGCGAGCAGCGACTCGTCCACCGTGCGCGCGAAGCGGCCGAGCACGCGCGCGACGCGGCCACCGACGAACCCTCGCGTCGCAGCGTCGCGGTAGCTCGCGACCAGCGCGTCCGACGTGAAGCCGTGGTGGATGACGAGCTCGGCCGCCACGCGCAGCACCGACAGCGGATCGATCACGCCGTCCGACAGCAGCAAGAGCGCCGGCTGGAAGTAGTTGTAGAAGGGAAAGACGCGCTTTCCGAACTCGTCGAACGCGCTCGGCAACGACACGCGATCGAGGTGGATGAAGACGCGCTCGGCGCCTCCGCCTCGCGGCAGACGACCCGCGAGCCGAACGATCTGCGGCACGACATCGGGATACACGCCCGCGGCCTCGAGGACCGGCGTGAGGATCTTGGGCTCCACGCGGCCCGTCGAGAGGTCCGAGAACATCGTGTAGATGAACGCGTCGGCCTCGGCGTCGTCGCCGAACATGTACTCGCGCGTGTCCGTCGGCATCTCGATGCGCGTCTCGAGCAGCGCCGCGAGCTTGTAGCCGACCTGATCCTTCACGAAGCGGAAGCGGCCGCGGAGGATGTTCGTCAGCTGCGGCTTGAGCACGAAGCCGTCCCACCGGACTCCGTCGAGGCGCAGCTTCGCCTCGAGCACTTTGCGCAGCTGCGTGGGGCTGCCCGACACGATGTAGATGCCGTAGGGGTCGGTGCCCCGGATCTCGCGGAGCAGCGCCGCCGCGCCGGGCACCGTGCGCTTGTCGCTCGCGGTCTCGAACGCGGTGCGCAGCAGATCCCGCACCGTGTCGAACTCGGTGCGCAGGTAGGTCTTGTCGAGATCCCACCGGTACACGAGACGGTTCCTGTCGATGCGCCGCGCATCGCGGAGCGCACGGAGGTCGGCGAGCTCGTCGTCGGACTCGGTCACGAGGGCAGCGTTATAGCGCGACGGCCCCCGTCAGCGCGCGGCGTCACGCCGAGCCGACCTCGCCGGACGACAGCGTGATCCAGCCGCGCTCGATCAGCGTGCCCTCGAGGCGAGGCGAGAGGATGACGAAGTGCGCGGCATCACCCTCGGGCGAAGCACCGACCGATCCGAGGCCGAGCACGCGCGTGTCGTCGAGCGTGCGATCGAACGCCACGTGCGAGCCCCCGACGGCGATGATGTCGGCGGGATCGCCACCGAGCAGCACGAGGAGCTCTTCGTCGTCGACGTCGAACGTGAGATCGACCGAGGGATCACGCGGCGATCCGTGGCAGACGACGAGCTCGCGGCCATCGGCGAGCGGAAGACGGATCTGCTCGGGAAGCTTGGCGATCGAGCGAAGCACCAGCTCGCCGACCTTCTTGCGCGCATCGAGGAATTGCTCGCGCTTCTTCGCGTCTTCGTCGGTCTTGGGGACGAGCTTCTCGGGATCGAGTGTCGCCAGCGCGGTGTCGCTGAGACCTCGCACGAGCTGCGCCTTCTTCTCGCCCAGCCGGCGCCAGACGCCCAGCGGATCGTCGCCGCCGAAGAGGAGGTCGCCCGCCACGATGATGCGATCGATCTCGCGACGTGAGAGCTCGGCCAGCACCGCGTCGAGCGCGACGAGGTTGCCGTGGATGTCGGAGAGGATCGCGATCGGCCCGGTGACCACGTCTTTCTTGAGGCTCGCCATGAGGGGCGAGCGTGTAGCACGGCCTCACCGCACAGCGCGGACGGAGCCCGGTATCCTGTGCAGGCATGCACCCGTCCTCGCACCTCGTCGGCATCGTCACGTGCCTCGCCCTCGGCACGTGGGCACCCGTCGCGTCGGCCCAGACCCCGAGCGGAAGCACGTCGTGCGATCCGTCATGGCTCGTCGCAGGTGCGGTCTCGGTGCAGCACCTCGCCGTGACGACCCCTGCGTTCCCGGCGTCGCGCTGCGTGGGCGTGAACATCGGTCCGCTCGAGATCGCGGCGCCCGTGGCCGTTCCCGAGGCGAGCACGTGCGAAGTCGCGGTGCTCCATCGTCGCGTGATCGTCCAGAGCGAGCTCTGCGGCAACGACGTTCACTTCGAGCCCATCGTGCAGCTCGGCGTCGTGGTGCTCCGACGCCGTGGCGACGCCTGGACGAGGATCGCGAGCGGCATGCTCGACGTGGAGATCCCGAGCAGCGCGACGCTCGCCGCACGCGACACCGACGCCGACGGTCACGCCGAGCTCGTGCTCGACGGACGCCTCGTGCTCGCGATCGAGCGACGGCGGGTTCGCGTGCTCCGCACCGTCACGCCCTGATCGCGCTCGTCACAAAGCTGCGTCGATCGGCCGTCGCCGTTAGGGTCCGCCCGTGAGCGACGAGGCCCCGATCCCCGCGACGGCTCCGAGCGCGAGCGATGCGCCGGCGGACAAGCGCGCCCGCGAGCTCGGGTGGACGACGAGCGCCTACTTCGGCGAGGGCCTGCCGTACTCGATCCTCCACATGCTCCTCACGGAGTACCTGACGGCGATCGGCGCCCCCGCCTCGGAGGTCGGCTACACGTCGTGGTTCCACGTCCCCGTCACGGCGAAGCCGCTGTGGAGCCCGATCGTCGATCTCATCGGCACCAAGCGCGGCTGGACGATCACGATGCAGCTCCTGATCGGGCTCGGCATCGTGGGGCTCGCGCTCTGGCTCGGCGCCGATCGCGGCGCGACCCACGCGGGACCGCCGAGCTGGATCGGCTTCTGGATCGTGCTCGGCGTGATCGCCGTGATGCACGCGATGCACGACATCGCGTGCGACGGCTTCTACATGATCGCGCTCGACTCGCGCGGACAAGCGCTCTACTCGGGCACACGACAGGCGGCCTTCCGCGCAGCGATGTACGTAGGCGGCGCCGCGCTCGTCCTGCTCGCCTCGCCCGAGCGTGATCTCGGTGCGTGGGGCGCAGCGGGCACCTCGCACTGGCAGCTCGCGTTCTTCGCCGCAGGCTCGCTCTTGATCGCGACGGGGGCCACCAACGCGCTCGTGCTGCCGCGCGTGATCGAGCCCCACGCGATCAAGAAGGACGGAACACGCGAGCCCTTCTGGGCGACCTACAAGTCGTTCTTCACGCAGCCGGGCGTGATGCTCGTGCTCGGCTTCGCCCTCACCTACCGCCTCGGCGACACGATGACGTCGTCGATGTCGTCGGTGCTCCTGCGCGATCTCGGGGTGAGCCTCGACGAGCGGGGCCTCCTTCGATCGATCGCGCTCACCACCACCATCGCGGGATCGATCTTCGCGGGATGGCTGCTCGCGCGCGGCGGGCTCGAGCGCTGGCTCGTGCCGTTCACGTGGGTGATGGCGGTGCCTTGGTACCTCGTCGTCGCCGTCGTGCGGCCCCCGCTGTGGGGCATCGGCATCGCCGTCGTGCTCGAGCAGCTCGCGGGCTCGCTCGCGGGCACCGCGTCGACGGTGCTCCTCATGCGCCGCTCGCGGCGCACGTTCTCTGCCTCGCACTACGCGTTCTTCACGGCCCTCGTGTCGCTCGGGTCCACCATGTCGGGCGGCTTCTCCGGTCATCTCTACGAGCGCGTGGGTGCCGTGCCCTACTTCGCGCTCACGCTCGTCGCCTCGGTGCCCGCGCTGATCCTCGTGCGCTTGGTGCCGGTCGGTGGGATCGACGACGCCGCGGCGCGGTGAGCCTCTTGTCCGATTGTTGCGACGCCTTCTCCCGTTGCTGGCCATCGGTCACCCTCTCGGTGTGAACGCCAGCGTGGAGCGCGAGGAATCACTGACCGTCGTCTACGTCGAGGACGACGAGAAGCTGGCGCGCCTCACCGCGCAGTACCTCGGCACGCACGGCGTCACGACGCACGTGATCACCCGCGGCGACGTCGCGGTCGCCGAGATCGTTCGCCTCCGACCGCACGTGGTCCTGCTCGATCTCATGCTTCCGGGCCTCGATGGTCTCGAGGTCTGTCGACGCCTCCGCGAGCGGCTGGACGTGCCCGTGATCGTGCTGACGGCGCGCACCGAAGAGGCGGATCGTGTGCTCGGCCTCGAGGGCGGGGCGGACGACTACGTGCTCAAGCCCTTCTCGTCGCGCGAGCTGCTCGCGCGCATCCGCGCGCACGCACGCCGCGCCAAGGGTCTCGTCGGACCCCGCGCGAGCCGCATCGAGGTGGGCCCTCTCGTGGTCGATGCCGCCACGATGACGGTGACGCTGCACGGCAAGCCGCTCGCGCTGACGACCTACGAGATGTCGCTCCTCCGTGTGCTCGCGGAGCGACCCGGCCGCGTGCTCGGACGCGAGCAGCTGATGGAGCTCGTGAAGGGCAACGCGGACGACGCGTTCGACCGCTCGATCGACGTCCACGTCTCGCGTCTGCGCGCCAAGCTCGGTGACGATCCGCGACAGCCCCGCCTCCTCAAGACGGTGCGCGGCGTGGGCTACGTGCTGTCTCCGAGCGAGTGACCAGTGACCGATCGCGCGCCTCGCCTGCCTCTCGCGTTGCGCCTGCTCGCGCTGGGCGTGGTGCAGCTCGCGGTGCTGGCCGTGGCGGCCCTCGCGATCGGTCGACTCACGCAGCCGCCCGCGCCCCACGACCTCACGAGCCACCTCGACGATGCCGTCGTGCGCGTGGAGCGCCTCATCGCGCGGGGCGAGATGAGCGCGATCGAGCCCGCGCTGCGCGAGCTCGCGGAGCAGCACACGCTGAGCTTCACGCTGTACGACGCGGGGCGTGAGGCGATCGCGAGCTCGTCGGACACACCCGTGCCCCTGCCGCGCGATGCGCGCGGTCGCCCTCCGCGCGACGATCGGGGACCACCCCGGTTTCCGGCGGACGATGCTCCGGGGCGCGGTCCTCGCTTCGACGGTCCTCCTCTGGATCGCGTCCCACCGTTCGACGGTCCGCCGCCGCCGATCGGACCCTTCGATCCAGGAGGACCACGGCCACCGATCCTGCGTCGGCTCGCGAGCGGGCACCTGCTCGTGGCGCGCGGGGAAGCACCGCCCGGTTATGTCGGTCCGCTGCTGACCGCGCTGGTGGGCCTCCTCGTGATCGCGGCAGGCGCGTTCTTCACCGCACGTTGGATCGTGCGTCCGCTCGAGCGCCTCACCGAGGCCTCGAGGAAGGTCGGGCAAGGTGATCTCGGAACGCGCACGGGCATCTCCCGCGACGACGAGATCGGGACCGTCGCGCGCGGCTTCGATCAGATGGCGGAGCGCGTCGAGGACATGCTGCGCTCGGAGCGCGAGCTGCTCGCCAACGTCTCGCACGAGCTGCGCACGCCCCTCGCACGGCTGCGTGTCGCGCTCGACCTCGCGGCCGAGGGTCACACCGAAGCGCTGGCGGACGTGACCGCGGATCTGCAAGAGCTCGAGGGCATCGTCGACGACGTGCTCCTCGCCTTTCGCTTCGAGCGCGAGAAGCGCTCGGGCCGCACGGGTCTGCCGGTCGGGACCCTGCGCGAGACGACCCTCGAAGAGCTCGTGCTCGCGGTGCAGAAGCGCTTCGCGTCACGGCACCCGAGCCGCACGCTGGAGCTCGACATCGATCCTGCGGCGCCGAACGTGCTCGCCGATCTCGCGGTGCTTCGCCGCGCGATCGACAACGTCCTCGACAACGCCGACAAGTACACCCCCGATCCGAAGTCGCCCATCACGCTGCGCGTGCGACGCGCGGGCGATCGCGTGGAGATCGTCGTCGAGGATCACGGCATCGGCATCGAGCCTGCGGACCTGCCGCGCATCTTCGAGCCGTTCTTCCGTGCGGAGCGATCGCGCGTGCGCAGCGCAGGCGGCGTGGGCCTCGGTCTCGCGCTCTCGCTTCGCATCGTCGAAGCGCACCGCGGCACAGTGGAGGTCGTGAGCGAGCCCGGCGTGGGCACCACGATGACGGTGAGCCTGGAGGCGATCGTGCTCCCGTCCCGACCGACAAGGTCGGACACATGAGGGCAACACCCAGCTCGCACCTCTCTCGCAGGATGAGCTCCATCGACGTCGCGATGCACGAGCGCGCCGTCGCCCCACGCAGCCCCAAGGAGCTCCGATGATCACGGTCACGCATCCGCACCTCACCCACCTCACGCGCCGCAGCCTCGCCGCGCTCACTGCCCTCTCGCTCTTCGCCGCGCCGCTCTTGGCGAGCGTCGCGCTCGCGCAGGATCGAGGTCGCCCGCCCGGCGGTCATGGTCCGCCGGCGGAAGCGCTCGCCGCGTGTCGAGGTCGCACCCGTGGCGCGACGTGCTCGGTGACGCCGCCGCAGGGAGGCAGCGCCGTCCGCGGCACCTGCGACTCGCCTTCGGACGATCTGCCCCTCGCGTGTCGCCCCGAAGGCGGCCCGGGCGGAGGAGGTGGGCGCGGTGGTCCGCATGCTCCGCCGCCCGAGGCGTTCACTGCGTGCGACGACACCGCGACCGGAGACTCGTGTGTGCTCGACACGCCGCACGGCACGATCGAAGGCGTGTGTCGCTCGACGCCCGATGGCCGCACGGCCTGCGCCCCGAGCCGCCCACCGCCGCCGCGCAGCACGCCGTGACGTCAGCGTGATCGCGCGTCGAGCCAGGCGCGGATCGACGCGGTCTCTGCGTCGGTGAGGCTTCCATCGAGCGGCATGCGACGGCTCGCACCGGGGCGCACGCGCTGCCAGAGCAACACGTCACCCTCGTCCTCGCGAAGCCAGCCCTCGCGTGTGATCGCGGTGAGCGCAGCGTCGGCCTCACCACGCAGCGGCTCGTGGCAGCGCGCGCACCGAGGCGTGAGCAGATCGCGATGGAGCGACACGAACGCTTCGTCTGCGTGCGCCTCGGTCGGCGTGATCACGGGCGCCTCTCCGCGCCGGCTCGCGGCGTACGCGTCGCGTGCGAGGCGCAGCACGGTGCCGTTGTTGTCCTCGACGATCCACACGCTGCCGTCGCGCGCGACCGTCGCGCTCACGGGCGTCCCCTTCGGTCCCGTGTCCGAGGCGTCCCAGCCTGCGACGATGTCCTCGATCGCGGCATCGGGCACGGGCAGACCTTCGCCGTCGACGCGGATCGCGATCACGCGGTGGCCCCGTGATCGATAGCCGTGGAGCACGATCAAGAGGCGATCGCGCAGCGGCGCGAGCTCGCCGACGTAGTACGCCATGCCGAGCGGCGCGCCGTGCGCGGGCAAGAGCATCCGCGGGGGGGCGTAGCGCGGGTTCACGCTCGGATCGCAAGAGAAGAGCGCGCGCGTCCAGCGATCGTCGGGCCGATCGAGGTCGTAGCAATAGGGCCAGCCGTAGTGCACGCGACCGTCGTTGCGGGGCGCGAGCACGTTGAGCTCTTCGTTCGGCCGATCATCCTCGGGAAAGTCCGTCGCGTTCTCGCCCTGGAGGATCGTCCCCGAGGGATGCGCGACGAGCGCGACGGAATTCCTGAGGCCTGCCCACGGCGTGCGCGGCCCGCCCCACGTGTGACGCTCGTCGGCATCGACGCTGTGCGCGTAGAGACGCACCGCCGCGGTGCCCTCGAGCTCGTCGTGACACGGCTCGAGGGTCTCGAGACCTTCCACGAGCGACTCCGCGCAGTGATCGGTCGAGGAGCCTCGGTTGAGCGCGAGATCCCACGTGGGCGCGACGAACACGAAGGCGGAGAGCGGATGGAAGCGCACGCGATCGCGCCCTGGGATCTGCGTGGGCAGGCCCTCGATCACGATCTCGCGGCTCGCGAGCACGTCGGTCGACGCGCCCTCGAAGGAAGTGTCGAACCGCACGATCTGGTGCACCTCGCCGACGTAGAGGCGGCCATCGGGCCCGATCGCGCTTCCGTGGGGTCGATCGAGCCGCTCTGCCACGCTCACGATCGACGGTGGGTGCGTCGTCGCGTCCATGCGGAACAAGCGGCCCGCTCGATCACGACGCGCGCCGGCATCGACGATCCAGAAGACGTTCGCGTGGGCCGGATCCTCGACGATCGTGCGCGGCCGGAAGCGAGTGCGCGGGTTCGGAATGCCCGCCGACTCGGCATGCGCGACGATCCCGACGCAGAGCCCTTCGCTCGTCTCGAGATCGAGCGCCGGCCATCCGTCACAGTCGCGTGAGGTGTCGGCCTGGTACGGGCCGACGGCCTCGACGTGTGACTCGGGTGCCACGAGCGGCGGAGGCTCGGGCTCACGCGCCGTCGGGGTGACCTCGGGCGTGGGCGTGGGCGCCGTGACTGGCGCGCTCGAGGTGGGCGTCGGTGTCGCGTCCTCGCCGCAGCCCGACACGACGAACGAAAGCGCACACGCGATGAAGCGGAGGCTGGAGCTCACCTCGACCTCACGCTCGCGCGGAGGGCCGCTTGCTGTCCGGCAAGCAGAGGCACGATCGGTGAGGGCTCCGCATCCGTCAGGGTGCGCGTGAGCATGTCGCCATCGACGTGTCCGCGCGCGAACGGGTGCGAGTACGTCACCTGCAGCCCGTGGAACGCGGCGCTGAACAGATCACCCTCGAGGTCCACGACCACACGATCGACGTGCACGCGCCAGCCGATCTCTCCGCGCCGCATGCGTTCACGCAGCACGATCCAGCGACGCTCACCCTCGTCGAGCTTCGCGATCAGCGCGGGATCGATCGGCACCGGCGCGAGCTCGTCCGAGGCGAAGAGCATCGCGCTCACCATGGCCTCGATCACGTCGTCCTCGTAGCGCGCCACGCGGATCGGCGTGCCCTTCGAGACGACGAACGATCGCCACCCGACCTCGACGCGATGGGACAGGTGATCGGTCGCGTCGGGGCCGAGCGATCTCTCGAGGCACAGCTCCGGCCGCGCACGAAGCAGCGCGAGGGTCGATGCGAGCCGTGTGATCAGCGCGTGACCGCACCTCGCGGCACCGGCAGGCACCGACGCGATCGGGACGATGTCTCTCGCCCACACCACGCCCGACGTGACGAGCCGCGGCAGCTCGGCCCGTAGCTTCGCCTCGTCGTACACGACGGCGCGCTCGGCGCGCGCGCGACTCGGATCCCACACGACGAGCAGCGCGCCCGTGGCCTCGGGGATGAGCCATGCCTCCATCGGCGGTCCGGGCTGGAACCACGGCGGGCGCCACGCGACGCGCCCCGCGATCAGGTCGATCATCGCCTCGGCCAGCGGGACGCGCTCCGTCATCGCGACATCTTCACACGGCCCATCCGCCGTCACCTCCGGGATGCGCGGCCGACGTAGAGGAGGTGTCGTGATCCCTTCTTGATCGTCCCGCGCGCACGCACGCGCACCACCTCCGATGCGAGGCCGGCCCGCGTGATCTCCCGCTCGAAGCGCGCGCTCTCGAACGCGGACCACACGACGAGCACGCCCCCCGGTCGGAGCGCCTCGGCGCAGCGCTCCACACCACGTCCTCGATAGAGCCGCGCGTTCGAGGCGACGGTCAGCGCCTCCGGACCGTTGTCGACGTCGAGGAGGATCGCGTCGAAGGACGCCGGCGCGAGCGCCTCGAACACATCGCCGATCTCGACGCGCACGCGCACGTCCTCGAGCGGTCGCCCCGCGAGGTCACCGACGAGCTCACGGTTCCACTGCGCGATCGCCGGCACGAGCTCTCGCACCACGATCTCCGCATCGACAGCGAGTCGATCGAGGCACGCACGCAGCGTGTAGCCGAGGCCGAGCCCTCCGATGAGCACGCGCGCGCGACGCCGATCACCGATCGCGGCTCGCATCACGTCCGCCATCGCCTCCTCCGAGCCGTGCACGCGGCTCGACATGAGGACCTCGTTGCGGACGCGCACGACGAACGTGACGCCCTCGCGCACGAGCGACAGCGGCTCGCCCGAAGGCGTGGTCGCGGTCCCGAGGATCTCGCGCGGAAGCACGTCAGCTCACCCGCTGCGCGCTCACGGCCCGACGGGAGTCGTCACGGGCTCAGCCCGCGCGCTCGTCGTCGCGGCGCGGACGCTTGTTGAGCTCGAGGACCTTCTTGCGGAGGCGGATCGCGTCGGGCGTCACCTCCATGAGCTCGTCGCGGTCGATGAACTCCAGGCCGTACTCGAGCGTGATGACCTTCGGCGGCTGCAGGACGACGTTGTCGTCCTTGTTCTTGCTGCGGACGTTCGAGAGCTTCTTCTCGCGGATGATGTTCACGTCGAGATCGTTCTCGCGGTTGTGCTCGCCGACGATCATGCCCTCGTAGACGGCCACGCCCGGCGAGACGAAGAGCACGCCGCGCGGCTGGAGGTGATCGAGCGCGTACGCCGTGCACTCGCCCATGCGGTCGGCGACCATCGCACCGTTGAGGCGACGGTTCATCGCGCCCGCGTACGGCTCCCAGCCGTCGAAGAGCGTGTTGAGGAGGCCGGTGCCGCGCGTGTCGGTGAGGAACTGACCGCGGAAGCCGATGAGGCCGCGGCTCGGCACGCGGAACTCCATGCGCGCGCGGCCGAAGCCGAGGTTCGTCATCTTGCTCATCACGCCGCGGCGCTGGCCGAGGTTCGTGGTGACGATGCCGACGAACTGCTCGGGCACGTCGACGACGACGCGCTCGACGGGCTCCATCTTCTGCCCCTCGATCTCCTTGATCACGACCTCGGGCATGCCGACCGCCATCTCGTAGCCCTCGCGACGCATCGTCTCGAGGAGGATGGTGATCATCAGCTCGCCGCGGCCGAAGACCGTGAACTGATCGGGCGAGTCCGTGGGCTCGAAGCGCATCGCGAGGTTGCGCATCGCCTCGCGCTCGAGGCGCTCGCGCAGCTGACGCGAGGTCACGAACTTGCCGACCTTGCCGGCGAACGCACCCGTGTTCACGAGGAACGTGACCTTGAGCGTGGGCTCCTCGACGCGGATGCGCGACAGCGCCATCGGCTTCTCGGCGTCGGCGATCGTGTCGCCGATCTGCACCTCGTCGATGCCCGCGAGCGCGACGATGTCACCTGCGCCGGCCGTGCCCACCGCGACGCGGTTCATCGACTCGAAGCCGTAGACCTTCGTCACCTTGCTGCGGATCGGCCCGTTCTCGGCCATGCGCATCACGGTCTGCGCATCGTTGACGCGGCCGTGCACGATGCGGCCGACGGCGAGGCGACCGACGTACTCGTCTGCCTGGATGTCGTTGACGAGCATCTGGAGCGGCGCGTCCGGATCGCCCTTGGGCGGCTGCACCACCTCGACGATCGTCTCGAAGAGCGGACGAAGATCCTTCATCTCCGTGTCTTCCATCTTGCGCTTGCAGACGCCCTGCTTGCCGATGGCGTAGAGCACGGGGAAGTCGGTCTGCTCGTCCGACGCCTCGAGGTCGACGAAGAGATCGAAGACCTCGTTGAGCACCTCGTCCGGGCGCGCGTCGGGGCGATCGATCTTGTTGATGACGACGATCACGCGGTGCCCGAGCTCGAGCGACTTGCCGAGCACGAAGCGCGTCTGCGGCAGCGGGCCCTCGGCCGCGTCGACGAGCAGGATCACGCCATCGGCCATGCGGAGCGTGCGCTCGACCTCGCCGCCGAAGTCCGCGTGGCCCGGCGTGTCGATGATGTTGATCTTCACCTCACCCGACTTCGTCGGGAAGCGCACCGAGCACTGCTTGGCGAGGATCGTGATGCCTCGCTCACGCTCGAGGTCGTTCGAGTCCATGACGCGCTCGACGACCTCTTGCCCGGTGCGGAAGACGCCGGTCTGTCGGAGCATCGCGTCGACGAGCGTCGTCTTGCCGTGATCGACGTGGGCGATGATGCAGACGTTGCGGAGGTGGGTCTGGGCCGTGGAAGTCATCGAGGGATCTCCGTTCGGAGACCACTCGGTCTCGCGAAAGCGGCGCGGGTCTAGCAGGCCCCCGGAAAAGTGCTCGCGCGATACCCTCTCCGTGTGACTGCCTCGATCACCCTCGCGCTGCTCGCTCCCGGTCCGCTCGCGGTCGGCGTCGTCGTCGTCGCCCTGGTCGCGGTGCTCGTCGCGTGGGCACTTCGACACCGTGCACGAGCGGACGCGATGGACGCGCCGCTCCCCAAGAGCGCGAAGAAGACGCTCGAGCAGAAGGTCGGCTACTACCGACGCCTCCCGGCCGCAGAGAAGGTGCGCTTCGAGCGCGAGGTGAAGCGCTTCCTCTTCGATCAGCAGATCAGCGCGCCGCGCGGTCGCGCCGTGCCCGAGGATCTGAAGGTGCTCGTGGCCGCCAGCGCGGTGATGCTCGTGTTCGGCCGCAAGGGCTACGTCTACGAGCGCACGCGCGACATCGTCGTCTACGACGAGCACTTCGACACCGACTACGAGCAAGGCGCGAGCAAGAACATCGCCGGCATGGTCCACGGCGCGGGGCCGATCCTCTTCTCGGCGCGCGCCCTGCGCGACGGCTTCGCGAACGCGTTGGATGGCCACCACGTGGGCCTCCACGAGTTCGCGCACGTGCTCGACTTCCACGCGGGCGACGCGGACGGCGTGCCCTCGCTCATGCCGTGGACGTCGGTGAGCAAGTGGGTGGAGATGATCGACGTCGAGACCGACAAGATCGAGGCGCGCAAGTCGGTGCTCCGAGACTACGGCGCGACGAACGAGGCCGAGCTCTTCGCAGTGGCGACCGAGGCCTTCTTCGAGAAGCCCAAGCAGCTCGCGCAGAAGCACCCGAAGCTCTACGCGATGCTCGTCGAGACCTACGGCCAGGATCCCGCCAGCCACGCCTGAGCGATCAGAGCTGCCACTCGCAGAGCAGATCCGCATCGCAGCGCGACAACGAGCGGATCGTGACGCGACCGCCCTCGGCGCCGGAATGACGCAGCACGCCCTCGAACACGCCGACGTTGTGCGAGTCGAGGAAGTGGTGGATCGCGCGCGCCGCGAGCACGACGCGCCCCGGCGACTCCTCCGTGATCTCGAGCGTGCCGGGGCTCATGTGGAGCGGGTACGACTTCGCCATCGCACGGATCGTCTCGATCGGTCCTTCGGCGGAGCCGAACACCACACGGCCGAGCATCGACTCGATCAACGTCTGCGGTGCGCCGCGACCGAGGCGACGAAGCCCTTGTCGCATCGAGTGATCGGGAAAGATCCCCGCGGCCGCCTCCGCCAAGAGCTGGCAGTGCTCGCGCAGCGGGTACCTGCGGAACGCGATGTAGCTGCCGCGCGCGCTCGGCAGGTCGAGCTTTGCGCGGTGCGCGGCCTTCACCACCGACGCGAGGAAGAGGCCGCTCATCGTCGCGTCGTTCGGCACGTCGTCGAGGTAGGCGAACACGTCGAGGGGCGCGTCCCACGGTGCTTCGACGAAGTCGCTCGGCGCGTTCGCGGCCATGACCGCGGGAGCATACGATGCGCGCATGAGCGACGAACGGGTTCCGTTCACGCGCGTGCTCGCGGACGTCGCGATCGCAGCAGGTCCCTTCGCGGCTCTCACGGTCCTGGCCTCGCCCTCGATCTTCTGCCTGATCGGGATCCCCATCTACCTGCGCCTGATCGGTGCGATGCACCTCCGGGTGCTGGGTGCCACGCGAGCCCACATCGCGACGTGGCGCGTCGGCGTGCTCGGGGTTCCACTGATCCTCGGGCCCGTCGGCGCGATGCTGGTCGCGACCTGTTGTCTGGGCCCCATCGTCGGAACGCACGTCGATGGACGGGCGTGGCAGGCCATGGTCGCACCGCTCGCCGCCATGGCGCTCGGCGCTGCGCTGTCGCCGCTGCACGCGGCGCCGTTCGAGGCCATCGACTCCGGCAGCGGTCTGTTCGCTTCGATGCTGGCGAGCGGTGCACACGCGGCGCGGGAGCCGATGCGCGTCACGATCGTTCGCGGCGCGTTGCTCGGCTTCGTGGGCGCGGTGCCGTGGATCACGCCCAGCGTCGCGTCCATGCTCGGGCTCGACGGGCCGCTGGTGTTGCTGCCGCTCGTCGTGTCGCTCGTCGGCTCGCTCGTCGTCTCGCTCGCGGTCGTGGCGTACGACTGGAGCGACGGTCGCGACCGCTTCGGCTCGGCGCGCACGCGTTCGCGCGCACGCACGCGCTTGCCCGTGCTCGCCCACGCGACCCACCGACGGCTCGCAGGCTCGCTCGTGCTCGCGCTCATGCCCGCTGCGATCTTGGGCGTCGTCGTGACCCTCGCGCTCCTCACGCCGACGTCGGCCTCGACGCTGCTGGGCAGCGACGCGCGCGCGCCAGGAGACCTCGCGCTCGCGGGCGCGACGTCCGGCCCCACGATCCTCGACGAGGAGAACGGCCTGCGCGTGTCGGTGCTGCGCGAGGACGTGTGGCTCGTCGAGACCGCGGACGGCGGCGGCGCAGGCGAGATCCGCTTTCCGCACGGCGATCCCACCCGCGCGTTCGCGCGACGGACGGGCTCGGAGTGGTCGCTCTGTGTCCCCGTGCGAGGCCGATCGCTCTGCGCGCGATTCGATCGCGACGGCGTGCGATCGGACGACGGGCCGATGGCGAGGCTCGCGGCCCGACTGGACACTGTGGGGCTCTCGCTCCTCTTCGCTTACGTCGCGGCGCTGTGGGGGCTCGCGCTCGCCCAGCTACGACGCGTGGGCGTCGCGACGGGCCTCGATGCGCCCGAGACGCTGCGCGCGCACGGGACGGCAGCGCTCGTGGGGGTGCTGCGCGACGTGGGCGAGAGCGAGGTTCGACGCGAGACGCTGGTCGTTCGCGGCGGCACACGCATCGACCTCGGTGATCGCGGCAGCGTGCAGCTCTCGGACGGGAGCCACGCACTGCTCGTCGCGGAGACCGCGCCAACGCAGCTCGAGGGAGCGACAGTCACAGTGATCGCCTCGCTGCCGGCGGGCCTGGGCGCACCGTTCCGGGGCGGGGCGGCGAGGCTGCCGCGCGACGCGAAGCTCGTCTTCGGGGCTCTCGATCACGCGCGCGAGAAGCTCGTCGAGCGTACGGCACGGAGCAACGTCGCGGTGTCCTTGCCCTTGCTGTTCGTCGCGCTCGGCCTCTCGCTCGCGATCCTCGCCCGCCTCTGACGTGATCGCCCACCGATCACGGCTCGTTCATCGCGCGTCGATCCCGACGTCGACGTTGGCGTCGGTGGCGCCCCCGTCGCTCGACGGCGCATCCGCGGAACCGGCATCGGGCCGCAGCACGAGCTCGCAGCCACGGTTGCATGCCTCGACCTCCTCGCAATTGCGGGCCGCCACGTAGCAGCGCGTGAGCGCCGCGAAGTGCTCGGCACCGACGCTCGCCTCCCAAGAGGCGTACCCCGCGCGGCACTCCGTCGCATGCACGGTGCGCAGGTCACCGCCCGCCGCGTCGAAGCCGAGCTCGACGGGACCCACCTCGGGGCCACCGTCGACGAACTCGGGGATGGGGCCCGCCAGACACGACAGCGACGCCAGGTGATCACACACCGTGTCATCCGTCGGGGTCGCACCGCCCGGATCGCCCCGACACACGTTCGGCGGGGCCAGGCAGCCGCCCGCGATCGACGTGAGCGAGATCGTGAGCGCGAGGGCCGCGGCGCTACGCGCGATGTGGCGAGTCATGTCGTGTGCCTCCGTCACGTGCCCGCCGTGAAGCCCACGGTGAGCGCGAAGTCGTTGGTCTCGGCGAGGTCGCCCTCGAACGTCTGGAACCAGCGGCGATCGAAGCGCGCGTCGAGGTGGACGAAGGAGAGGATCTCTTCGATCGATCCGGGGGCTGCGTCGGAGGGCCCGAAGTAGAAGCGACCGAGCAAGCGGATGAGCGTCCCCTCGAGCGAGAACATCTGCGACCAGTCGTCGAAGTTGCGGCGGAGGTACTGCGCGGCGAAGACGAGCTGATCGATGCGGAACGGACCGACCGAGAGCGACACCGACGCGTTCGCCGGACCGTCCGCGTCCTCAATGAAGAAGCCGATCGGGAGCGGCGAGGAGTGGCCGCGGTCGTCGATCGGGATGGGGATCACGACGTTTCCGTAGATCTGGCCCGAGTGGAAGTAGCCGGTCGGCCTCGAGAGCATGTAGCCGTACTTCGTCACGTACGGATCGAGCCCCGGGAGCCCACGCAGCTCGGGCGTGAGGAGGAACTGCTGGGCGCGCGAGACGTACTCCGTGTCGAAGTACTCGGGCAGGTAGCGGTTGCCCGTCACGCGGTACTCGCCGCCGAGGAAGAGCTGCCAGCCCTCGTGCCGGTACGTGAAGCGGAGGCCCGCGTGAAAGCCGAACGCGTCCTGGATCTCGGGGAACGCGTTGAAATCGCTGTAGACCATGAACCCGATCTGCGGCGCGGTGCGATCCCCGAGGCCCCAGTAGTACGTGTAGTGAACGTCCGCGCCGACGGCGACGAGCGAGTCGCGCGTGAAGCGCGCGGTGCCGTTGCCCGGATCGACGAGCGGACGACCGAACGCCGTCTGTCGATAGAGCGGCGCCTGGAAATCCCCCGCGTACGTGAGGCCGATGACGAAGTCGTCCGGCGTCTCGTCCCAGCTCTGACCGCTGATGAGGATCGACGGACGCAGGATCGCGCGGCCGACCATCACACCGGGGTTCGTGAGGTCGTCGAGGTAGAGGTTGGCCGACAGCCAGTCGCTCACGATCAAGTCGGACACGACACCGAGCTGCGGACGCTGCATGTCACGGTTGCCCCGGAAATTGAAGACGAGCGTCTCGTGACCGAGCGAGACGCCCTGGATCGGGGCGACGCGCAGCGAGAAATAGTTGCGACCGTGCAGACCTCGACCCGATCGCTGCGGATACGCCTCGCACGTGGGGTCGTAGCGGTCCTCGGGCTGCTCGTAGTCACCGACGTCGAGGCGCACGCAGCGGAAGACACGGTTGATGTCGCGCGGCTGGCTCCAGTCTTCGGTGACGAACGTGAAGCCATCGAAGAGGAAGCGCAGAGGCGCCCACACGTCGGCGCGGATGTTCCACACGCGCAGGTAGAGCGACGCGTCGAGGAGGACGAAGTCGCCGCGCTCGATCGTGCCGAAGCCGAGATCGGCGCCTGCGCGGATACCGAAGACCTCATCGGGGTTGCCGTCCTCGTCGGCATCCACGGGATCGGCGCGCACGACGGTCGGAGAGAAGACGACGGACGCGAACAGACACGCGCCGACGAAGAGCACCACCCGCGAAGCTCGCATCAGACACCGACTATCGCCGAACCGAAGGGTTCCGCGAAAGTGCCCCCAGGGAGATCTCTTCGGCGGACGCGTACCAAGCCAGATCGCCCGTCGTATGCTGCGCGCCGTGATCGGTGTCTACGACTCGGGCTTCGGTGGTCTCACGGTGCTGCGCGCGCTCCGTGCGCGACTGCCCGACCACGACTTCGTCTATCTCGGTGACTCGGGGCGCGCGCCCTACGGCGGACGCGACGCAGACACCATCCTCGACTTCTCCGAGCAGTGCGTGGAGCGCCTGTTCGAGGAGGGCTGCGCGCTCGTGATCGTCGCGTGTCACACGGTCTCGTGCGTCGCGCTCCGTCACCTCCAGCAGCGTTATGCGCCGAGCAAGCAGAGCGCGCGACGCATCCTCGGCGTGACGATCCCCGCGGCCGAAGAGGCCGTCGGATCGAGCGCAGGACACATCGCGGTCCTGGGCACGGCGCGCACGATCGCGTCGGGCACGTTCGATGCGGAGATAGCAAAGCTCGGCCCTCACCGCGTCACGTCGCGCGCGGCGCCCCTGCTCGCGCCGATCGTCGAGGAAGGCTGGGAGGACACGGAGATCGCGCGCCTCGCGATCGCCAAGTACGTCGAGGGCCTGGAGGACGCGGACACGCTGTTGCTCGCGTGCACGCACTACCCGCTGCTCGAGCGCACCTTCCGCGAGGTCTTGCCGTCGAGCGTGCGCGTGCTCGATCCCGGCCCCGCCGTGGCGCGCGCGCTCGAGAAATGGCTCGCGCGCCATCCGGGCTTCGTCACAGCAGGGAGCGGATCGATCCGCGCGCTCTGCACCGGTGAGCCCGCGACCTTCCGCAAGCACGGCGAGCGCATGCTGGGCGCGCCGCTGTCGACGGTGCAGCACGTCGCGCTCATCGACGGCCGCCTCGCGCATCGAGACCGCGTCGAGATCGCGACGGGCCAGGTCGTTCGTCCGTCGACGCCTCCAGAGGCGCCCAGCGTCGCCGGGCACGCGCGCAGGTAGCGCTCGCCAGCCCTGCTGCACGCGACAGAAGCCCGCGGGCTTCTCAGGGATCGCGCGTGCCCCGCGGCTTCAGCGTGTGGGCATCAGAACAGGCGAGCCTGGAGCCCCACGGACCGAGGTCCGGGGCATGGGCAATCCGACCAAGCCCTCCGGGCTCTTCTCGCCCGCGCCGAGGTCGCTCGCATCGTCAGCGTGCCCTCTCGCGCCTGCTTTTCTGCATCCGCTCCGAGACGCTCGATTTTGTTTCAATTGGAAACATCCACGTCGAGGACCCTGACGCGTTTGTTTCAGATTGAAAGACGCCTTCGCTCGCTCCGATCCGCCGCGGAGGAGCGTCAGGTCGGGTGGATGCCGACGAGCTCGAGCGCGATCTCCTTGCGTGATCGCGCGTAGCGAACGAACAGCTCGACGACCCACGAGGTCTCGCCGTGCTCGTCTGCGGCGGCGTCCTCGGGGCGATCCGTGAGCAGCGTGACAGTGACCGCGATGCCTCCGGACTGGCGATCGAGCCGAGTGTGCATGGGGGCGCGCGCGGCGCCGTCGGTGCGGATGCGCGTGTGCTCCTCGAAGTACGGCGCGAGCGCGGTCTCGAGGCTCGCAGGATCGATCGCGCTTCCGTCCTCGGGGCTGATCCAGCGCGCGGCCTCGCCCCAGCGCTTGCGCGACAGACGCTCGACGAAGCGGAACGCCGCCGTGCGCACGAGCACGCCGAACGCGCGCGGGTTCTCGGTGAGATCGACCTCGCGATCCTCGGGGATGTCGTCCGTCGGTCGCACGAGCGCCGTCTCGCCGCTCGCCTGCAGCTGCGCCATGCGCTCCCACTCGTCGAGCAGGCTCGAATCGACGCTCTTCACGATCGTCTTGAGCCAGTCCTCGAGGTCGAGCACGTCGTCGGTCTTGGCCTCCTCGGGCACCGTCTGACGAATGCCCTTGTAGGCCTCGGACAGGTAGCGGAGCAGCAAGCCCTCCGCGCGCTCGAGACCGTACTCGCGCACGTACTCGGAGAAGCTCGCGCCGCGCTCGAACATGTCGCGCGCGATCGACTTCGGACGCAGATCGCGATCGGAGACCCACGGGTGCTTCTGCTTGAACGCGTCGAGCTCGGTGAGCAGCAGCTCGAGGCGCGGCTTGGGGTTCTCGACCTTCTCGAGCTCGATCATGCGCTCTTCGTAGGGAACGCCGTCGGCCTTGAGCTCGTTCACCTTCTCGCCCTTGAGGTAGTCGAGCTGCTTCTGGAGCAGCGTGCTCGGGTCCTCGAGCGTCGCCTCGACGAGCGTGAGCACGTCGAGCGCGTGCAGCGGGTCGGTGGGATCGAGCCGGCGCGTGACGTCGACGACGAAGAGCGAGAGCGCGTGGTGGAGCGAGAAGTCCGCTTGGAGATCGCGGTTCACGCGGACGAGCCGACGCCGCTTGCCGTCCACGTCCTCGTGGACGGTCTCGACGATCTTGGCCTGCGCGAGCGAGCGGAACAGACGAATCGCCTGACGCGCGTGAGAGAACTTGAGCTTCTTGCTCTCGTGGCTGTCGCGGATGAGCGTCTCGAGCACCGAGCACCCGTCCTCGCCGCGGGTGTACGCGCCGTCGAGCGCCTCGAGGAGCAGGCCGTGTGTGACCTGGAAGCGCGACTCGAGCGTCTCGGGCTGTCCGTGCGCGAGGCGCTGGAACGTCTGCTCGTCCCAGTGCGCGTAGCCCTTCTCGGGCGGCTTCTTCGTCACGAGCTTCTTGAGCTTCTTCGCGTCGCCCTCGGCCTTCATGCGCGCGACGCGGTTCTCGATCGCGTGCTCGGGCGCCTGCACGACCACCGTGCCCTGCTCGTCGAAGCCCTTGCGGCCCGCGCGCCCCGCGATCTGCTGGAAGTCGCGCACCGAGAGGATGATCGTCTTCTTGCCGTCGAACTTGCAGAGCTGCGTGAAGAGCACCGTACGGATGGGCACGTTCACGCCGACGCCGAGCGTGTCGGTCCCGCAGATCACGGCGAGGAGGCCCTTCTGCGCGAGCTTCTCGACGAGCAGGCGGTACTTCGGCAGGAGGCCCGCGTGGTGGATGCCGACGCCGTGGTGCACGTAGCGCGACAGATCCTTGCCGAACGGCGAGTCCCAACGAAAGCCGCGCGTGAGCTCCTTGATCTTCGCCTTCCGGTCCTTGCTCATCACCTCCACGCTCATGAGGTCCTGCGCGAGCTCGGCTGCCGCGCGCTGCGTGAAGTGCACGACGTAGACGGGCGCCTTGCCCTGCTCGATCAGGTCCGTGAGCGTCTCGTGCAGCGGCACCTCCGCGTACACGTAGTCGAGCGGTACGGGGCGCGAGACGGACTGGATGATCGCGACCTCACGATCGCTCCTGGCCTCGAGATCCTCGGCGAAGAACGCGACGTCACCGAGCGTCGCGCTCATGAGCAGGAACTGCACGTCGTGGAGCACGAGCAGCGGCAGCTGCCACGCGATGCCCCGATCGCGATCGCCATAGAAGTGGAACTCGTCGATCACGACAGTGTCGACGTCGGCATCGACTCCGTCGTGAAGGGCCACGTTCGCGAGGATCTCGGCCGTACAGCAGATCACGGGCGCGTCGCGGTTCACCGACGCATCGCCCGTCATGAGACCGACGTTCTCGGCGCCGAGCTCGTCGCATAGCGCGAAGAACTTCTCCGACACGAGCGCCTTGATCGGCGCCGTGTAGTAGGTGCGTCCACCCTCCGCCAAGCTCTTGAAGTGGAGGGCGAGCGCGACGAGCGACTTCCCCGATCCCGTCGGGGTGTTGAGGATCACGTGCTGGTTCGAGAACAGCGCGAGGATGGCCTCTTCCTGGGCGGGATAGAGGGACAAGCCCTTCGACGTCACGTGATCCACGAAGCGCTCGAGGAGCACCTCGGGCGTGGTCTCGGACCGGGGCGGGAGACTGTCGACGAGTCGCACGTCGGCGAATCTACTCGCTCTTTTCCCGGCCGCGGCACGGGGCGTGCTTTTTGGGGGGAGATGGTCGACGATGGAGCCTCGCTGGCTCAACGCGACACATCTCGGAGGCACCCATGAGGACGAAGATGGCGAGCACGACGAAAGTGGCGGGGGGCGCGCTCGTGACCGCGCTGTCGGCGATGGCCTGTGCACCAGGCCCCGTGCAGGTCGACCCGAACACCGACCGACCGCTGTCTTCTGCGGCGTCCCTCGATCGACGCATCGCCCTGCACCGCGAAGCGCAGGGCCTGGCGCCCATCAGCGGCGGGACGCTCCACATCACCGCGGGCAACACCGCCGTGGTCTCGGATCCCGATCGTGATCGGATCGTGGTGGTGGACCTCGCGACCCGTCGCGTGCGCGGCACCGTCGAGGTGCCCGGCGGTCAGCCCGGCCGCATCGCCGAGGACGCGAGCGGTCGCATCCACGTCATCCTCCGCGGCAGCGGCGAGGTCGCGTCCTTCGACCCGCTCTCGCCGAGCGACGTCACCCGCCAGGCCGTCTGCCAGAGCCCGCGCGGCATCGCATACGACGCGACCGCCGACGCGCTCCAGATCGCGTGCCGCGACGGCTTCCTGGTGACGATGAGCACCACCGGCGAGATCGCGCAGCGGGTGCAGACCGGCGCCGACGATCTCCGCGACGTCGTCGCGTCCGCCGACGGCGTCGTCGTCTCGCGCTTCCGGGACGCAGAGCTCGTGGCCCTCGGCCGCGACGGCGCGCCCCTCCGCACGGCGAC
This sequence comes from Deltaproteobacteria bacterium, assembly GCA_017303575.1. Lineage (GTDB taxonomy): Bacteria > Myxococcota_A > Polyangia > Polyangiales > Sandaracinaceae > JAFLCL01. The sequence continues at coordinate 68,461 of JAFLCL010000006.1, forward strand.
TCCCATCTCGCAGGTCGAAGGCAGCGATCGATTCGGCGTGCCCATCGAGTTCGAGCCTGGTGTGGCGTGGCGCATGGCCCTGCGCGGCAACCTCCTCGCGGTCTCGCACCAGCGCGCGACGGATCGTGAGATCGAGCTCGATCAGCCCGATTCGTACGGCGGCGGAGGCGGCGGTGGTGGCGAGGTGTTCGACGAGGGCGGAGCCCGTCGCTTCCTCCCCGCGAGCTGCGAGGGCGGGATCGTCCGCACCTCCGTCACGTTCTTCGACGCCCAGACGCTCGAGGTCCGCAGCACGCAGAACCTCGGCTCGGTGGTCCTTCCCGTCGACGTCGCGCTCGCGGCGGACGGCAACCGCTTCGCTGTCGTCGCGGCCGGTGAGCAGGGCGCGATGCCCTCGGTGTTCGAGGGCAGCCTCAACAGCCCGTCGAGCCCGTGCGCGGGCTTCGGGGGAAGCATCAGCAACGTCGCAGGGCCCATCGCGGTCGCCTACTCGGCGCGCGACGAGCTCGTGGTGCAGCAGCGCGATCCCGCCACGCTGTGGGTCGGCGGCACCGCGATCGCGCTCGGCGGCGAGGAGCGCTTCGACTCGGGGCACGCGATCTTCCACGGCAACGCAGGCCTCGGTCTCGCCTGCGCCTCGTGTCACCCCGAGGGCGGCGACGACGGCCACGTGTGGTCGTTCGCGGGCTTCGGATCGCTCCGCACGCCCACGCTCCATGGCGGCATCCTCGACACAGCGCCCTTCCACTGGACCGGCGACATGTCCTCCATCGGCGCACTGATGAACGAAGTGTTCGAGCGCCGCATGGGCGGCCCCACCATGAGCGCGACGGAAGAAGCGTCTCTCGCGAATTGGATCGACGAGCTCCCGGGCTCGCCAGGCCGAGAGGGCCTCGACCTCGCGGCCGCAGACCGTGGCGCGCGCCTCTTTTGGGGCGAAGCACGCTGCGGCGACTGTCACACCGGCGCGCAGTACACGAACAACCAGAGCGTCGACGTCGGCACGGGCGGGCTCTTCCAGGTGCCCTCGCTCATCGGTGTCTCGTTCCGCCTGCCGATCATGCACGACGGCTGCGCGACGACCCTCGCGGACCGCTTCGATCCCGCGTGCGGCGGCGGCGACATGCACGGCCAGACGAGCCAGCTCTCGGTCGCGCAGCGCGACGACCTCGTCACGTACCTCCAGACGCTGTGAGCACCTGCCTCGCTCCTCTGCCTCGCGAAGCGGGGTGAGTGAGGAGCGGAGCGACGAGCGAATCCCCGAGGGAGTGGGGCCCGCTTGCGCAGCAAGCGCGGCGAGGGGCGAGCAGCCCCTCGCGACGGGGCTCAGGTCACTGAGCCTCGGCGCCTGATCAAAGGGCCGTGCCGAACATCAGATCCCAGAAGGGCGTGAGGGTCGCGTAGTTCTTGCGCCCATCCTGCAGGTGATGCGCGTGGTGCTTGCGCGTGAGGTAGTCGATGGGCGCGAGCAGGGGCGTGCGGAACTGCATGCCCGAGTGAACGAGGATGTTCACCGTCGAGTAGAAGAAGAACACGACGCCGAACACACGCGTGTGCACCGGGCCCACGGCCCAGAGCGCGAAGAACAACAACGTGAGCCCTGCGACGAGCTCGGCCGGGTGCTGATAGAAGGCCTCGAGCGAGCTCGGGTTCACTGCGCGGTGGTGCTGGTGGTGCACGAGCGGCATCAGCGCCTTCACGTGCATGAGCCGGTGCAGGAAGTAGTACGTGAAGTCGTACACGAGCACGATGCCGATGCCCTGGAGGACCATCACCCACCACGCGGGCATCGTCTCGGTGAAGAAGACGTCGCGCAGGAGCCACGGCGTGCCGAGCGTGATCGCGAGCGAGAGCACGCTGGTGATCACGCCCATCGTCACGCGGTGCGGGATGCTCATGCGCATCGGCATGCCCTTGCGGATGCGGTGGTCGGCGAAGCGAGGCGCGTGGTGCATCCACGCGAGCGCGACGACCAGGACGCCGCTCACGGCGAGCGAGACACCCATCCACACATAGAGCTCGGTCACGAAAGGCCTCCGGGGGGAACGACGAGACGGCGAATGAGAAGCGGGCCGGGCGCTGCGAGCAAGTGAGCCGCTGAGATCGCGCACGGCGTATTCTGTGCGGATGCACGCATCCTCCTCTCCACGCGCGGCGCTCAGCACCGAAGAGCTTCGTCAGGCCCTCCTCTCGCTGCATGGCTGGCGACACGAGGACGAGTCGCTGGTGCGCGTCTTCACGCACCGCTCCTTTCGTGACGCGATCGCGTTCATCGTGCGGATCTCGTACGAAGCCGAAGCGCTCGCGCACCACCCCGAGCTGTCGAACGTGTACGACCGCGTGGAGATCCGGCTGCGCACCCACGACGCGGGCAACCGAGTGACGGGCCTCGATGTGGCCCTCGCGACGGCGATCGACGCGGTCGTGCGCGCTTCCTGAGCCGCTCGCTCGCTGCGATACTCGGGCGATGACGTGGCGTCCCACTTCGTTCTTCGCCCTCACGCTCGCGTTCGTCGCGGCGTGCGACTGCGCGCCGGAGGTGGGCGCGACGTGCCGCAGCTCGACCGACTGCGAGCGCGGCGAGATCTGTCGCAACCAGAGCTGCGAGCCCGCGCCGCCGGGCACCGATGCCGCGCTCTACGACACGATCGGCCCCGGCCTCGACGCGCCCGGTCTCGACGCGCCGCTCTGCGCGACCACCTGCGGCGGCCGGTGCTGTCGCGCGACGGAGACTTGCTACAGCGACAGCTGCGTGCCGAGAGGCCCGTCGTGCGCGAGCACCGACGACTGCCCCGGCGACACCTACTGCGCGACCGACGCGGAGGGCGGCGCGATGTGCGTGCCCTACGGCGTGCCGCCCGATCGCGTCTCCGATCCTTCGTGCACGCGCCTGATCGTCGCGGGCGCGTTCGCGCCCACCGTGCAGTGCGAGTTTCGTGAGGCGCCCGCGGGCGATGCGTTCCCGCTCAACCTCCACGTGCTCACAACGCCGATGGTCGTCGACTTCGCGATCGGTCGCGGCCCCGACGATCCGCGGCGGCCGTCGATCGTCGCCGTGTTCGACGATGGCTCGGACGGAAGCAGCGAGCTGCCGACGGGCGTGATCCGCATCCTCGATGGACGCACGTGTGCACAGCAGGCCGAGCTCGGATCGCTGCAGCTCGTCTCGCACAGCTCCCCGCCCGCGGTGGCGGATCTCGATGGCGATGGTCGCTCGGAGATCGTCGCGTACAAGGCGGGCGGCGGGCTCGTCGCGTTCCACTACGACACGGCCACCAGCGCGTGGGCCGTTCTGTGGCGCTCACGCACGGCGAGCGGTGATCCGTTCGATCCCATCGGCGCGGGCTGGGCAGGGCCCACGATCCTCGACATGAACGACGACGGCACGCCCGAGATCCTGCGCGGCACGATGGTCTTCGCTGCGGACGGCACCTACCTCGGCGGCATGTCCGCGGCGCCCGAGTACTCGGCAGGACAGTTCGCCGTCGTCCTCGACGTCGACGACGATGGTCGCCTCGAGCACGTGAACGGCGATGCCCTGCGCGAGTGGGATCCGGCGACGAGCAGCTGGGCCCTCGATCCGATCTCGACCACCACGCAGACGCCCGGGTTCACTGCGGTCGCAGACTTCGGTGACTTCCCCGGCGGCGGCGCATGGCCCCCGAGCACGCCCGAGATCGTCGTCATCACGAGCGGTCAGGCGCGCGTGCAGACGCTCGACGGAACCATCGTGTTCGGCCCCGTGTCCTTGCCCGGTGGCGGCACCGGTGGTCCTCCGACGATCGGTGACTTCGACGGCGATGGACGTCGCGAGCTCGCGAGCGCAGGCGGCTCTGCGTACACGGTGTTCGATCTCGACTGCCTGCCCTCGGGCGCCACGGGCACGTGCGCGAGCGCTCGCACCGATGGCGTGTTGTGGACCCAGCCCTCACAGGATCAGTCGAGCAACGTGACCGGCTCGAGCATCTTCGACTTCGAAGGCGATGGTGCCGCGGAGGCCGTCTACGGCGACGAGTGCTTCATCCGCGTGTACTCGGGCGCGAGCGGCGACGTGCTCTTCAGCCAGTCGCGGAGCTCCTGCACTTGGTACGAGAACCCCGTCATCGCGGACCTCGACGGCGACTTCAATGCCGAGATCGTGATCGGCGACAATTACAACTGCGGCTCCGCGGAGAGCGGTCGCGCGTGCTCGGGCCTCGGGCCGCGCAACACCGATCCGATCTTCGCGGGACTGCGCTGCGGTGGTCCCGAAGACTGTCTCTCGGGCGTGTGCGACGCGGGCTTCTGTCGCTGCACGGTGGACACCGAGTGCTGCGCGGGCGCGGGGTGCGATCGCGCTGCCTTCGTGTGCGAGACACCTCCGGCGGGCACACCGGGCGCAGGCAACACCTGCCGCGCGTCGCGGCCGATCGGCACGCTCGGCATCCGCGTGTACCGCGACGCCGCCGATCGCTGGGTGAACTCGCGACGCATCTGGAACCAGCACGCGTACTACGTCACCAACACGAGCGAAGAGGGCACCGTGCCCCGCACGAGCCTCGCGATGTCGAACTGGCTCGATCCCGCGCTCAACAACTTCCGACAGAACGTGCAGGGCGATCTCGTGCCGGGCGCCTCACCCGATCTCACGACGGGCGGCAGCCCGCTCTCCTGCTCGGACACGACCGCCGTGCTCCAAGCGCGTGTGTGCAACCGGGGCACCGAGCCCGTGGGCTCGGGCGTGACGGTGGGTTTCTTCGTGGGCGATCCCGCGGCGGGTGGCACCGAGATCTGCACCGGCTCGAGCGTCGGCGATCTCGCGGTGGGCGCATGCGAGATGGTCACCTGCGACTGGCCCGACGCGCCGCGTGAGCCGGGCATGGCCCTCGACGTCTACGTCGTCGCGGATGCGGAGGGCGTCGCGGGCGAGTGCCGCGAGGGCAACAACGTCACGATCTTCGAGGACGTGTGGTGCGGCGCGCTCTTTTGATCCGCGCCGAGCCGGGAGCGTCGACGTGAGCGTGCACCGGCCCGAGGACCCCAAGGGATTCGAAGGCTTCGAGGGGTTCGAGGACATCTTCGCGGATCTGTTCGCGAAAGGTGCTCCCCGCCGTGGCGCCGATCTCAAGGTCGAGCTGCGCCTCACGTTGTTCGAGGCGATGCATGGCTGCACGAAGGTCGTCGACGTGCAGCGCTCGGACGGTGTGGGGCACGTGAAGGTCGCGATCCCACCCGGCATCCGGACGGGGCAGAGCTTGCGGCTCGAGGGTCAGGGCGATCGACGTCGCGCCGATGCCGCGACGGGCGGGCACACGGAGCTCCCGCCCGGTCATCTGTTCCTCGTCATCGAGCTCGATCTCCCCAAGGGCCTCTCGATCGAAGGGAACGATCTCGTCGCGCGCGTACGGCTCGATCCCGCGAAGGCCGCGCGCGGAGGGACGATCGTGGTGCCGTGGATCGACGGAACTGCGCGCGTCGTCGTCCCACCACGCACGCAGCACGAGGCGCGTCTCGTGAAGCGCGGCTGGGGCCTGTCTCCGCTGAACACACCCTTCTCGCCACCGCCCGAGGAAGACACGCCGTACCGCAGCGCCGACGCGGGCGAGCGCGGTGATCTCGTGGTGATCGTCTCGCACGGCGACGACCCGGACACGATGCTCGAGGCCGAGCTCGCGGCGATGCCCGCGCGACGCACGCGCTTCGGCGAGAACGAGGTGCGCGCTGCCTCGATCGGTCTCGCGATCGTCGCCGCTGTGATCGGCTACATGCTGCTCAGTCGTTGACGGGGCCCTCGAGGGGCTCGCCCTCGATCGGCTGCGGCGCCGGAGCGCGCGGGGCACGTCGTTCGATCGCGCCACCGCGCGTGAGCTCGCGGAGGATCTCCGTCGCGTACGCGCCCGACGGAAGCACGAACGAGACGCGCACCGCGCCGTCGTCTTCGACGAGCACCGACGCCTCGCGCACCAGCACGCGGTAGCCGCGTCGAGTGCCTTCACCCGCACGACGAAACCGATCGAGGTGCTCGCGCGTGAGGCCCGCGGCCGCAAGCGCCTCCTCTTCGCGTCGCGCTGCCTCGCGTGCGGGCCAGCGCATCTCGGCGCCCATCATCGGACCGGTCGCGCTCACCTCGAGACGATCCGCGCGCGCCTGCACCTCTGCGACGTCGTCGGCGACGAAGAGCCCACCGCTGTCTTCTTTTCTCACGAGGTCCCCGTCGACGATGCGACCGAGCTCGCCTGCCTCCACACGCGCCGAGAGCAGCGCGTTGAAGATCTCGGACTGGAGCGCCGAGACGAGCAGCTTCCGCTCGAACGGCTTGTCGGGCGCGCGGCCACCCTCGACGATCCACCGGCGCGCGCGCGCCGCGTTGTCACCGTCGCGGCCGAAGCGCTGCGTGCCGAAGTAGGCGGGCGCGCCGTGCGCGACGAGCCACGCGAGCGTGCGCTCCAGATCGGGCACACGCGCACGGTCGACCTCGCGCAGACGAAGGACGAAGCGGTTGCCGTCGAGGTGACCGGTGCGGAGCTTGTTCGCATGGCGCGACGCCTCGAGCACCTTCAGGCCCGGCACGTCGATCGCGCGCGCCTCGTCCGGCGTGCGTCGGCTGAGGAAGCTCGCCCACTGCGTCGTCACCGCATGGCGGTCCTTCATGCCCGCATACCCGGACTCCCGCGGGGAGGCCCCGAGCGCATCCGCGATCGCCCGCACAGCACGATCGGTGTCCAAGCCACGCTTCTCGAACTGCACGTAGAGGTGCTCGCCCTGCCCTGTCGGTAGATAGGCGGGGATCTCGTGGACCTCGAAGTCGGCCTCGGTTTCCTTGAAAACACAGGCGATCGGAGCGGTCTCGGGCGCGGCGAACGGCAGCGAGGGCGGCATGGGCGGCGACCTTGACACGGTCGTGCGCGAGCGGCTCTCCGAGGCGCGTTGGGGAAACGCTCCCCGCGCGCACGCAACCATGGACGCGGGCCGACGCGGTCCCGTACCCTGGTCGTTCCTTCAACGGCCGTTGCGGCACGGAGGCAGAGGCGGGTGGTCAGTTCGCGTCGAGAGCGCGTTCACACCGAAGCGGTTCGATTGCTCACCGCAGGTGTCACCGGGCATGTGTTCCCCGGCGCGACGTCGTTCGTCTCGTACCGTCTCCCCGACGGCACGATCGAGAACGTGACGGCGTGCGCGGGACTCCAGGTCGCGCCCGCGATCGCCGCGAGCGCCTCGGACAAGAACCGCTTGGTGGTGGACGACACGGTCTACGACCTCGCGTCGCTGACCAAGCCACTGTTCGCGACGGTCTGCCTTCGCCTGGTGGAGCGCGGCGCGCTCTCGCTCGAACTGCGCGCCGAGCAGCTCGTGCCCGACGTGCGTGGCACGCCCGGGGGCGCGGCGACGCTCGAGCAGCTCCTGTGTCATCGGAGCGGCATCGCAGCCTGGGGCGGCCTCTACCTCGACGTCCCGCACGAGCTCGGCTCGACTGCCGCCCGCCGCTGGATCTTCACCGAGGCCGCGAGACGCGCCGAGGAAGGCAAGAAGAAGGGCGGCCCGGTCTACAGCGACCTCGGCTACATCGTCGCCGCGGAGATCGTCACGCGCTCCACGAGCCGCGACCTCGCGACCCATCTGACGAAGGAGATCGTGGAGCCGCTCGCGCTCGAGCCTCTCGATCTCGCCTACGCCTCCGCGCTCGCTCCAGACAAGCACCGCGAGCTGATGAAGCGCGTCGCGCCGACGGAGCGCGACGAGTGGCGCGGTCGCCTCGTGCGCGGCGAGGTGCACGACGAGAACTGCGCGGCGCTCGGCGGCGTGAGCGGCCACGCAGGGGTCTTCGGCACCGCGAAGGGCATGGGCGTCTTCGGCCGCGCGATCCTCGACGCGCTCCACGGCCGCGTGAAGACCGGCGCCCCGCTCCTCTCACAGGCCACGCTCGAGAGCGCCCTCGCCTCGCGCGACGGCGGCACACACCGTCTGGGCTGGGATGGAAAGAGCGCGGCCGACAGCTCGGCGGGACGACGCATGAGCGCGAGCACGTTCGGTCACCTGGGCTTCACGGGCACCTCGATCTGGTGCGATCCGGTGGCCGACGTGGTGGTCGTCCTGCTCTCGAACCGGGTCTGTCCGAGCCGCGCGAACGAGAAGATCAAGGGCTTCCGCCCCGCGTTCCACGACGCGATCATGGCGGTCGTCGCGGGCTGACGCGCCTCGTGGTCAGAGCGCGTTGCGTGAGCTCCACTGCTGCCCCGTGCGGCCCTCGCAGGGCTCTAGGCGCGTGAGGCGATCCCACGCGCCGCCGTTCACGACGTCGAGGCACATGCCCTCGCCGCGGAACTCGGTCGTCAGGCGCAGCGTTCCATCGCCACCCGGCGCGATGCGCCAGTGCTGACCCGTACGGTTCTCGCAGGGCTGAAGGCGCGTGAGCGTGTCGTACTCACCGCCGTTCACGACATCGAGGCACATCGCTGGGCCGCGCCACTCCGTCGTGAATTCCATCCAGCCGCTCGCGGCAGGACGCGCGAACCAGTGCTGTCCGCTGAAGTTGCCGCACTGCTGGAGGATCGTGAATCCGTCGAACGCACCGCCGTTCACGACGTCGAGGCACATGTCCGGACCGCGGAACGCGGTGGTCCACACCATCGGCGCGGCGTTCTGGGCCGAAGCCTCGAGCGAGAGCGCGACGGTAGCCCCCGAGAGGGTCAGAGCGGTGGAGACGACGAGCAAGTGCGGCTTCATGAGGCGCGAAGGTGCGTTGGAGCGCGCGCCGAGGCAAATCGACACACGTCGCTCCTCGCCGGCTCGCGCCTTCTCCCGTGATTCCAGTTGATCGACGCGGTTCCGGCGCGCGGTCTCGAGGAACGATCGTTGCCATCCTCTGCCGTCTCATCCGCAGAGGAGGCCTCATGACGACCAGCTGGATCGTGGTTGCACACCGCGCAGGCGCGCGAATCTTCGAGCACGGGGGGCCCGGGCAGCCGCTCGCCCGCAAGGACGTGCTCGATCATCCGCGCGGGCGCGCGCAGGACCGTGAGATCGACGCCGACCGTCCGGGCCGCACACGGGCCCCCGGTGCGTCACAGCGCCACGCGATGGAGCCGCGCGAGACGCCGCACGAGCACGACGCGCACGCGTTCGCCAAGGAGATCGCCAAGCGCCTCACGCACGCGCGTGGGCAGGGCGAGCTCGATCGGCTGGTGCTCGTCGCGGAGCCGCACTTCCTCGGCTACCTCGACGCCGAGCTCGACGCCCCGACGCAGCGCCTCGTCACCCACCGCGTGCACAAGGATCTCGCGCACGTCTCGGACGCCGACATCGATCAGCACCTCGGAGGCGCGCTCCCCACGGCGTGAGCGCGCGACGCCACGCGGGATCAGGGCGATTCGTCGACGACCGGCTCGTCGGCTGGTCCCGCGTCGTCGGCGGCTGGCGCGTCGATCGCTGCGTCGTCGCTCGGTCCTGCGTCGTCCTCGATCACGATGCCCGCATCCCCGGTGAACGGCGGATCGGCGCGCAGGGCGTGCACGAGGTGATCATCCGAACCGACGATCATCACGCCGTCTGCCGCCAGGACCGGGTCCGCGTCGACGTTGCCGCCGCTCTGGTAGATCCAGCGCATGTCGCCGTGGCGATCGATGGCGTAGACGTAGTCGTCGTCGGTGCCGAAGTAGATGTTGCCGTCGCGATCGACGACCGGGCTCGATCCCACACCGAGCTCGTTGGCCTGCGAGCGCGTGACCGAGAAGTACCACTGCTCCTCACCGGTCTGCGCATCGAGCGACACGAGGCGCGCGTGCGGACCGAACACCGGCACGAGCACGTTGCCGTCCAGCCCGAGCGACACCGGCGTGCGCACGTAGCCGCCCACGTCAGCCTGCCAGCGGAGCTCGCCGTTGCGATCGAGCGCGTACACGCGGTGGTCGTCGGACGCGCAGTAGATCGTGCCGTCGTCGCCCACCACGGGGCCCGAGTCGATGTCGTTGCGCGCGGTGAACGACCAACGCAGCTGCCCGTCGGGCGTGATCGCGTAGAGGTGATCGTCCTGCGAGCCGACGTACACGGTGCCGTCGTCGTCGAGCGACGGAGAGCTGAAGATCTTGTCGTTCGCGCGAAAACGGAAGCGCACCGTGCCATCGGGCGCGACCGCCCACAGCTCCGCGCCCGCGCCGAAGTACGCCGTGCCGTCGTCGGCGACCACGATGCCCGTGTCGACGTCACCGTCGGTGCGGAGGTGCACGCGCACGTCGCCGTCGTCGGCGTCGAGCACGAAGAAGTAGTTCGAGTCCGAGCCCACGTAGAGCAGCTCGGTGCCGTCGTCCGCGGTGAACAGCGCGGGGCTCGAGTACACGTCACCGCCGAGGTCACGACGCCAGCGCGCCGATCCTCCGCTCGGGCTGAGCGCGTAGACGTGCCGGTCGCGCGAGCCCACGAAGACCGTCCCGTCGCGTCCGATCACCGCTTGTCCGACCACGTGGTGACCGGTCTCGAAGGTCCAGTAGCGCTCGGCGCGCGCGGGCCCGAGGAAGCGCGAGCGACCCGTGTGGCGCGTGTCGTTCCTGTGCATGCGCGGCAGCTCGGCCGTGCGATCGCGCTGGGTCAGCGTCGGCTCGCGACGCGGCAGATCTGCGTTGCCGTCGCTCGCGAGCCGCACGGTCGCGTCGTCACCGTCGCGCGCGGTGCGGTCGGGGCCATCGCCCTCTTGCGCGAAGTAGACGACGCCGACCGCCGCCACCGCAGCGGTCCACATGCCTCCATAGATCAGCCATTCCTTGCGCATCTCGCGGGGCGTGCCGTATCGCGGCAGCTTCGCGGGTCAAGTCCGGACCGTGCTGCTCACGGCGCGCGTCGATCGCGGCATGAGCCCGCTCTCGCGCAGCGACCGATAGCCCTCGCGCGCGACGATCACGTGATCGACGACGCTCACACCGAGCAGATCCGCGGCGGCCACGAGCCGTCTCGTGAGCTCGAGATCGTCGACGCTGGGCTCCGCCTCTCCGCTCGGATGGTTGTGCGCGAAGATCACCGCAGGCGCGGCCTCGCGCAGGAGCTGCCTGTACACGTCCGCGACCGACACGACGCACGACGTCATCGTGCCCTTGCTGATCCACAGCTCGCGCACGACGCGATGCCGCGAGTCGATCGCGAGGGCGAGGAAGTGCTCGACCTCGAGGTGCGCGAGGCGGGGCCGCAACAAGAGATCGACGTCGTCGGCAGACCGCAGCGCCGTCGGCGGAGGCGACACACGCGAGGCGCGGCGGCCGAGCTCGATCGCGGCCGCGATGCGCGCGGCCTTGGACTCGCCGATGCCTCGCACCCGCGCGAGCGAGGGCGCGCCCTGCTGTGCGAGACCTGCGAGACCCTCGTGCTCGCGCAGGAGACGGCTCGCGAGCCGAGACACAGGCTCGTCCGCGCACCCGGTGCCGAGGAGCACGGCGAGCAGCTCGTCGTCCTCGAGGTGCTGCGCACCGCCGCGCACCAGGCGCTCGCGCGGCCCCTCGAAGCGCGGTGAGACGGGCTCGACCGTGGGGTCGAGCAACGACGGATAGGGCGGTGAGTCGAGCAACGAGTCGGTCATGCGCGGAGGACGAGCAAGGGTCGCACCGGCTCGCGTGCGAACGATCACAAGGAAATTCGCGCGAGATCTGGCGGGGTGGCGGCGGCCTGGCGGACGACTCCGCCGATCACCGCCGATCTCGCGACGACGCTCGCATAGAGTTCGGCGCATGTCGCGCTCCCCTCGCTCACGCGCCTCGCTGCTCTCGATCGCGCTCACGCTGGGAGGTGTCTGCGCGAGCACGACAGCCGCACATGCCGACGAGCCGCTCGCCTCGTCCCGCCCGAGCCCGACGCTCGCGTCGCACCTCGACGCCAGCTGGGTGCTCGACGCCACGCGCGACACGCACGGCTTCCACATCGAGCGCTTCGTGCAGCGCTTCGAGGGTCTGCGTGTCGATGGGGCGCACGCGGTCGTTCGCGCGCGACGCGACGGGGCGGTGGACCTCGTCTCGATCGAGACGCCCGTCCGGCGCGGGACCGTGATCCCGGGGCGCGTGGCCTCGGCGCCCGATCACGATCGCCTGCTCGCGGCGATCCCGCCCAGCGCGATCGGCTTCGTGCCCATCACGATCGACGACGTCGAGCCGGTGCTCGCGCCCCTCGCCCCCGAGAGCGCGACGCTCGTGCTCGCGCACCGCGTGACGGTCCTCGGTCGCTCGCGCGCCGAGCGGGTCAGCGTGCTGATCGAGCACGCCACGCTCCGCGTGCTCCGCGTCGATCTGCTCGTGCACGACGCGCGCGGCCTCGTGTATCTGCGCAACTCCGCGAGCGACGAGGGGATGACCACCGAGGTGGAGCTCCCCGCGCAGACCGATCCCGACACGCTCACCAACGGTGCGTTCACCGTGCGCTCGTGCATGGTCTCGGCGCGCGGCGACTGCGTACCGATCGCGCGCGCCGTGCCCGACACAGACGGCAACTTCCTGATCGCGCCTGAGCCCGCCTCGTTCGAGGACGGCTTCGCGGAGGTGATGGCGTTCCACCACGCGAACCTCCTCGCCGATCGGCTCGAGCGCGATCACGGCTTCCGCTGGCAGTGCACGGCAGACGGCGGCGACGACTCGCTGCAGATCCTCGCCAACTTCACCGACGCGCCCGGCCGCGCATACGCCAACGCAGCCTTCGTGGGCGGCAGTCGATCGCAGTGCGGCTTCCTGCTCTTCGGGCAGTCAGGCAACCAGGACTTCGCCTCGGATGCGGACGTCGTCTACCACGAGCTCGGTCACGCGGTGACCGACCAGATCACCGACATCGTGGGCTTCGCCGTCGATCCGCTGGGCATGCACTACGACCCGCTCGCGGTGAACGAAGGCACGAGCGACTACTGGGCCGCGACGACGCAAGGAGATCCACACGTCGGAGAGTCTCTCGAGGGCCTCGATGGCCTCGGTCGCTCGGCCGCGCTGCGTGATCTCGATGGTGCGCTCCGCTGCCCGAACGATCTGATCGGCGAGGGCCACTTCGACGGCCGCATCTGGGCGGGCGTGTTCTGGGACCTACGCACCGAGCTGGGCGAGGAGAAGGTCGACGCGCTGGTGTTCGCGACGGTGTCGAGCCTCGGCAGCGCACCGACGCTGCGCGACGCGGGCGAGACCGCAGCGACCACCGCGGACTCGCTGGCGACGATGGGCACGTTGACGAGCGCGGATGCCACGCGCGCGCGCGAGCTCTTGATGGAGCGAGGTCTGCTCGACTGCCGCCGCATCACGCCGCTCGACGACGGGGAGCGGCGCGCAGGGTTCTCGGGCCTCGCGTTCCTCACCGGCGGCCTGGGCAACGACATCGCCCCAGTCCACTACTCGATCGAGCTCCCCCCGGACGCCACGTCGGTGACGATCGAGGTCACGCCCGGCGCAGTGATCGGTCAGTACGCGGTGCTCGCGCGACGAGGTCAGCCCATCGGCTTCCGCGGCGGCCGCGTCCAGAGCGATCAGCGCGACGAGGTCGGCCACGCGGGCTCGGTGACCTACCACCGATCCGACGCGCCCTTCGAGCCGTGCTCCACGATGTACTTCGCGATCGAGACGATGGACTTCGATCGCGGGGAGAACCTCTACCTCGTCGAAGCCACGCTCGAGCGGTCGGGTGATCCAGCGGCGCGCTGCCCCGAGCCCGAGCCCGACGCGGGTGTGCCCGACGCGTTCGTCACCTTCGATGCGGGCGAGTCGCCCGACGCAGCGATGGACGGCGGGGGCATGCCGGGCGGGGGCTGCGGTTGTCGCGCCACGACGCGCGACCACCACGGCGATGCGGGCTCGCTC
>JAFLCL010000060.1 GCA_017303575.1 Deltaproteobacteria bacterium
ATCGGGGGCGCCTTGCGGCGGGGGAGCGCAGCTCCCCCTGGAGCAGGAGTCGAGTCGAGGAGCGAAGCGACGAGGCGAGCGACGGGGAGCTCGAGGGGCCAGAGGTCCCTCGACCCAGACAACTCAGTGCTCGCTGTCGAGGTGCGCCATCTGCGGTGCCGCGTAGCGCGTGCCTGCGATCGCATCGGCCGGCACGAGCGCCTCGAGCGCAGCGACGTCGCTCGACGAGAGCGGATGCGCGAGCGCGCCGAGGGCCTCGTCGAGCTGCGCCACGGTGCGCGAGCCCACGAGCGTGACGAAGTCCGGGCAGCGCGCGCGCGACCAGGCGATCACGAGCTGGCTCGGCGTCATGCTGCGCTCCTTCGCGAACGTCGCGATCGAGGAGACCACCTGATCGTTCTGCGACTTCGCGTCGCCCGTGAAGCGCGGGAGGTACGCGCGGAAGTCGCCAGGCCCCGTCGTCTTGCTGCCCGACAAGAGGCCGCGCGAGAGCACGCCGTAGAGCGTCGCGGAGATCCCGAGCTCGCGCAGCGCGGGGAAGATCGTCTGCTCGGGCTTGCGCGTGACGAGCGCGTGCTCGATCTGGAGGTCCACGATCGGATGCACCGCGTGCGCGCGTCGCACCGTCTCCGCCGACACCTCGGAGAGACCGATGTGCCTCACGAAGCCGGCCTTCACCATCTCGGCGATCGCGCCCACGGTCTCCTCGATCGGCACGCTCGGATCGAGGCGCGCGGGTCGGTACACGTCGATGTGATCGACGCCGAGGCGCTTCAGCGTGTAGGCGAGCGCGGTCTTCACGGCGGCGGGTCGCGCGTCGAAGCCGATCCAGCTTCCGTCGGGCCCACGCTGCGCGCCGAACTTCACCGAGAGCTGCACGGCGTCGCGCTTCCCGCGGATCGCGCGGCCGATCAGCATCTCGTTGTGGCCCATGCCGTAGAAGTCGCCGGTGTCGAGCAGGGTCACGCCGCGCTCGACCGCGCGGTGGATCGTGCGCACGCCCTCGTCTTCGTCGGACGCGCCGTACATCCCGCTCATGCCCATGCAGCCGAGGCCGATGGGGAAGACCTCCGGTCCCGTCTTCCCGAGCTTCACGGCCTTCACGTTCGTCGTCGTCATCTCGTCCTCCAGTTCCGAGCCGGAGCGTGCGCCGTTCCGATCCATCGCTCCAACGCATACGATGCATGGAACCCATGAACGAGATCGATGGACGCGACCTGGACCTGAACCTCCTCAAGGTGCTCGTCGCCGTCGCCGACGAAGGCAGCGTGACGGCCGCGGCGGCGCGCCTCTACCTCACGCAGTCCGCGGTGAGCGCCGCGCTCAAGCGGCTCGCCGACGCGGTGGGCGCACAGCTGCTCGCGCGTCGTGGTCGAGGTGTCGAGCTCACGAGCCGTGGCCGACGGCTGGTCGATCGCGCGCGCCCGCACCTCGACGCGCTCGTGCGCGCGGCGCTGGTGGGCGATGCCGAGACGGGCCCGTCGCGTCGGGTCGTGCGGCTCGGTCTCTCGGACTCGTCCGAGGGATGGCTCTTGCGGCCACTGATCGCGGCGTTGAGGGCGAAGGGACCGAACGTTCGGCTCGTGGTCACCGCCGTTCAGTTCCGCAACGTCGGCGAGGCGCTCGTGAGCGGCCGCGTCGATCTCGCGATCACCGTGGCCGACGAGCTACCCGCGGGCATCACGCGTCGCACGCTCTTCCACGGGGACTTCGTGTGCCTCTTCGACCCTCGCGTGGCGAAGGTCGGCAAGACGCTCGATCGCGACCGCTACCTCGCGCACGAGCACGTGATCGTCTCGTACAACGGCGACCTGCGCGGCGTGATCGAGGACGCGTTCGGCGTGATCCGCGACGTGCGTGTGTCGCTCCCGTCGTTCGCGTCGGTGGGCGAGCTCGTCGAGGGCTCGGCGTTGCTCGCGACGGTGCCGCGCCTCGTGGCGCACGAGATCCGTCGCACCCGCCCTGCGCTCCGGACCCGACCGCTCCCCTTCTCGCAGACGGGCGCCCCGGTCGAGCTCCTCTCGCGCACGGCGCTGGCCGACGACGACGTGCTCGGGGCGATCACCGCGCACATCGACACGATCGCCGCCCGCGCTGCGAAGGTCGCGGCTCCCGCGAACCGATGAGCGCGCGGGGCAGCGCGCGCATCAAGGCACGCGCTCGAATCGGCCACTCTCCAAGCGATAGCGGCCCGCGAGCTCGCCGCTCCACCGCTGCCAGGTCGGGTCCGATGGCCTCGCGACGAGCACGAGCTGTGGGCCCTCGAGCTGCCACGTGTAAGGAGGCCCGGGATCGGTGGCGAGCACGACGGTGTGGCCGAGGGTGAGCGTGTCGAGCACGCGCACGTCGTCGTGATCGAACGAGACGAGCGCGAGCGTGTGGAGCACCTGGTGAGAGTGTCCTTCGGTGGCGTGCACGAGGTAGTGCGCGCCGACCCTGAGGATCGACTCGAGGCGATTCGACGTGAGCGCGAGGTAGAGCGGACCGTTCGGCGCGCAGATCCAGCCCGACGGCGCGGCGAAGCAGACCGCCTCGACGTCGTCGACGACGCGCATGCCCTCGACGTGCGCGGGCGTCGCGTGGTGATCGAGGCTCGCGTAGAGCGGGGCACGCTCGGTCGTCCGCGTCGCGAAGCGTCCGGCACGGCCTGCTTCACGACGGGCCCCGTAGACGTTGTAGTCCTCGACACATGTGCCACTGGTGCCCGGAGCGCGGCGATCCCAGCGAGCCCATTGGCGCGCGCCGTCGCCCTCGACCCACGAGATGCAGTAGTGGAACGCGCCGTCCTCCTGGAAGGAGTCGTACGAGATGAAGACGTCGTGCACCGTGGGATCGCGCTCGATCACGCAGGTCGGCTCACCGTCGTGCGCGCGCGCGCAGAACAGGATCGCGCCGACACGCTCGACGACGACGACCTGTCGATTCGCGGCGAACGACACGACGCGCTCGCGTCGGAGCCAGGCCTCGAGCTCGGTCGCGCGATCGGCGCGGGCGATCGAGACGTGGGCGCACACCGAGCCGATCACGGCGAGAAGCACGAGCAGTCGCATGCCCCGATCGTTCGCGCGCCGAAGCGTTGACGCTCGCTCGTGTGAGATCGGCGAGAGGCCGATCAGGGCATGTCGCGCCAGGGATCACCGCTCCAGCGGAGCACGTCGGCGTGCGCCAGGTCGAGGATCTCGCGCAGCCCTGCGTGCGTGCACCCGTACCGCTCGAACCACCCCATGTCGTTCGCGGGCGCGACCTCGATCGGGCCGTGCTGGCTGGCGCGAAGCGAGACGCTGATGGTCCCGCCGTCGGGCGCGCCGTTCACCCGGAGGAACCAGTAGTCCACCGCCGGCGGCCGCCGCTCGATGAACGCGTCACGCACCTCCGCCCACGCGACGATCACGTCTTCGAGCGAGCCCACGTCGTCCACGTCCATCGACGCATTCTCGCCCGGACGCTCGTGGTTCGGAACGGCTGAAGACCGAGGTCGACGCGGACCCCGAGGTTCAATCCCGGGGCAGTGAGAGCGTTCGGTGCTTCGTGGCAAGCCCGCCGAGCGGGCTCACGGGTCGCGTCAACGATGCGTGTGTCGCCCGTCGGCGTCCTAGCGCAGCATCGGCGAGTGCGCGCGCCATGGGAGCGAGCCATGGCATGAGCGCGACGGCGATCAGGCCGAGCACGAGCGACTCACTGTCGTGCAGTGCGTGGAGGTGTCCGACGCAGCCAGCGCCCCAGACCAACCCGCGGAACATCATCGCGCACGCGACGAGAGCGAGCCCCGCGAGCGGCAGGAAGAGAGCCCCCCAGGTGCGCCCTCGCACGAACGCTGCGATCGAGGCGAGCGTTGCGAGCTCGGCAAAGACCCGCACGGCGCGCTCCGTTGGGTCGTCGGGGTACCAACGGCTCATCCACTCCTCCGAGCGAGCTGCCACAGTGGCGGCGGCGTCCTCCGCGAGCCCGTGCACGCACAGCGCGGCGAGGGCGCTCGCGGCGAAGAGAGACAGCCGATCCTTCACCGTGCTCGTGCCCTTGGCTCCACGAGGGACGACGACGTGCATGCCCATCAGCGCGGTGCTCACGGCCAACGACTCCATCCGACCGGCAAAGAGCACGAGACCCGCGGCCACGGGAAGAAGCCGCTCGCTGCGCATGGTGAGCGCCGCGGCCGTCGTCCATAGGATCAGAGGCGCGCTACCGATCAGTCGCCTTGCCCCATCGTTGCCGTAGGGGCTCGGCTCGAGCGTCTCGTACAAGACCTGCGCGTGCTCGATCGCGCCGACGGCGCATGCGGCGCCAGCGAACCCGAGGACCACATCTGGGCGTCGCATCCAATGCGATAGCCACGCAACACACATCGCGAGTCCGGTCGCGGCCCAGAGGGCCAACGTCTCGCTCGTCGCCGCGAGGAGTCCCAACAGCACTGGGAGCGTGAACACCAAGCCCAAGGCCATCGCGAGCGTGAGGGCGAGCTCTCGCCTCGCGGGTGCGCGCAGCCACGTCAGCATTCTTCGGAGGGCGTGCACGAGGAGTCGGACAGCGACGGTCGTGACGGGTTCCCGAGAGCCACCTCACGCGCTCGTCCCACTCCGATGGGGGAGCCCCGTTGACCGCGCGGGCATGGTGCTTACCGTCCGCGACCGTTCGGCCTTCACACGGCGGACTCGAAACACGCCACTCTCGACCAGACAGCTCGGACACGGCCCAATCAGGCCTCGAGGAGTCAGCGCATGCGTCTCGATCGACTCACGACCAAGGCCCGCGAAGCGGTGATGGCGGCGCAGCAGATCGCTGCGGAGATGGGCCATCCCGAGCTCTACCCCGAGCACCTCGTGCTCGCGCTGCTCGTGCAGGACGGCGGCCTCGCGCGCCCGATCGTCGAGAAGGCGGGGGGTGACACCAAGGCGCTGCTCGATCAGGTGAACAAGCGCCTCGCCACGCTGCCCAAGGTGAAGGGTGGCGCCGATCCCGCGATGAACCGTCGCACGAGCAAGCTGCTCACCGACGCGTGGAGCGAGACCGAGGGCTTGAAGGACGAGTACACGTCGGCCGAGCACGTCTTGCTCGCGGTCACCAAGCAGAAGGACGACGAGCTCGAGCGCATCTTCCGCGGGGCGAACCTCTCGCGCGACAAGCTGCTCGCGGCGCTGCGCGAGGTGCGCGGCACCCAGCGTGTGACCGATCAGGAGCCCGAGGCGAAGTTCCAGGCGCTCGAGAAGTACACGCGCGACCTCACGAAGATGGCCAAGAGCGGCAAGATCGATCCCGTCGTCGGTCGCGACGAGGAGATCCGCCGCGTCATGCAGGTGCTCGCACGACGCACGAAGAACAACCCCGTGCTCATCGGCGAGCCGGGCGTCGGCAAGACGGCGATCGTCGAGGGCATCGCGCAGCGCATCACCGCCGGTGACGTGCCCGAGTCGCTCAAGGACAAGCGCCTCCTCTCGCTCGACCTCGGCTCGCTCGTCGCAGGCACGAAGTACCGCGGCGAATTCGAGGATCGCCTCAAGGCCGTCATCAAGGAGATCGAGGCCGCCGAGGGCTCGATCATCCTCTTCATCGACGAGCTCCACACGATCATGGGCGCAGGCGCCGGCGAGGGCGCGATGGACGCGTCCAACATGCTCAAGCCTGCGCTCGCGCGCGGCGAGCTGCGCTGCATCGGCGCGACCACGCTCGACGAGTACCGAAAGCACATCGAGAAGGACGCGGCCTTCGCGCGACGCTTCCAGCCCACGTTCGTGGGACAGCCGAGCGTCACCGACACCATCGCGATCCTCCGTGGCCTCAAGGAGCGCTACGAGGTGCACCACGGCATCCGCATCCAGGACGCGGCGATCGTCGCCGCCGCCACGCTCTCGGATCGCTACATCACCGACCGCTTCTTGCCCGACAAGGCGATCGATCTCGTCGACGAGGCCGCCTCGCGGCTGAAGATGGAGATCGAGTCGTTGCCGAGCGACATCGATCAGGTGGAGCGCCGCCTCGTGCAGCTCGAGGTGGAGAAGCAGGCCCTCAAGCGCGAGACGGATGCGGCGAGCCAGAAGCGGCTGACGGAGTGCGAGCGCGAGCTCGCCGAGCTCAAGGAACAGCGCGACGCGATGCGCGGTCAGTGGCTGACGGAGAAGGAGATCCTCACCGACATCCGCGACAAGAAGGCCGAGATCGAGACGAAGAAGATCGAGCTCGAGCGCGCGCTCCGCACGCGTGACTACGAGAGCGTGGGACGCCTCCAGAACGGCGAGATCCCTGCGCTCGAGGCGGAGGTGAAGGCAGGGCGTGCGCGCCTCGCGGAGGTGCAGAAGCAGCACGCGTTCTTGAAGGAGGAGGTCACCGACGAGGACATCGCCGCGGTGGTGTCGAAGTGGACCGGCGTGCCCGTGTCTCGAATGCTCGAGAGCGAGCGCGCCAAGCTCCTCCAGATGGAGAAGAACCTCGGCGACCGCGTCATCGGACAGAACGAAGCGCTCGTGGCCGTCGCGAACGCCGTGCGTCGATCGCGCGCGGGCCTGGGTGATCCCAACCGTCCGATCGGCAGCTTCCTCTTCCTCGGCCCCACGGGCGTCGGCAAGACCGAGCTCGCGCGCGCGCTCGCGGAGCTCTTGTTCGACGACGAGCGCGCGATGATCCGACTCGACATGAGCGAGTACATGGAGAAGCACTCCGTCTCGCGTCTCATCGGCGCGCCGCCGGGCTACGTCGGCTACGACGAGGGTGGGCAGCTCACCGAGCCCGTGCGACGTCGGCCCTACTCCGTGATCCTCTTCGACGAGATCGAGAAGGCGCACCCGGACGTGTGGAACACGCTGCTCCAGGTGCTCGACGACGGTCGCCTCACCGACGGCCAGGGCCGCACCGTGGACTTCAAGAACGCGGTGATCGTGCTCACCTCGAACGTCGGCTCGCGCTTCACGCTCGAAGATCAGCCGTTCGAGCAGATCAAGGAGCGTGTGCTCGAGGAGCTGCGCGCGCAGTTCCGGCCCGAGCTTCTGAATCGCCTCGACGAGATCGTGGTGTTCCACAAGCTCGGCAAGGACCACATCCGCAGGGTCGTCGACCTCCAGATGGCGCGCTTCGAGAAGCGGCTCGCGGATCGGGAGATGAAGCTCTCCATCTCCGATGCCGCCAAGGACTGGCTCGGCGAGGTCGGCTACGACCCGACCTACGGCGCGCGGCCGCTCAAGCGCGCGATCCAGAAGCACCTCGAGAACCGTCTCGCGGAGGACCTGCTGGCGGGTCGCTACGTGCCCGGCGACACGATCATCGTCGACGTCGCGCCGGTGGGCGGAGGTCTCGTGTTCCGAAACGATCACGACGGTGCGGCCGCGAGCGGCTCGGCCGGCCCGCGCCTCGAGGCGTGACCTCACTTCGCACGCGCCGTGCTCGTCGCGGGTGACACGGCCTCGCGCGATTCGGCAGACTGCCCTCGATGCGTCGCGTCTCGCTCGGTCTCTCGCTCTCGCTGGTCGTTCTGCTCGTCGTGGGCTGCGGCGGCTTCACCGGTCGCGGTCGCGCTGTGGCGTACGGAAGGGTGCCGTACGATCTCGTCGATCCGAGCGGCACGTGGCTCGCCGAGGGAGACGTCGCGTGGGGCAGCGGTCACACGCTGCAGGTCAGCGGCCCGGGCCCCGTGTTCCGGATCGTGCGGCACGACCCAGCAGGGCAGGTCGTCGCGTACGGCGTCGCGATCGCCGAGGCGGGCGCGCTCTTCGTGGGCTACGGCGCGAGCCTCGATGCTTGTCAGGTCGCCGTCTACCGCGCGGGTGCGGAGAACGTCGAGGGCGTGTGGGCAGGCGGCACGAGCCCGGACCTCGGCACCGAGGAGTGGCAGGGCCTCGGCGTCGCGGAGGGCCCGTTCCTGGGCGACTTCGCGACGTACGGCACCAACCCCGGCGCGCACGCGATCTACCGACAGCGCGTCGCCACCGCGACCGGCACCGGTACCGTGTACGACGTGCGTTGGTACTCGAGCACCCAAGAGTTCTACGGCACTGGCGTGCTGCGCGGCGATCACCTCGCGACCGCGGCGATCCTCGCGGCGGACGCGAACGCGGCCAACGTGAGCTGGATCGCGCAGGGCTACGGCGTCGCTGTGTACGAGCTCACGAGCGGAGAGGGCACCGTCGTGGTGCGCACCAACCCCGAGTCAGCCGCGCTGCTCGGTCACGAGCGACTGCGCCGTCCCTGATCGGGTCCTCGTCGACGACCGTCGTCACTGCTGCCGTGTGACGAGCACGACGGCCGCGCAGATCGCTGCGAGGTGCACGCCCGCGATCGCCAGTACGAGCGACGCGGCCAGGCGCCGATGGCCCACGAGCACGAGCCTCGCGCACAACACGATCGCCGTGAGGAGCGCGAACGGCGCGACGGGCAGGAACGGGAACAACACCATCACGAACCAGAGGATCGACACGCCGACCACCGTCAGCAGGATCGCGCCCACGAGCATCGAGGTGCCGGCGTGCGTCCACCACTCGCGGATCGATCGACCGCGAAGGAGGAGGCGCGCACCGAACCAGCCCAGCCCACCGAGCAGCGCAATCGCCGCGAGCACGACGCCGAAGATCATCACGCCGCTGAAGCCCCCGGCGACGCCGCTGGTGATCAGCGCGAACGGGAAGGGCGCCAGTACGCGACCGCCACTGCGAACACGACGAAGTGACGATCGCGACGCTCGAACGGGATCAGCGCCAGCGCGTGCACGCCCACCACCAGCGGCAGCGGTCCGAAGGCGCCGATCAGCACGCCCACGATCGTCGGTCCGAAGAACGTGAGGATCGGGAGGATCAGCGCGATCACGCCCGCGTGACCCCACGCGCCGCCGCCCTCGAAGAGCTGTGCGGTGGTGCTCACGCCCGCGACGACACCGATCACGAGACCGACGACCGCGCCGATCACGAAGCACACGACCTCGGGCAACAGCGTCGCGAGGAGCTTGAGGATCTCGAGCCCGACGCGCTTCACGGCAGCGAACGTCGGCTCGCTCTCGGGATCGTCTGCCGCGCTCACCACGCCCGTCGATGCGCTCGCCTCCGCCTCGCTCATGGGCGAGACGATGCCACGACGGCGCGAGGCGCGTAGACCCGGAGCGCCGATTTCAGCGCACGTCAGGCTGTCTTGTTGGCTGTCTTGTTGGCTGTCTTGTTGGCTGTCTTGTTGGCTGTCTTGTTGGCTGTCTTGTTGGCTGTCTTGTTGGCTGTCTTGTTGGCTGTCTTCGCGTCGCTCGTCACGGGCGTGCCGGCGCCCGTCTTCACCTTCTCGGCGCGACCGAGGAGGTAGGCGAGCGCGATGTTCGAGGGATCGTCGTCGCCGCTGTCGCTGCCGACGAGGTTCACCTCGAGGGTCTGTCCCTCTGCGGTGCGCCAGCGCACGTGGGCTCGCGCGTCGGTGTACTTGCTCGTCTCGCTGCGCGGTCCGACCGTCACCTCGCACGCGAGTTTGGTCGCGCTCACGGGGATGATGAACGCGAGCTCGCGCTTCACGGCGGCGAGCAGACCTCGATCGAGGGGACGCTTCATCGGCTCAGCTCCTCTGCTGTCGCAGAGCGTCCACGCGGTGAGACGATCGCGTCAAGGAAGGCCCGGTCGTCGGGCGACGAAGAGGACGTTGTCGAGGCCGTCTCTGAGCGCGGCGCGCGGAACGAAGCGGAGGATCTCCGTCAGCCCGTTCGAGACCAGACGCTCGCGGATCCTGCTCGCGCGTCCGTCGCGACCGCTCGTCTCCACGGCGACGCAGTGGATGCCCGACCACATCGCGCCGCAGCCCTCGAGCACGTCGAGCTCGGCGCCCTCGACGTCGATCTTCAAGAGATCGACGTGCGTCACGCCTGCGCTGGCCGCCCAGCGCTCGATCGAGTCCGTGCGACAGCGCTGGACCTCGACGCCCGAGGCGCGATCGGAGATCCACGTCATGAGCCGGTGGTCGCGTCGGAACAGCCGTGCGCCGTTGCGCGCGAGCGAGGTGCCGAGCCTGGCTCCGAGGCGTGGGCTCGCTCGACGCAGTCGATCCGCCGCGCGCTCGAGCTGTGCAGCGAAGTAGGCCTCGTGCTCGGCGTGCTTGTCGTCGAGGTCGTACGTGCTGTTCGTGGGCGCGTTCGCGAAGAAGTAGAAGTCGCGCTCGCGGCCCGCGTGCTCGGTGCGCGTCAGCGCGAGCGGCCATGCGCGAGCTCGTGCGCGCGCGAGGTGTGGTTGCGTGCGCAGGTTCCGCTCGAGGATCGCGAACGTCGGCGGTGCGGGCTCGAAGCAGTGGATCGTCACGTCACCAGCGGTGCGCTCGGCGACGCGCATCGCGAACGCGCCGACGTTCGCGCCCACGTCGAGCACGACGTCACCGGGACGCACGACAGCGCCGGCCTCGAAGTACTCGTCCACCTCCTCGCGGAGATCTCGCTGCTCGTGGAACACGCGGTGTCAGCCCTCGCAGAGGACACATCGTACGCCCGTGCGTCGCGGCAGGTCGTGTAGGCTCGCGGTCGGAGCGCGACGTGGCGAAGAAGTCGACGACCAGCGAGACCGCCTCCGAGGGGAGCAGCGGCGCGAGAGAGGAGCTCGAGGTCGCCGGCCGCACTGTCTCCATCTCGAGCCCCGACAAGGTCTACTTCCCCGACGCGAAGATCACGAAGCGCGAGGTGATCGCGTACTTCGTCTCCGTCGCAGACGGCGCCCTGCGCGGCGCGGGTGGACGACCGAACGTGCTCGTCCGGTACGCGCACGGCATCGAGGGCGAGCACTTCTGGCAGAAGCGTGCGCCGAGCTCGCGACCGTCGTTCATCGAGGTGGCGACGCTGTCGTTCCCGAGCGGTCGCACCGCGGAGGAGGTGGTGCCGCGCGACGCGGCCGCGCTCGCATGGATGGCGAACCTCGGCTGTCTCGAGCTGCATCCGCATCCGGTGCGTGCGGAAGATCTCGATCACCCCGACGAGCTGCGCATCGACCTCGACCCGATGCCCGGTGTGAGCTTCGCGCAGGTGCAGGACGTCGCGCGGGTGGTGCGCGAGACGCTCGCGGATCTGGGCCTCGTGGGGTGGCCGAAGACGAGCGGCTCGCGCGGCATCCACATCCTCGTGCGCGTCGAGCCGCGGTGGACGTTCAGCGAGGTGCGCCGCTGCGCGCTCGCGTTCGCGCGCGAGGTGGAGCGTCGCGCGCCGTCGATCGCGACGAGCAAGTGGTGGAAGGAGGAGCGCCACGGCGTGTTCCTCGACTTCAACCAGAACGCGAAGGACCGCACCGTGTGCTCCGCGTACTCGATCCGTCCCAAGCCCGATGCGCGTGTGTCGATGCCGCTCTCGTGGGAAGAGGTGCTCGTCTGCGACCCCGCGGAGTTCACGCTCCGCACGGTGCCCGCGATCGTGAAGGACCGCGGCGACGCGCACGCGCACATCGACGCGCGGCGCTTCTCGCTCGAGAGCCTGCTCGAGCTCTCGCGCAAGCAAGAGGCCGAAGGACAAGGCGATGCGCCCTGGCCGCCGCACTACCAGAAGGCCGAAGGCGAGCCCGCGCGCGTTCAACCCTCGAGAGCTCGCGCGAAGCGCAACGAAGAGCCCCTCCCAGAGGGAGGGGTCGGGGAGGGGACTCGAGAGCCCGACTCGAGGCCCGAGAACAACCTCACCAAGAAACCCAACCGTCGCGTCTCCACGAAACCTCTCGTCGAGATCGCGCGCGCCGACAAGAAGGACGACGCCCTCGCGGGGCTCGAGCGCTGGAAGGCGCGCCACGCGGACATCGTCAGCTACCTCTGGCCCGAGGACGTGCTCGTCGACGCGATGCGCGGACGACATCGCACGTGGACCCGCATCCGCGTGAACCTCGAGCACGTGCCCGTCGAGCAGCGACCGCAGCAAGAGCCGCTCGATGCGGAGTACGAGCCGTGGGACCCGCGCCCCGTGAACGCAGGCGGCATGCGATGGTCACGCAAGCTGCAGAAGCTCGTTCCGGCCAGAGGGAGCGAAGCGACCGACCCCGCGCCAGGGAGCGAAGCGACCGAGCCCGCGCCAGGGAGCGAAGCGACCGAGCCCGCGCCAGGGAGCGCAGCGACCGAGCCAGGGAGCGAAGCGACCGCGCCCGTTCTGCCCTCTGCTCCCCAGAGCGCAGCGCCCGCGCCCGCTCTGCCCTCTGCCATGACGGACGAGGACGAGTGATCGTCGAGATCACTTGGACAGTGATCGTTTGCGATCCTCGTTGATCGATGACGGAGGCACGGCCCGGACGCACCCCGGGGTGCAATCCCGGGGCAGTGAGAGCGCTCGGTCTTCGGGGCAAGCCCGCAGAGCGGGCTCGGTCACGGCGTCATCCAGCGCTCACGAAAGGTCGGATCCTCGTGACGCGCGCGCTGCGACTCGACGTACTCGACCAAGCGTGACGTCGAGCCGGGCGTGATCGACTCAACCCAGTAGCCTTCTTGCCAACGCAGCGGTGTGGGCCAGTGACAATGCTCGAGAGCTCGTAGGCGCTCGCACCCTTCATTCGCTGGACGAGATCGGCGAGCGGCGTCGACGGATGGAGCGCAGTCACGACGTGCGCGTGATCAGAGGCACCCCGATGCGATCAGCCGCGATCGCAACGCCAACGCCTTCTCGGACAGCACGTGTCTCAGGAGCTCGTCATGGTCTGGATGAACGAGCGGCCGACGCCCGAGCGTCGACCAGACGATGTGAACCACCAGAGAGACGACGGATCGATGCGACATGAGTCCGGCATCGTCCAGACGTCGATCTTGTTGCCGGTGTCACGAGATCGAGCCCGCTCGGCGGGCTTGCCGCGAAGGGAGGCCGCTCTCACTGCCCCGGGATTGAACCCCGGGGAGAAAGACGGTGGCCGAGCGAGAGTTGCTCGTCGTGTTTCCAATTGAAACGACCGTCTCGGTCCTCTGCGAATGGAGCCTTGGCGCGTGACGATCGACCATCACATTCGGCAGAACGGGCTCGGCCCATCGGGCCTGGCTCGGCCCTCCGGGCCTGGCGCGGGCTCGGCCCTCCGGGCCTGGCGCGGGACCTCGGATCAGCCTGCTGCGTTGATCTCGTCGATGATGCCGCGGAGCACTTCGTCTGCGGCGTCGTTGTCGACCTGACACGTGCCCGCCGCTGCGTGGCCTCCGCCGCCGTGCGCGAGCATCAGCGCGCCGATGTTCGCTTGGCTCGAGCGGTCGAGGATCGACTTGCCCGTGGCGAGCACGGTGTTCTGCTTCTTGAGGCCCCACATCTGGTGGATCGACACAGTGCACTCGGGGAAGAGCGCGTAGATCATGAAGCGGTTCGTGGGCCAGATGGTCTCTTCGCTCCTGAGGTCGAGCACCACGACCTTGCCGTGCACAGTGCTGCAGCGCTTGATCTGCTCGATCGCCTTGGGCTCGTGCTCGTCGTAGAGGTCCACGCGCTCCTTCACGTCCGGCAGGTTCAAGATCTCCTCGATGCGCTTGGTGAGGCACGCGTCGATGAGGTCCATCATCAGCTGGTAGTTCGAGATGCGGAACTCGCGGAAGCGTCCCAGGCCCGTGCGCGGATCCATCAGGTAGTTGAGGAGCACCCAGCCCTCGGGCTCGAGGATCTCTTGCTTGCTGAACCGCGCCGCGTCGGCCTTGTCGACGGCCGCCATCATGTCCTCGCGGATCGCGTCGCCCAGCTTGGCCTTGCCGCCGTAGTAGTCGTAGACGACGCGCGCGGCGCTCATCGCGTTCGCGTCGATGATGTGGTTCGCGGGCTTGTCGCCCACGCGCAGGGTCTCACTGAGGTGGTGATCGAACGCGAGGTGCACGCCCGGCACGTAGGGCACGTTCGTCGTGATGTCCTTGTCGGTGACGGCGACCTTGCCGTCCTGCATGTCCTTCGGATGCACGAAGAGGATCTGATCGAGGATCCCGAGGTGCTTGAGGATGACGGCGCACACGAGGCCGTCGAAGTCGCTGCGGGTCACCAGTCGGAACTTGTCGGTCATCGTGTCGTCCTCCGTCGAGAAGGACGACGGTACGCGAGTCGGTCGTGCGTTCTCAATCGACGCGTTCAGTCGACGGTGTCGAGCGAGTCGCAGTGCGTGGCGACGAACGAGCCCGCGGCGTCACCCTCGGTGCCGAACGTGAGCGTCACCTCTCCCGACGCAGTGCCCGCCTCGAGATCGAGCGCCGTCACCGTGATCGTCGCCGCGCTCGGATTCATCGGGCGGATCTCCTCGAAGAACGTGCCCTCGAAGTCGAAGAAGTTGATCGCGAGGCCGTCGGCCTCCGTGCGCGTCGCGGGTGCCGCGCCCGCGAAGCCATCGATCGTCACGATCTGCGCGGGCACCGGTGAGGTCTCGGAGGGACAGGCGCCATCGGCGCCGCGCGAGAGCTCGAAGTAGAGCCCGTCGGGCGCGGCGTCGCTCGATCCCGTGCGGTGGTAGCCGAGCCACGCGCGATCGAGCACGCCCTCGCCCATGCCGTAGCGAATCGCCACCGAGGTCCCCGCGCTGCCGGGCGCATCGGCCGACGCGGACGCATCGGCGGCGCTGCTGGGTGCATCCGTGGTCGTGGGCGCATCCGTGGTGCTGGACGCGTCGTCGGCGAGCGCGGCGTCGGCCGACACCGTCGCCGCGTCGGGCGCGGCAGGCGTGCTCCCGCAGCCGAGGGAGCAGAGAGCGAAGGTCGCCAAGGTGGTGAGGCGCATGGTCATGGGCGCGCACGATAGCGCCCCGACCACGACGCGCCGCCTCTTCGACGCTCCACGATCAGCGGAGCGCGTCGTGGAGCGCGCGGCGCATCGCGTCGGTCGTGCTCGCGTCGATCGAGCGACCCAGCCAGCGCGAGAGCGAGGCGGCGCCCTGCTGGACGAGCATCTCGGTGCCATCGATCGTCACGAGGTCGCGCGCCTCACATGCGTCGAGCAGGCGCGTGTGGCGCGGTCGGTAGACGAGGTCGGTGACGATCGTGCGCGGTGCGAGCGCGTCGAGCGGCAGCGCGTCGACGAACGCGTCTGCGCCGGGGCCCATCGTGGCGCTCGTGGCCTGCACGAGCAGCGATGCGCGCGCGAACGCTGCGGCGAGCGCTGCGCGATCGGCGAACGACACAGCGCTCACGAACGGATCGAACGCTGCCTTGTCGACGTCGCGGGCTGCGATCGTGATCGAGGACGCGTCGAGCCTGCGGGCCACCGCCGCCGCTGCGCGCGCCGCGCCGCCTGCGCCGAGGATCACCACGTGACCTCCGCGGAGCACCGGCTCGTAGGGAGCGATCGAGGCGTGGAGCCCGAGCACGTCGGTGTTGGTGCCGATCACGGAGCCGCCCGCGACACAGAGCGTGTTCACAGCGCCGATCACGCGCGCGTCGTCCTCGACGTGATCGCACAGCGAGAGGACCGCGACCTTGTGTGGCAGCGTGACGTTCAGACCCTGCCACCGTCCGTCGCGCAATTCGCCCACGATCGTGGGCAATTCGCGGGGCTCGACGTCGCGCGCCTCGTACGTCGCGTCGAGCCGGAGCGTGCGCAGCGCGGCGGTCTGCATCGCGGGCGAGAGGCTGTGCGCGATCGGATGACCGACGACGGCGAGGCGCAGCGTCATCGGTGCTCCTTCATGGTGCTGCTCCCTGGGCGCTCGGCGCGTGCGCGTGCGTGCGCGCGACGTCCTTCGAGAGCGCGACGAAGATCAGCGCAGCGAGCAAGAGCCCCGCAGCGAGCTCGTACGGCAGCGCGCCGGACAGCTGGTAGAGGTGCGCGCCCACGAGCGGGCCGAGGAGGCGCGCGAGGCCCTGCGCGCTCGCGTGGAGGCCTGCGATCGCGCCTTGCTCGGTGTCGCTCGCGCCGAGCGAGAGCGCGCTCGTCACACCGGGCAGGACGAGGCCTTGTCCGAGGCCCTGCACCGTGAGCGCGACGACGAGCATCGGGAAGCTCGTGACGAACACGAGGAGGGCCATGCCGATCAACGCGATCGGCAGGCCCACGAGCACGAGCGTGCGCGGCGCGATCTGGTAGCGACGCACGAGGAAGCCCTGCGCGAACACCGCGACGATGCCGTACGCGACGAGGCCCATGCCCACGCGCGCGGGCGTCTGATCGGCGGTCAGCCCGAGGCGATCCTGGAACGCGAACGCGATCGTCTGCTCCATCGCGACCGAGCTCAGCGTGGCGACGAAGGACACCGCGAGCAGCGCAGGGACCTTCTTCGCGACGGGCCAGAGCGCAGGAACGTGGGTTGAGCGCGTCTTGCGCGCGGGCTCGTGGAGGCGCAGCGCGACGAGCACGGCGTTCGCGAGCGCGAGACCCACCGAGAGCCAGACCGGCGCGAGCAGGCCGAAGAAGTGCGCGATCCCTGCGCCGATGCCGGG
Source organism: Deltaproteobacteria bacterium (assembly GCA_017303575.1). Lineage (GTDB taxonomy): Bacteria > Myxococcota_A > Polyangia > Polyangiales > Sandaracinaceae > JAFLCL01. The sequence continues at coordinate 16,273 of JAFLCL010000060.1, forward strand.
GCCGAAGATCACAGCGAGCCCGAACGCCGCGCCGATGAGGCCCATCGCGGCCGTGCGGCTCTTCTGGTCCGAGAGATCGGCCGCGAGCGCCTGCGCGGTGGGCAGCGTGGCCGAGCTCAGCGCGCCGCCGAGCATGCGCGCGCCGACCATCGAGCCGACGAGCAGGCCGTGCGGCAGCTCCATCTGCTGCGCGAGCACGATCGAGGCGCCGAAGAGCGCGAAGCCGATTGCGTAGCCGACGATCCCCACGAGCAGGACCGGCTTGCGGCCGCGCGTCTCGCTGAGGCGTCCCCAGAGCGGCGCGAAGAGCAGCTGCGTGAGCGCGTAGCCCGTGGACACGAGGCCGATCTCGGTCTCGCTCAGGTGGAGCGAGCGCCCGAGCGGACCCATCACGGGAAACAGCACCGAGAGGCCGAGGATGCTGTTGAAGAGCGCGAAGAAGAGGAGGCCCATGAAGCGCGCTCACTCTATCAGCGCTGGCGGTCGCGCTCGGTGCGTCGCGCGATGGCCTCGCGGATCGCGGGCGCGAACGACGTCGTTGGATGGTCTGCGAGCAGATCGGTGAAGCGTCGCTCGATCTCGTCCTCGCGCGCGTCGGTGAGGACCATCGCGAGGATCGCGTGCGCCTCACGCTCTTCCGTGAGCGCGCCCTCGGGGAAGCGCTGTCGGTGCTGCTCGAGGAGCTCGAGCGCGGCAGCAGGATCGGCGGCGAGCTGCACGCGTGCCTCGTGCACGAGGCGCATCTCCTGCGCGAGCGAGTCGCCCGCCGGATCGACCTCGCGCGGCACGCGCCCCGCTGCACGATCGGCGGCCAGATCGGGCACCGTCGGCAGGTTCGGCACGAACGAGTCGCCGGCGTCGGGCGTCTCGTCGTCGATCGGCGCCACGAGCGCTGCTTCGCGCGTGGGCGTGGGCTCGCGCCTGCGCAGGACGATCATCGCGAGCGAGACGAGCACTGCCACGAGCAGCGCGACGGTGAGCGGCACGCCACCGAAGGACGAAGGACGATCCGACACGGGCCGCTTCTTACGAGATGTCGCGCCCGGGTGCCGCCGCAGGCGCGCCTGATCGCATCACTGGCCGCCGCCGCGGAGTCGCCCCGCGCCGGTCCCGACACGGAGTCGGCCGGGCGTCTCGGTCGTACCCTCGGGGCTCGTCGTCGTCTCGGGAGGACGTGCCGGTGTCTCTTCGCGCGGTGTCTCTTCGCGCACCACACGCGGTGCCTCTTCGCGCGGCGTCTGCTCACGCACGATCGCCTCTTCGCGCGGTGTCTCTTCACGCACGGGTTGCTCCGGTCGTGCTTCGACGGTGCGTCCATCACGCGGCGCGCGCGTGCGACCGGGGCGCGTGCCCTGCGTGTCGGTCGTCGTCTCGACCGCTGTGGTCTCGTGCGGAGGCTCGGCCGTGATCGGCGGCGGATCGTTGCCCACCGGTGGCGTGACCTCGACGCTCGTCGTCGCAGGCAGGGGCGTGACCGTGGTGGTCGTCGTGGGGTCGGCTGTGGGCGTCGTCCCGAGCACGAACGCTGCCGTACCGATGCCGATCGCCGCGAGCGCGGCCACAGCGCCGCCCATCAGCAGCCACGTGGGTCGTGAGGGCGCCGGCGCCAGCTCGACGTCGATCGGGATCGACGCCGCGTCGTAGCCAGGGTTCGTCGCGACGCGCGTGCTCGACACGAGCGACACCACACCCGAGGCCGCGATCGGACCGCCCATCGACGACGCGTCGCTCGCCTGGCTGATCGGGGTTCGGCCCGCGCGCACGTCGGTCGAGGAGCCGCTGTCCTCGGGCGGGCGATCGGGCAGCGTGCCGAGCGAGCCCACCAGGCGCGACTCGGGGCTCGACGAGAAGCTCGCGGCGTTCGAGGCGCCGCTCGCCGAGCGCTCGTTCTCCGCCACCGCGGGATCGCTCACGCTCTGGGGCCGCGCGCGGAACGAGGTCTCGATGCGCTTGCGGAACGTGTCGAGGCGCGGCCCGCCGGACTCTTCGACCCACTTGCCGATCGTCGTCGCGTTCGCGGGGGTGCCCACCGCGGCGCGCAGCTCCTCTGCGAACACGCGCGCGGTGGCGGGGCGCTTGTCGACGTCGCGCTCGAGCGCGCGCATCACGACCTTGACGAGCTTCTCCGGGATGTCGGGGTTGTGCTCGCGCGGATCGGCGATCCGCTCGTGGAGGATCGCCGTGAGCGCGGCCATCGGGCTCTCGCGCGAGAACAAGCGCTCGAGCGCGAGCGCCTCCCACGCGACGATGCCGAGCGCGAAGATGTCCGAGCGCTGATCGAGGGGCTCCATCTTCGCCTGCTCGGGCGAGAAGTAGCTGAGCTTGCCCTTCACCTCGCCCGTCGCGGTGCGCGTCACCCGCTCGAGCGCACGCGCGACGCCGAAGTCCGTCAGGCGCGCGCGTCCATCCACGCCGAGCAGCACGTTCTGCGGCGAGACGTCGCGGTGCACGATGCGCAGCTCTTGCCCCGTGGGCGTGCGCGCGTGGTGCGCGTCGTAGAGGCCGATCGCGGTCTGCGCGAGGATCTCCGCGATCACGGGATGCGGCACGTGCTTGCGCTTCTCGGCCGCGGCGCGGAGCGCCTGCGAGAGCGACACGCCGACCACGAGCTCCATCACGATGTAGGGCGAGCCCTCTTCGTCTTTGCCGCAGTCGAGCGTCGAGACGACGTACGGGCTCGTGACGTGCGCAGCGAGGCGCGCCTCGTCGAGGAACATCTCGACGAACTTCGGCTCCTCCGCGAGCGCAGGCAGCATGCGCTTGATCGCGACGGGTCGGAGGAAGCCGCCCTCTCCGCGCTGCCGCGCCACGAACACCTCGGCCATGCCGCCCGCGGCGAAGCGGAAGAGGAGCTCGTAGCGATCGAGATCGTTCGAGCCTCCAGGCGGGGCGAGCGCAACGAGCGGCACGGGGCCTAGGGTAGCCGATCCCGACGCGGGGCGCGGAACCGGCGACGCTCCGTCCAGTGAGGGCTCGTTCACTCCTCGGCGAGCTGCTTCTTCATGTGCGCGAGCTCGCGTCGGTACTTCGCCGCGAGCTTGGTCTTCGCCGTCTTGCTCAGGATCGTCCCTGCCACTTGGAAGAAGCCGTGCTCTTCCTCGTGCAGGTGGTGATGGACCAGGTGGCTGAGCTCGCGCGCGGCGGCAGCCCAGGCCTCGGTGCTCTTGTTCTTCACGCGCACGTCCTCGATCGCCTCTTCGATCTCGTGGTGCTCGTGCAGCGCGTGACGCGCGGAGGAGAGCCCGCGGTCGTCCATCAAGATCGTCGCGTAGAGCGCGCGCTCCTCGGCGGCGGCGTGCGCCTCGAGCTCGCGCCAGAGCTCGGACAGCACGCGCGTACGGTCTGCGTTGCTGTGCTGTCGCACGAGGCGCCGACAGAGCGCGCGCTGGACTTCATGACTCTCGCGGAGCGCGTCGAAGAGATCGGTCATCGGTCGTTTCCCGGCTCGCCAATTAGAAGCGCGGCGCGGAGCTGTCTGCCCCGCACCGCTCGCGAGTCGTGTCAGCGACTCACTGGGATCGTCTCGCTCAGCGGTTGGTGGCCTGACGCGCCTGGCCGAGCTTCTGCTCCGCCATGCCGCGCGCCTCGAGCTCCTCGTTGTCGAGCGCAGCGCCGACGGTGCGCTTGACAGCGCCCTTGACCTCTTCGGCCGTGCCCTTCACGCGCTCGGCGGCCTTGGCGGACTCCTTGGTCGCCTTGCCCTTCAGCTCGTTCACGCGGCCCTCGGCCTCCATCTTCTCGTTGCCGATCACCTGACCGACCTTCTGCTGGATCTTGCCGCCGACTTCCTTGGCCGTGCCTTCCGCGCGCTTCATCTGATTGCTCATCGTCATTCTCCTGGTGATCGAGTTCGTTACTTCGCGATGCGAGGTTCGACACGGATTGAGCACGTGTCGTGCCGTGCTTCGGGAGCGAGGAATCGGCCTCACGGAGGACCACCCGCACGGCAATCGAGGACCCTGCTCCAGGATCGTGCTCGAGGGGATCGAGGCAGCGTGCGACACCTGTGACGCGCCTCGGCGCACGTCTTCGCGTCTCGCGTTCAGCCCTTCATCGGATCGAGCTCGGGCACGTGGGGACGCTCCGGCACCTCGGTCGTCTCGGGGACGATCGGCGTGGGCCGGGATGGGCGCTTCACGGGCCGCGTGGGATCGCGCTCGGGCTCTTCACTGGGCGATTGTCCGGGCTCTCGTCTGGGTGCTTGGAGTGGCTCTCCGGGCACGTCGGGGTCGCCGATCGGATGCGTCGGATTCGGCGGATCTCCGGGAGTCGGAGGCTCGGGCGGCATGGGCGGTTGAGACGGCGTGGGCTTGGTGGGAGTGCTCATGGACAGAAGCCCTCCGCAGGCTGCGTGCCATTCCAGGGACGCAATGCAGAGTGCCAATCGTGCGCCCGAGGGACGGACGTGAAGACGCCCGCGATTCCTCCTCGTGAGAGAGAGGGATCGCGGGCGGTCGATCGGGCCAGAGCCCGGTCGTCTGGGTGAGGTCAGCGAGCGCTGGCCTGGTCGGTGACGTTCAGGTTGTTGTCCACGCGGAGGACGCCGGCGGCCTGCTGCGCGTGGCGCTCGATCGCCTGGGACTCGTCACCCGTGACGTCGCCGCGGAGCGTCACCACGCCACCGCGCGTGATGATCACGCAGTTGCGTGCACCGAACGAGAGCGACGAATCGCCCACGACGGACGCCCGGATCTGGCGCGTGATCTCGAGATCCTCGGCGCTCTCGGACTGGTCCATCGCCGTGAGCTGCGAGCCGTCGTCGCCGTCACGCACGGTGACTGTGTCGTCGGTCCCGTCGCGGTCGGTGTCGCGGGTGGCGACACGTCGCTCACCACCGCTGCTGGTGCGGGTGGCGCGCGGCTCGTCGCTCTGGTCTTGCTCGTGCGAGCAGCCGATCGCGAGCACGGGCAGCGCGAGGGCGGTGAGCACGGAGAGGGTGCGAAGGATCTTCATGGTGTCTTCTCTCGTTCGTCGGTTGTCGCGCTCACATGCGCGGAGAATTGCCGCCCTGGACCTCGGGCTTGCTCGCCTTCGGCACGGACGCTTCGCTCGTCGTCGACACGTCCTCGACCTTGTGCTGCTCGAAGATGCGCTTGGCGACGTCGACCTGCTTCGCGTCCTCCGTGTGCACGGCGATGAGCAGGTTTCCATCCTTGACCTTGCCCTCGTAGATCTTCGCCTGGATCTCGGGGATGCCGAGACCGACCAGCGCGCCGACCATGCCGCCGGCCGCTGCGCCGACCGCCGCGCCGCCGAGCGCCGCCATCACGGGACCGGCCGCGATGAGCGCGCCGAGGCCGGGCAGCGCGATCGCGCCGATGCCCGCGAGCAGGCCGAGCGCGCCGCCGGCGAGGCCGCCGACACCCGTGCCGATGAGCCCGCCCTCGGGGGCCTTGGTGCCCTGCTGATGCGCGAAGTCGCGCGTCGAGCCCTTGTCGGGAAAGAGCACGGAGATGTCGCTCTGCGCGAAGCCTGCGGCGTGGAGATCGCCCACGAGAGCCTCTGCCTCACTGCGCGTGCGCAGGATTCCGAACACTGCCTTGTTGGTCATCGTCGTTTCCTTCTTGTTCGTCGTCGTCTTCGCCGACTCGCGGCTGGTGTGCCCGGCACTTCGCAACCTGCGTGCCCGCGCCGCGACGCCTCGCGATCACGCGGATCGGCCGTGATCCGCAGGCAATCCGCGAGTCGGGGCAGGCCGTGGCAGGAGCGCACGTGGCCTCGGCGTCGCCACGGGTGGGGCGATCACGTGTGACCCCTCGCGACTCAGGAGTCCGCGACTTCCTTCACCACGTCGCTCGGGACCTTGTCGGCGCGCAGGCCGACGAACACCGGATGGCGCATGCGCCCGTCCGACGTCCATTCGGTGAAGCGAACCTCCACCACGAGCTGCGGTCGTACCCAGCGCGCCTCGCGCATGCGGGGCGCGTCCAGCACCGGAGCGCGCGGGACGACCACGGGCTCGAGGGCGTGCGCGAGCGCGCCGAGCGTCGCGTCGTCGATGCCGGTGCCCACCTTGCCGGCGTAGCGGAGCGCGCCGCTCCTGTCGTGCACGCCGAGCAGCAGCGCACCGAGGCCCACGCGTGTGCCCTCGGGTGGCGTGAAGCCGACGACCACGGCTTCCTGTCGCGCGTGCGTCTTCACCTTCCGCCAGTCGTCGTTGCGTCCCGTTCGGTAGGGGCGATCGATGCGCTTGGCGACGAGGCCCTCGAGCCCGAGCGATCGCGTCGCTTCGAGGAAGCCCGCGCCATCGCCGACGTGTGAGACCACACGACGCAACGGTCCGCCGTCGGTCCGGGGCACGAGCGACTCGAGCGCGCGCTTGCGCTCCGAGAGCGGCAGTGCGCGGACGTCGCGATCGTCGATCGCGAGCACGTCGAACACGAAGTACACGATCGAGGTGTCCTCGTGGGTGATCGCGCGCTGGAGCAGCTCGAAGCGCGGTCGGCCCTCGTCGTCGAGCGCACAGAGCTCTCCGTCGAGGGTGAGCACACGTGGGCCGAGCGACCGCACGGCCTCGCGGATCGCCTCGAGCCCGCCATAGCGGAGGCCCGAGCGCGACACGAGCTCCACGCGCGTGCCTTCGCGGTGCGCGAGCGCGCGGTAGCCGTCGTACTTGATCTCGTAGAGCCAGCGCGGTCCCTCGGGGGGCACCCGCGCGAGCTGGGCGAGCTGCACGTCGGCCCGCTCGCGCGCCATCGGTCAGCCCGCCTTCTTCCGCGCAGGCTTGCTGCTCGCCGTCGCTTCGCCGTCGCGCGAGCGACGCAGGCTCTTGCGCAGGAGCTCGGTGAGATCCGCGACGTCGGTGGTGGGCTTCTTCGTCTCGGGCTCGGTGGCCGTCACCGCCTCGCCCGTCTTGGTCTTGCGCTCGATCATCGCGAGCACGTCGTCGCGGTAGGAGTCGCGGTACTTGTCGGGGTCCCACGCGACGGTCATGTCGTCGATGAGCGCCTCGGCCATCTCGCGCTCGCGCGCGTTGATCTTGAGGGCGTGACCCTTGGCGTGCGTCGCGTCGATCGGCCGCAGCTCGTGCGCGAAGCGAAGGATCTCGAGCACCAGCGCGCCCTCCTCGACGAGCACCGCCGCGAGGTGCTGACGCTGACGCAGGACCACCGTCGCGATGGCCGCGCGTCCCTTGGACTCGAGCGCCTCGAGCAGGACGGCGAACGCCTTCTCACCGCGCTTGCCGGGCGTGAGCAGGTACGGCCTCTCGAAGTGCGCGGCGTGGATCTCCGAGGGATCGACGAAGTCCATGATGTCGATCGACTGCGTGGCCTCGACGTTCGCCGCCTCGAGCTCGTCGTCGCTCACCACGACGTACTGCCCCTTGCTCACCTCGTAGCCCCGCACGATCTCTTCGTACGGGACGTCGTCGCCCGTCGTCTTGTTGTATCGCTTGTAGCCGACGGGGGAGAGGTCGCGGCCATCCAGCTGGTGGAACGAGATCTCCTTCGAGCGCTCGAGCGGATGGACGCTCACGGGGATCTGCAAGAGACCGAAGCCCAGCGTGCCCGACCACAACGCGCGTCGCGAAGGCTTCTCTGCGTCGTCGCTCGTGTCCTTCGCGGCGTGCGCGCGAGCGCGCGCCGGCTTGGCCGCGGTCGCGGGCTTGGTGGACTTCTTCGTCGTGCGCTTGGTCGCGCGCTTCGCGGTCGTCGTGGTCATGCAGCCTTCGTTTGCAGGGCGCGCGCCACCCGACCCAGATCGAGCGCAGGCGCACGATCGGGCCAATCCGCCCAGGGATCGCGCGCAGGCAGACCTGCGGCCACGAAGCGCTCGAGCGTGTACGCGCTCGGATCGATCCCTCGCTCGAGCTCGTCCCACGTGATGGGCATCGCGATCGGCGCGCGTGGTCGCGATCGCAGGGAGTAGGGCGCCACGGCCGTCGATCCGCGGAGGTTGCGCAGCCAGTCGAGGAAGATCTTGCCGCGTCGCTGGGCCTTGCTCGCGACGGTCAGGTAGCGAGCGGGGGCTCGTCGCGCGAGGTGCGTGACGATCGCCTGCGCTGCGGTCTCGTGCGTGTCCCAGTCGTGGCCCTCTGCCACGGGCGCGACGACGTGGAGGCCCTTGCCGCCCGTGGTCTTCACGAACGCGCGGAGGCCGAGATCCTCGAGGATCCGGCGCAGCGCGAGCGCCGTCTCGATCACCTGATCGAACGCGACCGACGCGTCGGGATCGAGGTCGAGCGTGAGGAGGTTCGGCGCCTCCGGTCGCGCGGCATCGCACATCCAGGTGTGGATCTCGAGCGCACCGATCTGCCCGAGCGCGACGAGGCCCGCGACGTCGTCGATGACAAGCGTCGCGCCGCGCTTCGTCTTCTCCGGGATGGCCACGCTGCGGATGGGCTCGGGCACGCCGGTGCCCGCGTGCTTCTGGTAGAAGCACTGTCCCGCGAGGCCGTCGGGACAGCGCGCGAGCATCAGCGGCCGCCCCTTCACGAAGGGCAGCATGCGCGGCGCGATCCACGCGAGGTAGCCCATCACGTCGGCCTTGGTCACGCCGTCGTCGGGATAGAGGACCTTGTCGGGGCTCGTGATCGAGAAGCCGAGCGACATCGCGGAGAGCGCGTCCGCGATCGTGTGCGCGCGCGTCGCCTCGGCGTCGTCGCTCGCGCCGCTCGTGCGTGCGGTGGGCGCGTCGCGGGTGACGGATCTCTTCGAGGCGCTCTTCTTCGAGGCGCTCTTCTTCGAGGCGCTCTTCTTCGTAGCGCTCTTCTTCGAGGGGCTCTTCTTCGAGGGGCTCTCGCTTGGTGGTGAGCCCTGCGTGAGAGACTCGATCGTGCGGCCGCTCGACACACTCTCAGGCTGCTCGTCGACGATCTCGGTGCCTGCGCGTGCGTGCTCGTCCTTGGACTTGAAGAGGAGCCAGCTCTCCTTGGTGCCCTGCGCGGCCTTGGTGCGCACGAGATGAAACGCGCCCCTCAGCTTCTCGCCCTCCAGCGTGAAGCGCAGGTGCCCTTTCTCCATGCCCGCGCTCGGATCGCCCTCCGGTGTCCAGGTCCCGCGATCCCACACGATGACGGGCCCGCCTCCGTACTCGCCGTGAGGGATCACGCCCTCGAAGCTCGCGTACTCGAGCGGGTGATCCTCGGTGCGCGCGGCGAGTCGTCGCACCGAGGGATCGAGGCTCGGGCCCTTGGGCACGGCCCAGCTCCAGAGCACGCCCTCGTGCTCGAGGCGGAAGTCGTAGTGGAGGCGCGTCGCGTCGTGCTTCTGCACCACGAAGGAGAGCGAGCCCTTCGAAACCCTGCGCGCACGAGCACCGCGCGGCTCGCTCGTGACCGCGAAGTCGCGCTTGGCGTCGTAGTCGACGAGCGTGCGCGGACGCGGCGAGGACCGACGCGCCATCGGTCAGCCCGCCGTGAGCGCGCGCATCGGGCCGTGCGCGTTCTTGGTGATGAACGTCGCGTTGAGGTAGCCGGCGTAGCCGAGCCACGCGAGGTTCGGGACCACCGCCGCGGCCGCGAGGCCATCGACACGCCGCGCGTAGTACGCGTACGCACCGAGCGCGGCGACGTTGCCGAGCAGGATCGCGAGCGCGAGGCGAGGTCGATGCGCGCCGAAGAACGTGGGGCTCCACGCGGCGTTGCACGCCAGCTGCGCGCCGAAGAGCGCGAGCGCCTTGTCGCGATCGGGAGACCGACGCGCTCCCGCCACGCGCGAGGCCGACCACGCGCCGAGCGAGTAGAGGGCCGGCCACACGGCGCCGAACGCGGCGTCGGGCGGCGTGAGCGAGGACTTCTTCGCAGCCCGGTACCACGCCTTGTTCTTCGGCTTGGTGGTCACGCGACCACCGGCCGCCGCGACGATCGCCGACAGCGCGGAGAACAAGCCCAGACGCCCCAGCGTCGCGAGCAACGTCGTGGTCTCTCCGCTCTTCTCTTCTGCGCGCCGTGCCATGAGGTCCTGCTTTCGTCGTCGAGGGTGATCAGTTCACGGGCGATCGCGACCGATCGCGATGCCAGTGCGAGGGCCCACGCTCGAGGCCGTGCTCGAAGGCCTCGATGAACGTGTTGCGGAGGACGCCCACCACGGCCTCGAAGCCGTTCACGCCGGGCTGATCGATGGTGCCCGACACGTTCACGCGCGTGGCGAAGCGATCGGTGCCGTGGTTCTCGAACAGGTCCACGACGAGCTGCACGAACAGATCGGCGATCTGGTGGAAGACGTCGTCGTCCTCGCCCCAGCGGAAGAGCGAGAGGTGCTCCACCATCGGCTTCACGTAGCCGCGGAACGCGCCGCGCCGCGAGGAGATCTCGCTGTAGCAATAGAACTCGCCCTGCTCCGCATCGACCCACGCGTACGCGCGGAGGAAGCGGTTGAGCTCTCGCGCGCGGAGGTGCTCGAGCGAGAGGGCGAGATCGAACGTGGGCCGCTCGTCCCACGGATCGAGGTCGATCGCGGCGCGCAGCTGGCCACTGCGCTGGACGCGGCTCGTCACCTCGACGTGCGCGGGGAGACGTTCGCTGCCTTCTTCGTAGTGCGTGCTGAGGCCCGTGGCCTCGACCTCGAGGTTCGCGGCGACGACGTCGACGCTCGGTCTCGATCCGAAGTCTCGGTAGTGCACCTCGCCGTCGTGGATCGCGAGGTGGTTGATGGTGATCGGCACGAGGTCGTCCACGGTCTGACGCCAGTCGTTGCCCTCACCGGTCTGCCCACCGCGTCCGTTCACGAAGTTGAGCACCGGGTGCTCGACGACGAGCTCTGCCACGACCTTTCCTTGGAGCAGCGCGAGCCACTCGAGCGAGATGTCGATCGACTCCGCCTCGACGAACGGAACGGGCACGTCGCGATCGATGCGCTCGATGCGGAGGTCGTCGAGCGTGTACGCGCCACGGAGGAGCGAGACGTCCACGTCGAGCACGCGGCCCGTGTAGCCGTCCATCTGCGCGAGGCGATCGTTGATCACCGTCTTGAGCACCCACGGCAGCGCGAGCCGCGCGAGCACGAGCACACCGAGGATGCCGAGGAGGACCTTGGCCTTGGTGGACCAGAGGAAGGTCCGGAGTCGCTGCCATCGCGTCATGGTGAGCGGACCGAATAGCGAGCGATGTGCCACTCACCGCGCGTCGGCGACGGGACGGCGGGTCGCGAAGTGACGCTCGTCGGGCACGTCGGCCCCGAGCTCGATCGACAGCGAGCCGCTGCCCTCGCGTCCCACCGCGCCGGGCGCGCGGTAGCGGATCTCCATCGTCGGATCGGCGACCTCGAGGTCGAGCGCCATGCGCACCACGAGCGGCGTCGCGTCATCGCTGCGGATGCGGCCGTTCAGGCGGTTGAAGCCGATGTGCACGATCGGGATGTTCACGTAGCCGTTCACCTGATCCATGCGGCACGCGAACTGGTGTCCGAGGGTCATGTCGGCGAGGCCGTAGACGTTGGCCATCTGCACCTCACCGGGCACACCGGGCAGCGCGAAGGTCATGGTCTGGTGGAGCAGTCGGATGTCGCGGATCTGCACGTCGGGCATGAAGCGATCGTCGGGGACCTCCATCGCGTAGACGAGGTCGATCTGGTCGTTCGGACCGCGCGCGATGCGCATGCCTCCGCCCTCGAGCTCACACGGATAGAGGACGATCGCGCGCCGCGCGATCGAGTCCCAGGGATGAAAGGTCGTCGACATGCGATCGACGGAGATGACCGTGTCGCCCTGCGGCGACACGACGCGGAAGCCCCGCATCTCCATGTCGAAGCCGAGGTGCGTGACCTCGTCGATGGTCGCCGTGCCACGCACGCGGCTCGAGAGGAGCATGCCCATCATGTCGGCGGCCGCCGCGTGACCGAGGCCCGTCGAGAGGTGGAGCATCGCGCTCAACGTCGCTGTGATCACCAGCGCGCCACAGGCGAGGCACGCGATCCCGAGTTTGCGCATCACGACATCCCCCGTGAGCTCGCGGCGATCCACAGGACGACGTACAGCCCCGCACAGGAGACCGTCGCGATCGTCAGCGCCCGCGCGCCGAGGCGCCACGTGTGGATCGGCGTCAGCACCGGCACGATCGCGGCGCGGGGGAACGGGCTCGCGTGCTTCACCACGTGACGAACGCTCGCCGCGTAGAGCGTGACGAGCGCCGTCAGGGTCAGGGTGAGCGCCGTGAAGAGGGTGAGGGCGGGGGTCATGCCTCACGCATCGCAATGCCCGTACCGCGCATCGCGCTTCAGCCGCGCGCCTCGTAGCGAACGCGGATCTGGTTCACGACCTCGCGCACGCCTCGCACGGACTCGGCGACGCGCTCGGCCTCGTACTTCATCTCACGCGTGGGGACGGTGCCGGTGAGCGTCGCGTCGCACGCCGCGACGTGCACCTCGACCTCGGTCCAGTCGTACGCGTCCTCGGCGAGGAGCGCGCAGATCTGGTTGCAGAGGAGCTCGTCGGGGCACGCCCCTTCCTTCACGAGTCGTGCGTGCTGCGAGCCCACCGCGATCGTGGGTGCATCGCCCTGGATGCGCGTGTCGTGGTCGCTGCCGTCGAGCACCGCATCGTCCCGATCGTGCAGGCGCTGCCATCCGTCGCGGCCGTCGAACGCGTCGTGCGTGGGCAGCGCGTGGAACGTGCGTGAGGGCAGCCCGTCTGCTCGCTTGGGATCGTACGTCGGGCTCGCGCCCTGCCAGGAGTCGCGCTCCCGATCGGCGAAGCGGCTGTGTCCGTGGCGCTTCGGCGAGCCGGCAGGGTGATCGTAGCCGTACCGATCGCGATCGTAGTCGCGCGCCGGCATGTGACTCTTCTCGTGTCGCTGTTCGGTCATGGCTCATTCCTCCGTTTCGGGTTTCCGACGACTCGGTAGGACCGACTCAGGCGACTCGCGTCGCCGAGAGATCTCGTTCGGGCTTGGGCAAGCACACGCGCGCGGGGGCGCCGTCGGCGGCGGCGCGCACGGGAAGGCCACGGCGCGCCGCGAGCTCGGCGGTGATCTCCGCGCCGAAGAGGAAGAGCTGGCTCACGACGTAGAGCGTGAGGACGGTGCCGACGAGCGCGCCTGCCGCGCCGTAGGCCGCGCCGAAGTCGAGGTGCATGGCTGCGGTGCGGAGCACCAGGAGGGTCACCGACACCAGCGTCGCGGACACGAGCGCGCCCACCCAGACGTCGCCGCGCTCGAGGCGGACGGGTGGAAGCACGCGGTAGATGAAGAGGAGCGCGCACGTCCACACGGTGAACGAGCCGAGCTCGCGGATCAGCGGCCAGAGGGAGTGGAGCGCGGGCGAGGCGCCCGCCTCCACGAACCACCCGCCCATCACGCGAACGAGGATCGACAGGACCATGAGCGCGCCTGCGCCGAGGGTGACCAACACCGAGCGCAGCTGCGTCTTCAGGAAGCGACGCGCCGCCTGAACGAAGCCCTCGGGCGGAAGCGGAGGCGCGTCGAAGATCGTCTGGAACGCGGCGTCGACGAAGCCGACGAGGCGTGACGATCCGAGGACGAAGAGCACCACGCCGAGCACGGTCGCGCCTGCGCTCCACGCACGCGCATCGTCGATCCATCGTTCGAGCATCGGCACCGCACGCGAGCCGAGCATGTCGCGCACGAGGCTCACGAGGTGGCCGCGCGCCTCACCTTCGTCGAGCACCAAGCTCGCGACCGCGAGCACGACGAGGAAGAGCGGCGCCAGTGACAGCACTGCACCGAACGCGAGGCTCGCCGCGAGCCCATCGCCGTTGTCGGCGCTGAGGCGACGATACGCCGAGACGAGGAGCTCGAGGCTGAGGCGACGCGTCTCGGGCGCCAGAGGCTCGCCCGGCACGCGCGTGTGATCGTCGCGTCGGTACGAGCCCTGCCATCGCGGCGGGATCGTCGGCATGCGCAGGCGCGGGGAGCGCGAGCGACGAAGCGGGCGGCGCAGGATCATGATGCTCGACACGGGCGCCTCCAGAGCGATGCCGTCGCGCCCTCGGGCGCTCAGGCGTGGACTTGTCGCGTGACACGCTTGGCGTGGCCGCTCGCCCGGTTCAGATGCGGGTGACCAGCCGCAGGACGCTTCACGGCGCTCTTCTTCGCGAGGCGCTTGGTGGCCTTCGCGCGACGCTTGGCCGGCATCGGCGCGGCGTCGAGCGTCGTGCTCGCGAGATCGACGGTGCGCTCCACCGTCTCTTCGATCGCGCGACCGGCGCTCTTCATCTCGCTCACCACGCGCGTGCCCATCGACGAGAGGCGCTGGCCTGCGTTCTTCGTCGAGCGTGCGACACGCTTGCGGAGCTCGGGCCCGCTGGTGGGCGTGACGAGCGCTGTGATGCCGGCGCCGATCGCGACGCCCACGGCGAGCGCACCGAGCGCGGTGCCCATCGAGAACGTGCGCTGCGCGCGGAACACGCGTCCGCTCACGATCTCGCGGACGTCCTCCATGCGTGCGTTGCGGAGCGCCTCGAGCGAGCGCTGCGCGAAGATGTCGACGAGATCCTTGCCGTAGGTCTGGATGTCCATGAGCGTTCCTCCGTGAGACCACGAAGGGCGTGGTCGAGCGCGGGGGTGTCGCAAGCGACGTGCCCCGCGCCTCGTCGGTGGTGCGCGTGGCGTGGTGCACCACCTGCGCTGCGTGGCACGTGCCATGCGATGTGCCCGCGTCTGGACCGACGAGGAGGCCTCATGACCGAGCGACGACACGACCAGGGGCGTGAGAACGGAGTGACCCTGCCCCTGTGGATGGAGGGCGAGATCCCCACGCGCGCGGGCGCGCTCCCGCCACAGGTGAGCGCCGATGTGTGCGTGGTGGGTGCCGGCATGACGGGCCTCAGCGTCGCGCACGCGCTCGCGCGGCTGGGCCGCTCGGTGGTCGTGCTCGAGCAGGGCGCCGTGGGATGCGGCGACACGTCGCGCACGAGCGCGCACCTCTCGAACGTGCTCGACGAGGGCTACGTCGCGCTCGAGCGCATGCACGGCGCCAAGGGCGCGCGGCTCGCGGCCGAGAGCCACGCCCGCGCGATCGATCACATCGGCGACGTGCAGGCGCGCGAGGACATCGCGTGCGACTTCGTGCGTGTGGAGGGCTTTCTCCACCTCGCCCCGGGGCAGGACGTGGAGTCGCTCCGCGAGGAGATGCACGCGGCCGAACGTGCGGGCCTGCGCGTGGAGTGGCTCGACACGAGCGCCGGTCCGGCGATCGGCGCGGGCCCGTGCCTGCGCTTTCCGCACCAGGCGCAGTTCCACCCGCGTCGCTACCTCGCCGGCCTCGTGCGCGCGATCGAGCGCCTGGGCGGTCGCATCTACACGCAGACCCACGTGACCAAGTTCGAGGGTGGCGAGCCTGTGCGCGTGACCACCGCGAGCGGCAGCGAGATCACGGCCTCGGCGCTCGTCATCGCGACCAACACGCCGGTCAACGACGTCGTGGTGGTGCACACCAAGCAGGCCGCCTATCGCTCCTACGTGGTCGCGCTCGCCGTGCCGCGCGGCTCGGTGCCGCTCGCGCTCCACTGGGACACGGCCAACCCGTACCACTACGTGCGCGTCGCGCGGTACGAGACGCTGCGCGATCAGGACGTGCTCCTCGTGGGCGGCGCCGATCACCGCACGGGCGACGAGATCCATCCCGAGCACCGCTGGGACGAGCTCGAGGCCTGGGCTCGCGTGCGCTTCCCCATGGCGACTGCGCGCGTGGATCGATGGTCGGGGCAGATCATGGAGCCCGTCGACGGGCTGAGCTTCATCGGTCGCAACCCCGCAGACGCGAAGAACGTCTACATCGCCACGGGCGACTCGGGCCACGGCCTCACGCACGCAGCGATCGCAGCGAGCATGATCACGGCGCTGATCCACGGTCGCTCGCACCCGTGCGAGTCGCTCTACGATCCGCGCCGCATCACGCTCGGCGCGCTCGCGCGTTACGCCAAGGAGTCGTGGGTGACGGCGAAGCACTACGCCGACTGGGTGCGCCCCGGCGACGTGTCGAGCGAGGACGAGATCCCCGAGGGCGAAGGCGCGACGATGCTCGTGAGCGGTCGACGGCTCGCCGTCTACCGCGACCAGCTCGGGCGCTGTCATCGCTTCTCGGCGAGCTGCAAGCACCTCGGCGGCGTCGTGCACTGGAACGCGGCGGAGAAGACGTGGGACTGCCCCTGTCACGGCGCGCGCTTCGATCGCGAAGGCCGTGTGGTGAACGGGCCGGCGAACGAGGATCTCGATCGTGTCGACATCACCCTGCCGACGCACGTGCCGGTGCTCGTGGGGCGCTGAACGATCACAGGCGAGCGCACACGCCACGCCAGCACCGACGGAAACGAATCGCGCCGTCACTCGAGTCGAGTGCGGCGCGTTCGCTTGCGTTCGTCGAGCGTGGAGCCGCTCGCGTGATCACCAAGGGCGCGGGCCGACGAACAGCATCACGAGGAGCACCACGAGGAGGATGCCGGCAGGCGACCAACCCGCGTAGCCGAAGCGAGAGTGGCCCCAGCCACCGCCGACGAGCGCGAGCACGAGGAGGACGATGAGGATGGTGAACAACATGGCGTGATCTCTTTCTGCGCCCGAACCAGATCGCGGGCGCACCGAGTCGCTTCGCAAGGACGAGGCCATCGGGCAGGGCCCGATCCGCGTGCGCGCGGCGATGCGCCCCAGGCGTCTCGCGATCGCCACGATCAGCGCACGACGAACTGCGGGTGATCACGCTCGACGGCCTCGAGAACAGCCTCGGCACGACCACTGCAAACCAGGGTCACGAGCTCGACGACCGAGCTCACCCCTCACGACCCGGGAGCCGGCGGCTCCCACGCCAAGGAGCTCTCGATGATCCTCGTCATGATCTTCACCTGGCTGATCTTCGGCTTCCTCGTGGGGGGCCTCGCACGTGCGATCTACCCGGGCCCGCAGCCCATGAGCATCGTCGCGACCACTGGGCTGGGCGTGCTGGGCTCGTTCATGGGTGGCCTCCTCGGCAACCTCCTCTTCCACATGCCCATCCTCGCGTTCCATCCCGCGGGGCTCGTGGGCAGCGTGCTCGGCGCGCTGATCGTGATGGCGATCGCGGGCTTCTCGGTCCGTCGCGCGCACGCGTGATCGAGCCGATCGCGCCTCGAAAGGAGCTCGTCATGACGACGCGAATCACCACGGTCACCCTGCTCGTCGCGCTCTCGGGCGTGATGGCGCTCGGCTGCAGCGAAGAGACGATGTCGAGCGCGGATCGCGCCGCGAGCTCGGCAGGCCGTGACCTGCGAGACAACGTCCGCGCCGCAGGCGAGAGCTTCGAGGAGACGGGCGAAGAGCTCAGCGCGGGCGTCGATCACGTGGGCGAGGATCTCGAGAACGTGGGCGACGATCTGGGCCGCGAGCTCGATCACGCCGGCGATCGGGTGAGCGCGGAGGCAGCAGACATCGAGCGCCAGCGCGCGGAGGCGATGGCCGAGGCCACGCGAGAGGCCGCCGACGAGGCCGATCGTCAGGCCGAGAGAGCGCGGGATCGCGCGCGACGGGCCGCGATCGAGGCGGACCGTACCCAGTGACCGATCGCGCCAGCGCGATCCCAAACGTTCAGAGGAGAATCACATGGACAGGCAGCAGATCATCGACTTCGCCACACGCATGCGGAACGCACGCGACAACGACGCACGCATCCAAGAGGTCGTGCGCCTCGCGCCCGACAGCGCGCTCTCGCGACTGGGCCTGCAGCGCCAGTCGAGCATGCTCGGCACCGTGCTCGCGTACGGAGGCGCCATCGCCTTCGGAGCCCTCGTGGGCGCCGGCGCCGCGCTCCTCCTCGCCCCCACCGACGGCAAGGAGATGCGCAGCCGTGTCCGTCGGCAAGCCAAGCGCGTCTCGCGCGACGTGAAGAAGGTCACCGAGAACGTGGAGCAGGCCGTGTCGGGGGCGCGTGAACAGATCAGCGCGCTCACGCACACCAGCACCGCCTCGATGAACGGCAAGGCGACCCACGGTCGCTCGACCAACGGTCACGCCAAGCGCACGCAAGCGCACGCCTGACCATCGACACGTCGCTTCACCGACGCCCGTTCCGCCTCGATGCGGAGCGGGCGTCACCCTTCGTCGCGCGTGCCGTGCGATGGCGCGCGGGTGATCGCGGGTGATGGCACGAGACACGCAACGCAGGGCGCGAGAGAGGAGCGAAGACGACGCGATGGCGACCCCCACGAAGCTGATCGATCGAGAGCGCGCACGACGACACGCCGACGAAGAAGCATCGGTCGGTGAGCTGGTCGAGCGTGCGATCGGGGGTGCGCGCGACCTCGCGACACACGAAGCCACGCTCGCGCTCGCCGAGCTCGAGCAGGATGCCCGAGAGATCCGCGTCACGATCGTGCTCGGTCTCCTCGGCGCGTCCTGCTTCGCGGTGTGCGCCTCGTGGGCAGGTGTGGCGCTGGCGCTCGCGCTGGGGGTGGGCGCGCTCGGCCTCGCCATCGCGGCCGCGATCCTCGCCATCGGTGGCGGCCTCGCGCTCTATGCGGCCCGCCGCAAGGTGCCTCGTTCTCTCCTCGAGAAGTCGCGCGCGCGACTCGAGCGACGTCTCACGCGCGTGTCGGAGAGCCTTCGATGACGACCCAGCTCGATCCCACCCAGTCCTCGTCGCGTCCGGACGAGAGCGAGATCATCCCGGTGCACATCGCGCCCGTGCAGAGCGCCGCGATGGACCTGCCACCCTCCGACGCGCCGTCGTGGACCGAGATGGAGCAGTCGCTCGCCGCGACGCACGCCGAGCGAGAGCTCACCGGCGCGCTCGCCGAGCTCAAGCGCCGCTCCGAGCGCGTCGTCGACGCCGTGGAGTCCGTCACGACCGAGCTGACCCCCAAGCGGATCGCCATCGGCGTGGGCGTCGCGGTCGGCGTGACGCTGCTCGTGGTCGCGGTCACACGTCGCGCGCGTCGTCCGCGTCGTCGTCAGTCCACGTTCTCGCTCGTCGCGCGCTCGCTCGTGCGCGAGGCGGCAGGTCGCATGATGCTCGGCGCCGCCGCGACGATCGGCGCGCGCCTGGCCGAGGCCGCCGTGCCCATGATCGCAGCGGCGATCGTGGAGCGCACCGCACGCGCGGAGGCGCCCAAGAAGGCGCGCAGGTCGCGCAAGCTCAGCAAGCCCACCACCACGCGCAAGACCAGCAAGGTCAGCAAGCGGATCAGCGCGGCGGCGACCGCTGTGCCCGTGTCGGTGGTGGAGCCCGAGCGCGACGACGAGACCAAGCGCTTCGGCAACGGCACGCGCGACGCCGTCGAAGAGGCCTCGTGGGAGTCGTTTCCCGCGAGCGACCCGGCCGCGTTCTATCGGTGATCGATCAGTGCGCGGCGGGCGCGTCGAAGCCTGCGCCGAGCACCTCTTCGAGGCCGTCGTGCACGACCTCGGTGAGGTGCTCGAGCTCGCGCTCGTCGACGACGTGACGCGACGGATCGGCATACGGGAAGCCCTGTTCCGCCCAGGCCTCGGGCGTCCACGTGATCGACACGAGCTCGCGCGCGGCGGCACGTCCCACGCGCGTCGTCAGCGCGAGCGGCCTCGTCTCGGC
>JAFLCL010000061.1 GCA_017303575.1 Deltaproteobacteria bacterium
AGCGTCAGGCGAAGGAGCGCGAGGCCAAGACCCGCGCGGTCGCGGAGGCCGAGGCGCGCCTCCGCGTCGAGGCCGAGGTCGCCCAGGACGCCCGCATGACGGCCATGCGTGCCGAGCTCGCGCGCGTCGCGCAGGAGCGGGAGCAGATGCACCGCAACGTGATCGAGTCGGCACGCACGCCCGTCGCTCGCTCGTCTTCGCGCGCTTGGCCGCTCGCGTTCGGGCTCTCGAGCGTCGTGGCGGCCGCGCTCGCTGGGATCGTCGTCATGCAGGCGCAGACCGCGCCGCGGGTGGTTGAGGTGGAGCGTCGAGTGATCGTCGAGGTCCCCGTGACCGCGCCCGCCGCGCCGGCGCCCATCGTCACCACCACGGCTGCGCCAGAGGCTGCGCCGCAGGAGCTGGTAGAGACGCCTTCGCGTCCCGCTCGCTCGCGCCCGGATCGCGTCCGTACCGAGTCACGCGTGGAGACGACCGCGCACCACGACGACGGCCTCGACTTCGGCGAGGGTGACGACGTGCTCGGCGGCCTCGATCACGACGAGACGAGCATGATGGGCGTGCGTCGCCGCGCCCGCTGAGCTCACTCGGTGGCGGCGGGCTGCGGCGCGGTTCCGCCCTCGTCCACCACGGCGCCGATCGACGCGAGGTAGGCGAGCACCGCCTCCATGTCCTCGTTCGACAGGCGCGACGGGCCGATGGCCGCCATGCCGCTCGATCCCTCGCGGATCTGGCGGCGCGTGCGCTCTGCCGTCCAGCCGATGTTCGCGAGCGCAGGCCCGCCGCCCGAGTTGTGGCAGGCGTTGCCGCAGCGCGAGTCGTAGCGCTGCTGACCCAGTGCGATGTCGGTGGATCCGATCGGTCCCGCGTACGAGGTCTCCCCGCCGCTCGAGCCGCCGCCACCGCCGCCCTCGCCGCCACCTCCGCTCGATCCGCCGCCACCGCCACAGGCAGCGAGCGCGAGCGAGAGTCCGGCCACGGTGAGCATCGAGATCGAGCGAGCGGTCAGCGTCATGGATCCTCCAGGGACGCGAGCCTATGCGACTCGCCGCTCGACGCTCAAGCATCGAGACGCCTCGAGACTTCGCGCCGGTGCGTGCGTTCGCACGCTACGCTCGCCGCGTGTCGCTCCCCAAGACGTGCATCGTGGGCGCCGGCAGCTCCGGCATCGCGGCCGCCAAGGTGCTCTCGCAGCGCGGCCTGCCGTTCGACTGCTTCGAGAAGAGCGACCGCGTCGGCGGCAACTGGGTCTACCGCAACAAGAACGGGATGAGCGCCTGCTACCGCTGGCTGCACATCAACACGTCGCGCGAGCGCATGCAGTTCCACGACTTCCCGATGCCGCGCGACTACCCCGACTTTCCCAGCCACGCCCAGATCGCGCGCTACTTCGAGGCCTACGTCGATCATTTCGACGTGCGCCGGCGGATCACGTTCGAGAGCGAGGTGCGCCGGGTCGCGCGTCGCGACGACGGTCGCTTCGAGGTGACGGTGGCGCTCGATTGCTACGCAGCGTCTCCGCGCCTCGAGACGCGCACCTACGAGGCGGTGATCGTCGCCAACGGTCACCACTGGGATCCGCGCTTTCCCGATCCCCCGTTCCCCGGCCGCTTCGATGGCGTCGTCATGCACGCGCACGCGTACGACACCCCCGACGTGTTCACCGGCAAGCGCGTCGTGGTGCTGGGCATGGGCAACAGCGCCATGGACATCGCGGTGGAGGCTTCCTACGTCGCCGAGCGCGTGGTGATCTGCTCGCGTCGCGGCGCGTGGATCGTGCCGAAGTACATGTTCGGTCGGCCACTCGACACGATCTTCGTCGACCCGCGTGTTCCGTTCCGCATCAGGCGCCGCATCGGCGAGGCGATGCTCGCGGCGATGGTGGGCGACCTCACGCGCTACGGGCTTCCCATGCCGGATCACCGCTTCGGCTCGGCGCATCCGACGATCAGCGGTCGCATCCTCGACCGCATGACCCACGGGGCAATCACCTACCGACCGAACATCGCGGAGCTGTCGGGTGATCGCATCCGCTTCGTCGACGGCACCGAGGAGAGGGCCGACGTCCTCGTCTACGCCACTGGCTACAAGGTGACGTTCCCCTTCTTCGAGCCGGGCTTCGTGAGCGCGAAGGACAACGATCTGCCGCTCTTCCGACGCGTGTTCCATCCCGACATCCCCGGCCTCTTCTTCGTGGGCCTGCTCCAGCCGCTCGGCGCCGTGATGCCGCTCGCGGACGCGCAGTCCGAGTGGATCGCGGAGCACCTGCGCGGGGAGTACGCGCTGCCCTCACCGCGCGAGATCGCGAAGGACATGGAGCGCGAGCGCGCCGCGATGTTCGAGCGCTACGTCCCGAGCGCGCGCCACACCATGCAGGTCGACTTCGACGAGTACCTGCTCGAGCTCGACGAGGAACGAGCGCGCGGCCGCAAGCGCGCCCGTGCGTAGAGGCCCCTTCGCTACTCCGCGGTCAGGACCAGCACGATGCCCGCGACGACGAGGACGCCGCCCGCGATGAGCGTGCCGCGCGCGACGTCGAAGAACGGCTCGCGATCAGCGCCCGTCGCGTCGAGCCCTGCGAACAAGGTCCCGAGGCCCACGGCGAGCGTCGCGCCGCCGAGCGAGAGCGCGACGATGCCCACGATGCGCTGCGACTCGCCCGGCGATCCCACGCGCTCGAGGATCGGGCGGTGATCGTGGGCGACGAGCGTCAGCGTGGCCGTCGACAAGGCGCCCGCGGTGACCTCGAGGGTCTGCTCCACGGGCTCGTGATCGGGCGCCGTGCACTGCACCACGTGGCTCCCGATCGCCAAGCGTAGCGGGCGATCGAGCGGATCGAGACCACGCTCGAGGCCGTCGATCACGATCGTCGCGCCGTGCGGCGCGCAGCGGACCTCGAGCGAGCCGAGGTGGGCGCGCGCGTCTTCGAGCGCCGCGCGGATCTCGTCCGCGTGGAGCTCGAGGATCGGGTCCTCGAGCACAAGAGCGCTCTCGAGCATCGCCTCGGCCTCGGCCCACTGTCCCCGCTCGGCTGCATCGAGGCCGGCGCATACGCGCACCCCCGCAGGCGTCGTTCCCCGGCAAGGCCGCGGTGGCTCGATGACGACCTCGGCGCTCGCCACGCACGGCGCCGCCAGCACGGTCCAGATCAGCACCCAGCACGCGAGCGGAAGCGGTCGCACGGCGCCTCGATAGCACGCGCCCCCGCCGTAGGACGCGCGTGAGCGCGCTCTCGCCCTCCACACGAGACCCTTGACGCGCTCGATCGCCCGACGTGAGATCGTTGTCCGTGCAGACATCGTCTCGACTCCTCGCTCCCCTCGGCGCCGCGGCCCTGTCAGTCGCGCTGAGCGCGTGCGGTCCGAGCGCCGATGTGCCGGATGCGTTCGCGGACGGCGCGGACGCTTCGCTGGATCCCGATGCTCACCTCGCGGAGGTGGATGCGTTCACGCCCGATGCTGGGCCCCGGCCCGATGCGCAGCTCGAGCCTCCGACGGGCGATCCGCTCGACTGGTCGGTCACCGAGCTCGGCCCGTTCCACGTGGGCTATCGCGTGACGCCGCTCTCGTACGTCCCGCGCGGGCAGACGGTGGCGCGGGAGATCACCGTGCACGTCTGGTATCCGACCCTCGACGTCGAGGGGATGCATCCTCGCTACGCGAGCCTGTTCCCGGACGACGTCGCGATCTCGGAGGCGCGCCCGGCCGATCCCGTCCACCCCGACGGCTACCCGCTCTTCGTGCACTCGCACGGCTGGCGCGGCTTTCCGGGCGCGAGCTGGCCGATGCTCGACGCGCTCGCGTCGCACGGCTGGGTGGTCGTCATGCCCGAGCACGTCGGGAGCACGCTGACCGACTTCGAAGACCCACGGCCGCTCGCGCACTACTACGAGCGCTCGCTCGACGTGACCGAGGCGGTGAGCTCGATCGCCGCGCTCTCGACCGACGACCCGCTCTCGCGCACGGTGACGGATCGCTTCGTCCTGGCAGGCCACAGCTTCGGTGTGCACACGGTGTGGGCGAGCGTGGGCGCCACGTTCGACGTCGATCGCATCCGCGCGTCGTGCATGCCCGAGGGTCGCTGCACCGAAGCGGAGCTCGCCGTGTTCGGTGAGGGTGTGGCCGATCCTCGCATCGTCGCCGCGATGCCGATCGCGGGCGACATCGACGAGAGCTTCTTCGGCGACACGGGGCACACCAGCGTGACGGTGCCGATGCTCTCGATGACCGGCAGCGCCGATGGCGTCGATGGCGCTGGGCAGCAGGCGCAGGTCTCACCGCCCGTCCAGCTCGACTGGATCGAGGTCGAGGGCGCCTGCCACAACAGCTTCGCGGTGCCCACGCTCGCGTGCGAGACGATCGACGCCGACGAGGCGAGCCGCATCACGTGGACCTACGCGCTCGCCTTCGCCCGCGTGCACCTCCTCGAGGACGACGACGCCACCGCGCGCGGCCTCCTCGATGGATCGGTCGACGTGCCGCTCGCGACCTTCCACCCACACACCGTGGTGACGCCGTGAGACGCCTGCGAACCGAAGCTCGAACCACGCTCGTCTCGCTGCTCGCTCTCTCGGGGTGTCTCGGAGC
Organism: Deltaproteobacteria bacterium; assembly: GCA_017303575.1. GTDB lineage: Bacteria > Myxococcota_A > Polyangia > Polyangiales > Sandaracinaceae > JAFLCL01. Next base: position 4,584 of record JAFLCL010000061.1, read on the forward strand.
GTGCCTCGGCGCTGAAGAGCCCTTCTATCCGCCGCAGCCGGGCGAGCTCACGCCGCGCACGTTCGAGCCTGCGCCCTCGGGCCTGCGTCGCCTCACGCGCTCGCAGTACCTCGCCAGCGTGCGCGCGACCTTCGGCGACGCGATCGTGCTGCCCCGCCTGGCCAACCTCGAGCCGGACACGCCTGTCGAGGGCCTCCTCGCCTCCGGCACCACGGTCACGACGATCTCGCCGCGTGGCGTCGAGCAGTACGAGTCCGCCGCCTACGACATCGCGGAGCAGGTGATGGAGCCCGGTGTCCGCGAGGCCCTCGTGACGTGCGCGCCAGTGGCACCGCGCGACACGGCCTGCGCCTCCACGTCGCTCGGGCCGATCGGTCGCTCGCTGTTCCGTCGTGACCTCACCGCCGAAGAGCTCGCCGAGGTGACGGAGGTCGCCGCGCACGCAGGCGAGACGCTCGGAGACTTCTACGACGGCCTCGAGTTCGGCATCGCGACCTTGCTCCAGTCGCCGTCCTTCCTCTTCCGCGAGGAGCTCGGATCGCCCTCCGATCCGGCCGATCCAGAGCACCTGCGCTACGGCGGTCACGAGCTCGCGGGCCGCATGGCGTACTTCCTCTGGAACGCGCCACCCGACGCGCTGCTCCTCGACGCGGCCGACGAGGGACTGCTCGAAGACGACGAGGGTGTGCGCGCCGAGGCCGTCCGCATGCTCGCCGATCCTCGTGCGCGCGACGGCGTGCGCGTGTTCGTCGAGGACTGGCTCGCGCTGCGTGAGCTCGACCGGATGGTGAAGGACCCTACGGTGTTCGTGCACGCCTCGCCCGATGTGGGTCCCGCCGCGCGCGAGGAGACGGTCCGTGTCTTCACGAACCTCGTGTTCGACGAAGAGGCCGACATCCGCACCGTGATGAGCTCGCGCGTGACCTTCCTCGATCGACGCCTCGCTGCGATCTACGAGGTGCGCGCGCCGCGCGAGGACTTCGGTCGTGTCGAGCTGCCGGCCGATGGCCCGCGGCGCGGCCTCCTCGGACAGGTCGGCGTGCTCGCGCCGAACGCGCACCCCACCGCCACCTCCCCCACGCGGCGCGGCGCGTTCCTGCGTGAGCGCCTGCTCTGCGATCGCGTGCCGCAGCCGCCCGCGAACGTCGACACGGCGATCCCCGAGCCCTCGCCCGACGCGCGCACGCTGCGCGAACGCCTCGTCGCGCACCAAGAGGTCGCAGCCTGCGCGAGCTGCCACGTGTTCCTCGACAACGCGGGCTTCGGCCTCGAGGGCTTCGACTCGCTCGGTCGCACACGCACCGTCGAGAACGGGGCGCCCATCGACGCGCACGGCGAGATCGACGGCGTCGCGTACGACGACGCGATCGGCCTCGCGGACTTCGTCGAGCACAGCCCGCGCTTCCCCCAGTGCCTCGCGACACACGCCTACCGCGTCGCGGTGGGAAGGCACGAGACCGAAGGCGAGGCGGGCGAGCTGCGCCGCATCTACACGCGCTTCGCCAACGGCGGCTACCTGTTCCGCGATCTCATGGTGGAGATCGTCGTGAGCCGAGCGTTCCGCGAGGCCAGCCCGCCGTCCGACGAAGAGGTGACGCCATGACGAAGCGAACGCCCACGGGCGTGGCGCAGAAGCTCGAGAAGCTCGGCCTCGGCCGTCGCACGCTGCTGCGCGGCGTGCTCGCTGGCACGACCGTCGCGGTCGGACTTCCTGCGCTCGATCTCTTCTTGAACGAGTCGGGCACCGCGTACGCGGGCGGCGTGGGCCTGCCGACGCGCTTCGGCATCTTCTTCTTCGGCAACGGCGTGATCCCGAGCGTGTGGAACCCGCCGCTCGGGCGATCCATCGCCCCCGACACCTACGAGTGGGAAGCGCGCGGCATGCTCGAGCCGCTCGCCGACGTGAAGTCGCTGTGCTCCGTCGTCTCGGGCACCAAGGTCTTGACGACGAACACGAACCCGCACCTCTCGGGGCCCGCGGGCCTCTTCGCCGGTGCGGACCTCGTGGACGGAACGTTCGTCGACAAGAGCATCGATCAGCGCATCGCCGACGAGATCGGCGACACGCGCTTCCGCTCGTTGCAGGTGGGCGTGCAGCCATCCGACTTCTGTCACTCGATGACCGGGCCGGCGATGGTGAACCCGCCCGAGACGAACCCCTTCGCCCTCTACGAGCGCATCTTCGGCGCGGGCTTTCGTCTTCCTGGCGAGGTGGGCATGGTCGATCCCCGCCTCGGCCTGCGACGCAGCGTGCTCGACGCGGTCTCGGACCAGACGACGCGCCTCCAGCGCCGCGTGGGCGCGGCCGATCGTGCGCGACTCGATCAGCACTTCACCGGCATCCGCGAGCTCGAGCTCCAGCTCGCGCGCCTCGAAGAAGATCCGCCGATGCTCGATGCGTGCGCGCGTCCGGTGATGCCGGAGGCGGACTATCCCGACATCGAGGGCCGGCCCCAGCTCGAGCTCAAGAACCGCGCGATCTGCGACCTGCTCGTGATGGCGATGGCCTGCGATCAGACCCGCGTTTTCTACGACATGTTCTCGCAGTCGGTGAACAACATGCTGTTCCTCGACGCTGTGTCGGGGCACCACCAGCTCACGCACGACGAGCCCGACCCGCAGCCCGAGCACGAGCGGATCGTGCGCTTCATCGTCTCGCAGTTCGCCTACCTCGTGTCCGCCATGCAGGCGGTGCGGGAGGGCGATGGCACGCTGCTCGACCACTCCGCGGTGCTCTTCACCACCGACTGCAGCCTCAGCCGCACGCACGCCCTCGACGACTACCCGATGGTGATCGCGGGCAACGCGAGCGGTGCGCTGCGCACGAACGTCCACTACCGCTCTCCCTCGAACGAGAACGCGAGCAAGGTCGCGCTCACGCTCATGAACGCGGTGGGCGTGACGGCCGCGGAGTACGGCTTCGGCGAGGCGCACACGCGCGACAGCCTGGGAGCGATCGAGACATGAGCGCGCGCAACACGTCGATCCTCCTCGCTGCGATGGGGCTCTCGGGCGCGACGCTCGCCACGGGCGCGGCCGGCTGCGTGCAAGAGCCCGTCGCGATGTGCACGAGCGCGCCGGGGCAGCACGACGCCGTGATCTTGTTCCGCGGCATCACGTTCACGCGCGAGGCGATGGGCACGAGCGATGGCTTCGATCTCGACGGCCGCACCTCGGATCGAACCGATCTCGCGGCGTGCCGCAAGATCGACTTCGTCGCGCCGGATGGTCGCGTCGGCATCGACAACCAGATCTCGCAGCTCCTGCCCCTCATCGAAGAGCAGACCGGCGGCCTGCGCCTCGACGACGTGCTCCAGACCGCCATCGACAACGGTCAGCTGCTGATCGCGCTCGAGCTCATCGGTGTCGACGATCCGATGAACGATCCGTGCGTGACCGTGCGCCTCCGGCCCGTCACCGGCACGCCGCTCCTCGGCACCGACGGTCGCGTGCTGCCGGGGCAGACGTTCGATCTCGATCCCGCGGGCGAGGTCACGACGGTCGAGGGCGCTGAGCTCGTCGACGGCGTGCTCCGCGTGGGCCCCGCGCCGGTCGCGCTCCCCGTGCAGGTGCTCGACGCCCGCTTCACGCTGCACGTCGAAGACGCGCAGATGCGGCTCGATCGCACCGACGACGGTGGCTGGCAGGGCGTGCTCGGGGGCGGCATCTCCGTCGACGAGATGATCCAGGTCGCGCAGGGCCTGACGATCCCCGACGACCTCATGAACGCCGTGATGCTCGTGCTCCGCACCTACGCCGACCTCGAGCGAGACACCGAGGGTGACTGTCAGGCGATCAGCGCGACGCTCGCCGTCGATGGCGTCGCGGCGTTCCTCTACGCCGACGAGTGACCCGTTCGTTGGAGGGGCTCGTCCGCCTGCGCACGGCGCACTAACCTCCGCGCGCATGACCGCGAACCCGCTGCTCGCCCTCGGTCTCGACATCCCCTTCGATCGCATCGACGCCTCGCACGTGAAGCCGGCGGTCGACACGCTCCTCGCCGATGCACGCCAGGCCGTGCGCGAGATCGCGAGCGACGCAGGCGCACCGACGTACGACAACGTGCTGGGCGCGCTCGACACCCGGCTCGAGTCTCTCTCCCGCGCGATGAGCGTGGTCGGTCACCTCGAGAGCGTCGCGACGACGCCCGCCCTGCGCGAGATCTACTCGGCGGTGCAGCCCGAGGTCAGCGCGTTCTACGCGTCCATCCCGCTCGATGCCGCGCTCTACGCGCGTCTGGTCGCGCTCGCATCGAGCGAGGGCGCCAAGGGCCTCGATCCGGTCCGCAAGCGTCACCTCGACAAGACGCTCGAGGACTTCCGTCGACACGGCGCGGAGCTCGACGCACCGGGCAAGGCGCGTCTCGAGGCGATCGATCGCGAGCTCTCCGAGGTGACGACGAAGTTCTCCCAGAACGTGCTCGACGCGACGAACGCGTTCGAGCTGATCGTCGAGGACGAGGCGCGCCTCGCGGGGCTGCCCGAGTCAGCGCGCATGCAGGCCAAGCAGAGCGCCGAGCAGAAGGGCAAGAGCGGCTGGCGCTTCACGCTGCAGGGGCCGAGCGTGATGGCCGTGCTCACCTACCTCGAGGACGGCGCCATCCGCGAGGCTGTGTGGCGCGCGTACAACACCCGCGCGGCCAAGGAGAACGGCCCGCTGATCGCGACGATCCTCACCCTGAGGAACGAGAAGGCGCGCCTCCTCGGCAAGCGTGACTTCTCCGATCTCGTGCTCGCCGATCGCATGGCCAAGCACGGAGAGGCCGCGTACCGCTTCCTGCGCGATCTCGAGGCGCGCACGAAGGACGCGTTCGAGCGCGAGAAGGCCGAGCTCGCCGCCTACCGCGCGGACAAGAGCGGCTCGCGCGAGCCCATGAAGCCGTGGGACGTGGGCTATTGGTCGGAGAAGCTGCGCATGGAGCGCTTCGACTTCGACGAAGAGGCCCTGCGTCCGTACTTCGCGGCCGAGCGTGTGCTCGAGGGCCTCTTCGAGGTCGCGCGTCGCCTCTACGATCTGCGCATCACCCAGACCTCGGGCGTCGCGACCTGGGATCCCTCGGTGCGCACGTTCGAGGCGAAGAACGCGAAGGGCGAGCAGGTCGGGCTCTTCTACGTCGATCTCCATCCGCGCGAGAACAAGCGCGGCGGCGCGTGGATGAACGGCCTCATCGCAGGTGGGCCCACGCCCAGCGGTGGCTTCGATCCGCACGTGGCGCTGTTCTGCGCGAACGCCACGCCTCCCGTGGGCGATCAGCCCGCGCTGCTCACGCACGACGAGGTCGAGACGCTGTTCCACGAGTTCGGCCACCTCCTCCATCAACTGCTCTCGCGCGTGCCGGTGCGGAGCCTCGCGGGCACCAGCGTGGCGTGGGACTTCGTGGAGCTGCCCTCGCAGATCATGGAGAACTGGACGTGGGAGCGTGAGGCGCTCGATCTCTTCGCGCGCCACGTCGAGACGAACGCCACGATCCCCGACGCGCTCTTCGAGCCGATGAAGCGTGCGCGCACGTTCCGCGCGGCGAGCATACAGATGCGGCAGGTCGGCTTCGGAGTCGTCGATCTGCTCATGCACCGCGAGCTGGATCCGTCGAAGAGCCCCGACGTGCTCGCCTACGCGCGCGACGCGATGGCGCCGTTCGGAACGACGCCGGTGCCCGACGACTACGCGATGATGGCGGGCTTCACGCACCTCTTCGCCCACGGCGTCGGCTACGCGGCCGGCTACTACTCGTACAAGTGGGCCGAGGTGCTCGACGCCGACGCCTTCTCGCGCTTCCAGAAGGAAGGCCTCTTCAGCGCCGAGGTGGGCGCGCAATTCCGTGATCGTGTGCTCTCGCGCGGCGACTCGGCGGATGCGGCCGAGCTCTTCCGCGACTTCATGGGGCGCGAGCCACGACTCGATGCGCTCCTCGAGCGCTGCGGTCTGCTCGAGAGCTCGACGGCGTGACGATCCCTGTCGAGAACATGCCTCGCTACGAGCGGGGCATGCCGCCACCTCCGCCCGACGCAGACGAAGCGCGCGAGATCGCGCGTCGCGCAGGCGTCGAGGCCTCGATGCGCATGGAGACCGAGCGCGGCGTCCGAGTGATCCGCGTGCCCCGCGGCTGTCTCCTGAGCGCGCTCCTCCTCGGCGGCCTCGCGGCGGCGTGCGGCGGCGCGATCGCGTGGGGTGTGCTCGGGGGTGGGTTCGATCTCGCGCGTGATCAGGCCCTCGCGAAGATCATCGCGGACCTCCGCAACACGGCCGAGGCGCAGGGCTCGCTCGAGGACAACCGCGGCGAGCTCGCGCAGCTCGACGAGCTCCGCCTCCAGCAACGCGTGGGCTGGCTCGCGTTCTCCGTGCTCATGAACCGGTGGACGGATGTGAAGACCGATCACGTGATCACCGAGGCCGAGCTCGAGCACGTGATGCTGGTCGTGCGCGACATCGACTCGCGATCGGGCGACATCGATCCGGCCCAGTATCCCGAGGGTCGGTAGGGGTTCAGGTAATTTCAGGCCGATCGCGCCTCGGTTCGATCTAGGCTCGCGCTGCGCGGTGCGGGTGGCATTGGCGTAGGAACAAGCGAGGCACTCATGGGTCTGTTCGACATGTTCGGCGCGGGCGGCGGTTCGCTGTCGATCCAACCGGTCTCTCCGCACGTGACGCCGGGGCAGGCGCTCGTCGGCAACGTCGTCTTCCAGGCAGGCACGCGATCGCAGCAGATCAACGCGCTGACGATCCGCCTCACGCAAGAGACGAAGACGATGCAGATGACCAACCAAGGTCCTCAGCCGCGCACCGACTCGCGCGACATCGTCCCTGCCACGCCGCTCACGAACCCGTTCGCGACGACGCCCGGTCAGGCGGCGACGCTGCCCTTCCAGCTGCAGGTCCCGCCCGGCCTTCCGAATTCAGTCCCGCAGCAAGTCAGCTACCACCTCCGAACCACGGCCGACATCCCGGGCGAGGTGGATCCGGGCTCGTCGCTCGAGATCCAGATCGTCGGCGGCATGCAGCCTCAGATGGGCATGCCTCAGCAAGGCATGGGGATGCCGATGCAGCAGGGCATGATGCAGCCGGGCATGCCGATGCAGCCCGGCATGCCGGGCATGATGCAGGCGGGCATGGCCGCGATGGGCGGCATGATGCAGCCGGGCATGCCGATGCAGCAGGGCATGGGGATGCCGATGCAGCAGGGGATGGGGATGCCGATGCAGCAGGGCATGCCGATGCAGCAGATGCAGATCGCGAGCGGCACGCGCGTGCACGCGCAGTGGCACGGCGACGGTCAGTTCCACCCCGGCACGGTCACCGGGCTCCAGAACGGCATGTACGCGATCGACTGGCAGGAGCCGCGCCTGGGCGCGACGAGCTACGTCTATCCGCAGCAGATCCAGGTGCCGTCGGCCGCGCCGGGCATGGGCCAGCCGGGCATGGGCCAGCCGATGATGGGCCAGCCCGGTATGGGCAAGCACGACCCGCATGCGAAGGACATGAAGGCCGGCATGCAGCCCGATCCGTACGGCAAGCAGCAGCACGACCCGTACGGCAAGCAGGGCCACGACGTGCACGGCAAGGGCGCGCCGCAGCAGGACTACGGCAAGCAGCAGCAAGACCCCTACGGCAAGCAGGGTCACGACGTTCACGCCAAGGGCGGTCACGACGTGCACGGCAAGGGCGCAGCCATGCCGCAGCAACAGCAGCACGCCGCGCCGCAGAAGTCGGTCGGCATGGGCCAGCACGTCAGCGCGCAGCACGCGAACGGCAACTGGTACCCCGGTCGAGTCGCGGCGCTCCAGAACGGCATGGTCGGCGTGGACTGGGACGATCCGAACCTCGGCCAGTCGAGCTGGGTGCACCCGCACCAAGTCCGCGGCTGATCCCCGCCGCTCGAGGATCGACCCGCGAATCGCCGCGCTCTATCGCGCGTTCGCGGGTCCTCGTCCGTCGCGCGTCCCGGGCTGTCCCTGCTGTGTCGGGCCGGCGCGAGAGGCCGAGCGGTTCCGTTGCGCGCAGCGTCGCTCGGGAGCGAGCCCGTGCGGGTCTGCGACGCACACGACGACTCGGCAGCGCACCCGTCGCGCTCTGTGTCTCCAAACAACTCTCGGGCGCAACACCGACACGCTCTGCGCCCCGAGAGCCTCTGCGGCGCGCCCCCGACCCGCGCGCGACGCTCGTTCAGACACAGGCGCGGCGACCGGTGAGCCCGAACGACCTCACGTGCGAAGTCGACGCGCGATCGCGAACGCCATCTCGAGCGCCTGCCGGTAGTTGAGCCGCGGGTCACACGCCGTCTCGTAGGCGGTGTCGAGATCGGCCTCGGTGAGCCCGTCTGCACCACCGATGCACTCGGTGACGTCTTCGCCGGTGAGCTCGAAGTGCACGCCCCCGAAGACGGTGCCCTCGCGCGCGTGCGTCGCGATCGACTCTTCCAGCTCGCCGACGATCGCGCCGAAGTCGCGCGTCTTCTTGCCCGTGCTCGTCGTGATGCCGTTGCCGTGCATCGGATCGCAGATCCACAGGCACCGTCGCCCCGCGTCGCGCATCGCGCGGAGCAGCGGCGGGAGGTGGGAGGCGACCTTGTCGTGCCCCATGCGCGTGATGAAGACGAGCTTGCCGCGCTCGTCGTTCGGGTTGAGCGTTCGTGAGAGGGACAGCACGTCGTCGGTGCTCGTCTTGGGCCCGAGCTTCACGCCGATCGGATTGTTCACGCCGCGAAAGAGCTCCACGTGCGCGCCGTCGAGACGTCGCGTGCGCTCGCCGATCCAAGGGAAGTGCGTGGTGAGGCAGTAGTGGCCCTCACGACGCGGCACGCTCCGGGTCTGGGCGGCCTCGTACTCGAGGTGCAGACCTTCGTGGCTCGAGAAGAGCTCGACGCGCGACAGCTCCTCGACGCGTCGCTCGCCCAGCGCTTCCATGAAGCGGATCGCATCGAGCAGCTCCTGCATCGTGCGGCGGTACTCGCGCGCGACCTCGTCGGGGAGACGCGCGCCCGAGGCGAACGACAAGTCCCACTGATGGGCGCGGTGCACATCGGCGAAGCCGCTCGCCGCGAGCGAGCGAACGAAGTTCATGGTGAGCGCCGCGTGCTGGTAGCCCTCGACGAGCAGCTGCGGATCGGGCGTGCGTGCAGCCTCCGTGAAGGCCGCGCGGTTCACCAGATCGCCGAAGTAGTTGGGGAGGGTGAGCTCACGTCCCTCGACCACGCGCGTCTCGCTCGGCTGCGAGCGAGGCTTGGCGTACTGCCCTGCGAAGCGCCCGATGCGCACGACCGGACGCTGCGCGCCGTGCACCAGCACGAGCGACATCTGCAGCAGGATCTTCAGCTTGCTGGCGATGACCTCCGAGCGGCAGTCCGCGAACGTCTCGGCGCAGTCACCGCCCTGCAGCACGAAACGCCGCCCGTCTTCTGCTTCGGCCAGCTGCTCGCGCAGCCGCTCGATCTCCCACGAGGTGACCAGCGGTGGCATCGCTCGAAGACGCCTGATCGATGCCTCGAGCGCGCTCGCGTCCGGGTAGTGGATCGCCTGCTCGATGGGGCGCTCACGGAACGAGTACGGCTGCCACGCGGTCACGAGCCGAGCGGTAGCGCCGAATGCGGCGACGTGCCCGCCCAGGGTCAGCCCGTGAGCGCGATGTGCCTTCGGTCCTCGCGCACCAACGTGAACCAGAAGTCGAGGTCGCGATCGCCCTTCTTGTCCTCGGTCGCGGCGCGACCGATCGAGACGTGCTGCGAGACGCCGCGCATGAAGTCGCGCGTGCGGTAGTAGACGAGGCGCTGCAGGCCCACCGAGTTCGGCACCACGCGCGGCCAGCCCTCGGGCGTGGCCCAACCCTCGGGCACCTGGAAGTAGTCGATCACCACGGGCCCGCGCTTGAACCAGAGGTCCTTGCTGGCCTGCTTGTCGGTCGGCAGGTGCTTGCCGTCGGTCTCGTACGCGACGAAGTAGCCGGGCCGGATGAAGAACGCGTTCGAGTGGTTGTAGCCGCCGCAGAGCCCAGCGTGCTCGGCCTTCGCGGACTTCGCGAAGCGCTTCTGGAAGTACTTGAAGTAGGTGGGCACCGGCACGGTGTTGCGGCCAGGGTGATGCACCGCTTGCTGCGCAGGCACGTCGTCGGGGACGAAGTGCGTGATGCGGATCGGCGGCGAGTCGGCGGCCATCTCGAAGAGCTGCGCTTGATCGCGGCGCGGCAACGCGTTGGCCTCGAGCGTGCGCACGTCGGGCGCGAGCTGATCGAGGTACTTGGCGACGTCGGCGATGGGCGCGCGCTGCGCGATCAGCTCTCGGAGGGCCATGGGGCGAGGAGGGTAGCCCGGTGGTTGCACTCGCAACAACGCGATCGAGTGACCGTTTTCTTGTGCTCGCGATCCCTCGCCGTTATCAACGGGAGGTCGGCGAACGCTGCTCGCGGGCGAAGCGAGCGAGCTCTCTGTTCGCCGCATGGCGCCCCGACGAGTGGTTCTCGGTCCGTCACGTCTCCAGCCTTGGGAGGTCGCATGCGTCGTGTCTCGCGTGTGGTCGCGCTCTCTTGCGCGCTCGTCGGCTTGTTCTCTGGTGCGGCGTCGCTCGACGCGCAGTCGCGGCCCCGTGCGCGCACCATCGCGAACGCCCACACGGCGATCGCGATCGGAGATTTCGCGTCCCTCGCGGGCCACGCGGGCACAGACAACGAGCTGGAGCTCGCGATCCGATCGGCGCTCGCGTCGCACCCTCACGTGACCGTGTCCCCCGACGCGAGCCACGCGCGGTTCGTCGTCACGGGCTCGCTCGTCGAGATGTCGCATCGCGTCCTCACGCAGGGCGAGAGCGAGGTGCGCTGCCGCGTCTCGATCGTCGTCGCCGATGCACGCGGTGGATCCGTGCGCGCGATGCTCGAAGGCCGCGCCGGCGTTCGCGGCGGAGGCACCGAGGCCGCGATGCGTCGAAGCGCGATGCGAGGCGCCGTCGCGAGCGCCCTCCGTTCGATCGCGCAGGTGCGCTGACGAGGACATGCTTGCTTCCTTGACCAAGGTTCTTCATCCTTGGTCAAGGAGTCGACATGGCCGTGCAGGTGAACGTTCTCGAGGCCAAGACCCAGCTCTCGCGGCTGCTCGATCGCGCCGAGGCCGGTGAAGAGGTCATCATCGCGCGGGCGGGTCAGCCCGTGGCTCGGCTGGTCCCCGTCACGGCGTCGGCCGACGCATCGCGGATGCTCGGCACTCTCGCGGGGAAGGGGTGGATCGCCGACGACTTCGGCGCGCCCGTGACCGAAGACTTCCTGCTGGCTCCGGGCGCCGATGCTCCGAGGACGCGCAAGAAGTCGTCGGCGAAGAAGCGCGCTCGACGCGCCCGCACCCGCTGAGGCACACGTGGCCATCCTCGTCGACACCAACGCGCTGCTGCATGCGCTGCTCGCGCCCGCGAAGCTCTCGCCGCGCGCGCGCGCCGTGCTGGCGGACCGGGCGAACGAGCTCGTGTGGAGCACCGCGAGCACGTGGGAGGTGGTCCTCAAAGCGCGCCTCGGAAAGCTCGACCTCGGGGGGGACGTCGCGACCATCCTGGGTCGCGAGATCGTGCGCTTCGGGCTCCGTGTGCTCCCCATCGAGCAGACGCATTGCTTGCGCATCGCATCGCTGCCCGACGTGGAGTGGGTCGACGCGAAGGGGGTCTCGCAGCGACACGCGGATCCCTTCGATCGACTTCTGGTGGCGCAGGCCTTGGTCGAGGACCTCCCGATCCTCACCGCCGACGCTCTCTTCGAACGCTACGCGGTTCGCCGCCTCTGGTAGCTGTCGTGCGAAGCGCGCTTCGCAGGGGCGCGCAGTCCGTTGCGCTGTGACGAGACGACTGACGCAAGGCCTTCACGCTGCAACCGGACGGTCTCGTGTCGCACACCGGCCAAATGGCCGAAATTTCGAGACGCCTTGTTTTTCAAGGCGTTCAGCGGAGCGTGGCCCACTGCTTGCGTAGGGGCTCCGCCGACGATGCCACTCGGCCCCGAAGAGCTCCGCGAGATCCTGGACCGTGCGCACCCGATCGCGCGCGAGGCCGCCTCGCTGGTGCTCGAGGGCTGGCGCCGTGCTCCCTCCATCCGGAGCAAGGCCAAGAGTGACCTCGTCACCGAGTTCGACACGGCGAGCGAGCGTCTGCTGCGCGATCGGCTCGCGCAGGCGTTTCCTTCGCACGGCGTCGTGGGTGAAGAAGCAGAGGGTCCGCAGCAGCGCGACCGCGAGCTCGTCTGGTACCTCGACCCGATCGACGGCACGACCAACTTCGCGCACGGCCATCCCTTCTTCTGCATCGCGATGGGCCTCGTCGCGCGCGAGGGCGATCGCGAAGAGCCCGTCGCGGGCATCGTGATCGCGCCCGCGCTCGGCACCGTGTGGTCGGCGGCGCGTGGTCTCGGCGCCCATCGGAAGAGCGCGCTCGGCGACGAGCGCATCCACGTCTCGTCCAACGCGCGCCTCGAGGACGCGCTGCTCTCCACGGGCTTTCCCGCCAACCGCCGAGCGAACGCCGACAACAACTACGCGCGCTTTCTCGAGCTCGACTCGCAGACGCACGGGGTGCGTCGCTGCGCGGCGGCCGCGATGGAGATCTGCCTCGTGGCCGACGGCGCCTACGACGCGTTCTGGGATCTCGGCCTCAAGGCGTGGGACTGCGCGGCGGGCGCGATCCTCGTACGCGAGGCGGGCGGTCGGGTGACCAACATGGACGGCACCGCCCTCGATCTCCATGGCGGACGCCTCCTCGCCTCGAACGGAGCCATCCACTCCGCGATGCTCGAGACCTTGTCCTCTGCGCCGTCCCTGCCTCCGGGGGTCGCGTGAGCACGCTCTCTCAATCGTGGGCGTCGATGCGGCCCTCGATTTGCGCGCTCGAAGGACAGTGGGATAGTCGCGGCCTTCGCGCGAGCGGCACCCGTGTTCCATCCGGGCGTCCCTCGCGTTTTGTTGTGGCTCCTTCGGTCAGCGCTTCGCCATCGGTGTTCGTCGCACGGTCTCGTCGAGCTTCGGTTTGCTCGATCGATCCTGACCGTGACGGTGTGAGAGAGGCAACGAGGCTTCCATGAACGTCGACGTCCAGAGCCAGCCCACGCAGAGTCCGGCCCCGAGCACGTCGGACGCACCGCGGACGCTGAAGAAGACGCCGTACCCCGGCCTCGTGGGCAAGAGCCTCTACGCAGCCGCGCGCGTGCGCGTCGCGATGTGGGATCGATCGCTGAGCCGCCTCGAAGAGGTGCAGACCAAGACGCTCCGCGAGTTCGTGAAGCACAGCAAGGACACGACCTTCGGTCGTCGCTACGGCTTCGGCGACATCCGCACGTACGAGCAGTACGCCGCGCGCGTGCCGGTCGGTGACTACGACTCCTTCTCCACCGCGTTCGAGGCGATGCGCGCGGGCGAGACCGGCATCCTCGTGCCGGAGAAGATCATGTACTTCGGCAACTCGTCGGGCAGCTCGACGAAGGGCAAGCCGAAGTTCCTCCCCATCGGCGAGCGCCAGATCGCCTACCAGCGCGGCTCCGCCTCGGACTCGCTCTTCCGCTACCTCGTGGCGAAAAACGTCACCGACATGACGGACGGCTTCACGCTCGGCCTCTTCCCGCCGACGACCATGCGCCGCGAGGGCCCCGTCTTCATCACGACGAATCCGTCGCTCCAGTCGATCCGCATGCCGGCGTTCACGCGCCCCGTCCAGCTGCCGGAGAAGGAGATCCGCGAGATCGCGGACTACGACTACAAGCTCGAGCGCATCGCCGAGCGCTACATGGACCACGACATCCGGGCTGTCGCGGGCACCACCTGCTGGTTCTCGATCCTCTTCGAGAAGCTGCTCGCCGCGGCGGAGCGTCGCGGTCGCAAGGCCAAGACGGTCTCGGATCTGTGGCCGAACCTGCGCGTGCTGCTCGGCGGCGGCGTCGCGGCCGATCCGTACGTGCCCGTCATCCGCGAGCGCCTCGGTCAGGACTTCACGCTCGTCGACACGTACAACGCGACCGAAGGCGGCATCTACGCGACCAGCGATCACACAGGTGAGCGCGGCATGCTGATGATCCCGGATCGCGGCGTCTTCTTCGAGTTCGTGCCGGTCGAGAGCGCGGCCGATCTGAACGGCATCGGCAGCTGGCCTGCGCGCGTGCCGCTCTGGGGCGTGGAGAAGAACAAGCTCTACGCGATCCACGTGACGACGCCCTCGGGCCTGTACAGCTACAGGCTCGGTGACCTCGTGCGCTTCACCAGCACGAACCCGCACCGCATGGAGTTCGCGGGACGTCTGTCGGGATGTCTGTCGACGACGCAGGAGCTCACGACGCACGTCGAGATCCAGCGCGCGATGGAGCACGCGCTCGCGCGCTTCCCCGGCACCACGGTCGACTACGGCTGCGGCGCGGACGTGGGCGTGAACGGCACCGCGAAGTCGCGCTACGTGCTCTTCGCCGAGTTCGACGGCGCCGCGCCCGACATGCGCGCCTTCGCCCTCGCGTTCGACGAGGGGCTCTGCAAGGAGAACCGCGTCTACCGCGAGCACCGCAAGGACGAGGTGGGCATCCTCTCGCCCGAGGCGATCGCGCTGCCGCGCGGCTCGGTGAAGCGCTTCATGAAGGACATCGGCAACCACAGCGTGCAGTCGAAGTTCCCCCGCATCCTCGACGACGAGCGCAAGACGCTCTTGCGCAGCTACGTGGCGAGCTGAGAGAGACCACGGCGCTGGAACCGGCGCGGTACGCCGCATCCTGGGTGGTCCGGGATGCGAAGAGGGCACGGAAGATCCCAACGAGAGAGTTCAGCAGGCCGCGAGCCTGGATAGAGGAGAGATCCACATGGGTAAGAAGCTCGGAATCGTCATCGTCGGCGTCAATGGCGCGGTCAGCTCGACCGTCATCGCGGGCGTCGCCCTCATGGTAAAGGGCATCGTGCCGCGCGTCGGCATGATCACGGAGGCGGGCAACCCCGCGCCCGGCGACAAGCTCACGGATCACCTCTCGTTCCGGGCGCTCGAGGACGTCGTGGTCGGCGGCTGGGATCTCCAGTTCTCGGACGCGTACGCCGCGGCCCTGCACCACAAGGTGCTCCCGCAGTCGGAGCTCGATCAGGTCAAGACGGAGCTCCAGGCCGTGAAGCCCTGGCCCGCCGTGTTCTCGGGCGAGTACGCCGCCAACGTGAAGGGCGAGAACGTCGTCAAGGTGAAGAACTTCCGCGAGGAGCTCGCGAAGATCGAGAAGGACATCACCGACTTCAAGAAGGCCCACGACTGCGAGACGGTCGTGATGGTCAACCTCGCGTCGACGGAGCGCTACCAGGAGCTGGTCGACAGCCACAAGTCGCTCGCGGCGTTCGAGAAGGCGATCGACGACAACCACGCGTCGATCTCGCCCGCGATGCGTTACTTCTACGTCGCGAACAAGCTCGGCGTGCCGTACTGCAACTTCGCGCCTTCGCTCACGAACATCCCCGCGCTCGAGGAGCAGGCGAACGAGCTCCGCAACCCGTACTGCGGCATGGACGGCAAGACCGGCCAGACGCTGCTCAAGACGGCGCTCGCGGCGATGTTCCGCGTCCGCAACCTGAAGGTCGTGGGCTGGTACTCGGTCAACTTCCTCGGCAACAACGACGGCCTGATCCTCGACAACCCCGCGTCGAACAAGACGAAGGTCATGAGCAAGGCCGCCGTGCTCGACTCGATCGTCGGCTACCGCGTCGAGAACCACCAGGTCCACATCCACTACTACAAGCCCCGCGGCGACGCGAAGGAGGCTTGGGACAACATCGACATCGGCGGCTTCTGCGGCGTGCCGATGCAGATGAAGATCAACTTCCTCTGCCAGGACTCGATCCTCGCGGCGCCGCTGGTGCTCGACATGGCGCGCCTCATGGAGGTCGCCAAGGCCAAGGGCGAGAAGGGCATCCAGCGCCAGATGTCGCTCTACTTCAAGAGCCCCTACGCGACGTCGGGCGAGCAGCCGCAGCACGATCCGTTCATCCAGGAGACGATGCTCCTCGACTGGGCGAAGAAGATCGGCAAGGCCTGATCTCTTCTGTTCGTGACGGAGGCGAGGTGCGTGTTCGCGTGCCTCGCCTTCTTCTTTGGCTCGTGACGTTGCCGTAGGAGGTTCGTGATGACGCTCGCTGCGCTCGGTGGTGCTCCGCTCTTCGACAACGACCGTCACGGCAAGTGGCCGCAGGTCACCGATGCGGACAAGCGCGCCGTGATGGACGTGCTCGATCGCGCGATCCTCTCGGGCTCCGATGCGCCCGCTGCGCGCGCGTTCCAGGATGACTTCGCGCGCCTGCACGGTGCGAAGTTCGCGCTGCTCACGCACTCGGGCACGAGCGCGCTCCAGGTCGCCGTCGGTGCGCTGGGGATTGGTGAGGGCGACGAGGTCATCGTGCCTGCGTACTCGTTCGTCGCGACGGCGATCGCGGTGATGCAGCAGGGCGCGGTGCCCGTGTTCGTCGACGTGCTGCCCGAGACGGGCAACATGGATCCCTCGAAGATCGAGGCCGCGATCTCGCCGCGGACGAAGGCGATCATGCCGGTGCACGTGCACGGCTGTCCGGCGGACCTCGGCGCGATCGGCGCGATCGCGAAGAAGCACGGTCTCTTCTTGATCGAGGACGCCGCGCAGGCACACCTCGCGACCTACGAGGGCAAGCCCGTCGGCACGTTCGGCACGGGCGCGGGCTTCTCGCTCCAGAGCTCGAAGAACCTCTCGGCGGGCGAGGGCGGTCTCTACGTCACGAACGACGAGGCGCTGCTCGAGCGCGCCAACCAGGTGCGCAACTTCTCGCAGAACCTCGTGCGCGCGGACTCCGCGCACTACGACGCGCGCCGAAACCTCGATGGCCACAAGGCGCTCGTGTCGCTCGGCATCGGATCGATGTACCGAGGCAACGAGATGATGGCGGCCTTCGGTCGCAGCCAACTCGCGCGCTTGCCCGAGCTGACGAAGAAGGCGCAGGACAACGGGCATCGCCTCGCGAAGGCGCTGCGCGAGCTGCCTGGCGTGTTGCCGCCTTCGATCCCCAGCGACCGCACGACGGTGTTCCACAAGTACCGCGTGTGGCTCGACGGCGCGGCGGCGGGCGTGGATCTCTCGCCGACGCAGCTGCGCGACGCGACGATCAAGGCGCTGCGCGCGGAGGGCTGCGAGGTCGTGATGTGGCAGGGCGAGGCGCTGCCCTCGCACCCGCTGTTCTCGGAGCTGAAGGGCTTCGGCAAGGGCTTTCCGTTCACGTCCTCGGATGTCGAGCGCCTGCGCGCGAACTACCACGCGAGCTATCCGGTCACGCGCAGGCTCATCGACAGCTCGCTCGTGCTGTTCTCGCAGACGTGCCCGCTGATCGGTCAGAGCGCCGAGACCGTGGACCTCTACGCCGATGCGTTCCGCAAGGTGTGGGGCGACCGCAAGCGCCTCGTCGAGATCGCCAAGGGCTGAGCGGAGCGCGCGCGTGTCGCAGGCGGTCGCAACGGCCCCCTGCGACGTCCGCGCGCACCGTGCTATTTCGCGACGAGGATGAGCGAGGGTTCGACACTCGAGTCGCCGGAGGCTCCGCCGCCCGATCGGTGGACATGGCCCAAGAGGATCGCGCGCATCGCGCTGTTCGCGTTCGGCATGGCGGCCATCGTCTACGTCGTGAACGACGCAGGACCGGAGCACGTCTGGGCCACGCTCGTGGGGGCGGGCGTGTTCGTGCCTCTCATCGTCGCGCTCGAGGCCGGGTTCATGTCGATGGACGTGCTCAGCCTGCGGGCGTTGATCGGCGCGCCCGCGCGCGACGTGCCGCTGCGCGTGTGGGTGCGCTCAGGCCTCATGGCGTACTCGATCATGATCCTCTTCCCCGGAGGTCGCGCGGCGGGTGAGGTCGTGCGCGCCGCGCAGCTCGCGCCTTACACGGGCGGCGCGAAGGCGGCGGCCTACGGCACGCGTCTCCAGGCCGCGACGATGCTCGGCAACACGTTCATCTCCGTGCCTTGCGCGGTGGCGTGCTTCTGGGCTGGCAGCGCAGACGACGCGCTGCCGTGGCTCGTGCTCGGCAACGGCGTCGTCACGTTGGTGATCGGCGGCGGCATCCTCTTGCTCTCGCGTCGGAGCAAGATCGGCGGCTGGCTCGGCACGAAGTTCACTGCGCTACAGAAGCACGGAAGCTCCTTCGACGAGGCGCTGCGCACCGACACGTCCTTCGGCCCTCCTCTCTTCTATTCGGCGCTCGGTCGCGTGCTCCAGACCGTGCAGTACGGGATCATGCTGCTCGCGGTCGGCGGCTCGCTCCGGATCGTCAGCGCCCTGATCTCGCAAGGCATCCACCTCGTCGGCGCGGGCGCGGGCGACCTCGTGCCCAACCAAGCGGGCATCACCGAAGGCGCGTACTGGATGTTCGCCGAGGCACTGGGCCTCGCCGAGGATCCCGCGGCGGCGGTGGGGATCGCGCTCATCGCGCGCTTCTGCCAGTACGTGCTCGCGGGCGCCGGGCTGATCGTGGGTGCCGTGTGGCGGGCACCCAAGCCTAGCAGTCCGATCACGACGGCCGACCAGGGCGCTTCTCGGTCCGCGAGCGCGAGTGAGTTGAGATAGAGTCGCCGCGCTTTCGTGATGTTGGTGCGCTCTTGAGTGAGGTCCGCGGTTGAACAAAGAGGTCGTGGCAGCGGCGAAGGTGGGTGCCCTGGTGGTGGCAGCCCTCGTCGCGGCGTTCCTCCTCTACCGCGCGGTCGACGAGACCAGCACGCGCGGCGACGGCTACCGCGTGTACGCGATCATGGGCAACGCGCAGGGCCTCATCACCAAGTCGCGCGTGACGATCGCAGGCATCTCGGTGGGACGCATCGAGAGCATCCGGCTCGAGGGCTCGATGGCGCGCATCGACCTCCAGATGGACGAGGGCGTCGTGCTCTACGAGGACGCGACGGTGCAGCGCACCAGCGCGTCGCTGCTCGGGGAGTACCTCATCGCGATCGTGCCGGGGACCGCGGGCCGTCGGCAGCTCGTGGACGGCGACCAGATCGGCACCGTCGTCGAGACCGCGGGCATGGGCGACATCCTCAACGACGTCGGCGCGATCGCGTCGTCGGTGCGCGCCGTGGCGCGACAGCTCGAGGTCTCGTTCGGCACCGACGAGGCCGGGCAGCAGATGACCGAGGCGCTGAGAAACCTCTCCGAAGCGCTCGCCACGGTGAACGCGATCATCCAGCAGAACCAAGAGGTCGTGAACCACACGCTCGAGAACATCGAGCGGATCACCGAGGACGCGCGGCCCGATCTCCGCGAGATCCTCGACAACATCTCGGCGATCACCGAGCAGATCCGCGAGCTCGTCGCGCGCAACCAAGACGACATCGATCGCGGCGTCGGGGAGGTCGACGACACTGTCGCGTCGATCCACCGCGCCTCCGATCAGCTCGAGAACGTGCTCTCGGATCTCGGCGAGATCACGGAGCGTACGGCGGCGGGCGAGGGCACCGTGGGTCGCCTCACGAGCGACGATCACCTCATCGACGAGGTCGAGAGCTCGGTCGAGGGGTTGTCCGACTTCATCGGCGGCATCACGCGCCTGCGCACGATCGTGGAGCTGCGCAGCGAGTACAACTTCCTCTCCAACAGCTTCAAGAACTACTTCACGTTCCGCATCCTCCCGCGCGAGGGTCGCTACTTCTACATCCAGCTCATCGACGATCCTCGCGGCCGGGTGGACATGCAGACCGTGCAGGTGCGCCGCAGCCCGGTCGCGCCGGGCGAGCCGGAGTTCTACGAAGAGCAGCGCATCACCACGAGCGACGGGCTGCTCCTCTCCGTCATGCTCGCGCAGCGCGTGTACTTCGCGACGTTCCGCTTCGGCATCCTCGAGTCGTCGGGCGGCCTCGGGCTCGACCTCAACTTCTTCGACGACGCGCTCGAGATCAACGCCGAGATCTTCCAGTTCTCGGACTCGCAGTTCCCCCGCCTGCGCTTCCGCGTCGCATACGAGATCCTGCCGACGCTGATGATCCTCGGAGGTGCCGACGACGTGCTCAACGAGCGCACGGTCGACTTCTTCCTCGGCGCGATGCTGCGCTTCGACGACAACGATCTCACCTCGCTCCTGCCGTTCTTCGGCGGGGCGATCGGCGGTGCGGCGTCGAACTGATCACGACGCGCGAGCCAAAGGCGACGGGGGGGCCGGGTGTACGAAGGTTCGATGCGTGTGGCGACGTGGGTGGTGAGCGCGTGCTCGGTCGCGAGCGTGGGCTGCGGTGCGGCTGCGGTGCACCGGCCGATGGACGCAGTGAGCACGCAGATCGTGCTCCAGACGGTGGGTGGGGCGCGCCTCGAGGACGCGCTCGAGGACACCGAGCTGCTGTCGAGCGCACACGGAGAGCTAGTGGTTCGCGACGCGAACGGCGTGTTCGCGCGTCGCCGCTTCGGCTTCGTGACCTCGCGTGCGGTGGGACGCTTCGTCGGCGACGCACGTCACGTGGTGGTCTCGACGATGGACGACGGAGGCCGTGAGGGATTCGCGAACCCCCGCGATCCGTTCGGCATGCAGAGCAACCAGCTCGTCCGCTGGGATCTCGACACGGACGCGATCACAGTCCTCGGGGCCGCGCCGAACGCCAACCCGACGCTCTGTCGATCCGGCACACGCGTGATCGCGCTCGACGAAGGGCGCCTCTCGCTCCTCGACGTCATCGGGCGAGTGGCGCTGGAGGAGAGCGCCGACGAGCTCGTGCAGCGTGACGAGACGTGCTTCGTGCGCCGCGGCAGCGAGTGGCTCGCCGCCGTCGCGTCCGAAGGCGCGATCACGACGAGCGCGACCGCCGCACCTCAGGCTCGCGACGTGAGCGAGGGCCCCGACACCTCGTACGCGGCTCAGATCGAGTGGATCTCGCTGGCGCCGACCTCCGACCGCCTCGTGATCGCGACCCGGACGCACGCGTTCGCGTTGTCGGCGCAGGGCTTCGTGCAGCTCGAGCTGCCCGACGGACGGGGCGAGTGGCGCTCGGACGGGCTCGTGGCGTGGGGCCACGTGATGGTGCCGATCGAGATCGAGACGCGACGCGCGCCCTCGTTCCTCGACGAGCGCGTGCGCAGCGTGGCGGACGCGGATCCGTGGGACATCCCGGAGATCGCGGCGTATGGCGCGTGGCAGACGGAGGCGCGCGCCGCGATCGAGGAGGGCCGCCCGCGACCGCCGTGGCCGATCGAGCCAGTGTGCTCCGCGGGTGAACCGCGGAGCTGCGTGCGTGCGCACCTCGCGGGGACCGCGGTGGACACGTGGGAGATCTTCGACGCAACGTCGCCCGAGGTCGTGCGCGCGCGTCTGCCACTGACCGTGCCGCCGGGCGCGGGCTACGTGCACGTCTCGCCGGGCGGTCGCTACGTTCGCGAGACGACCTCGGGCGTGGCGATTCGCGCGACGTCTCCCGACGATCGCAGCGTGATCGTGGGCAGCGGGTCGTGGACCGAGATCACCACGGGCTGGGCCGAGCTGCGATCGGGCTGGGTGGTGATCGATCCCGACGATGACCACGTGCTCCGCGCGCTGCGTCACGAGGGGCCCGCGCGCGAGCGGCGCTTCGAGGTCCCGCTCGAGCGAGTGACGGTGGTGGACGACGGGCACGTGTTCGTTCGCGTCGCGCGCGAAGGTGGCGACGAGGGCCACGTGATCGACGCGGCCACGCTCGAGACCACGCGCGTGATCGCGCTCGGGGTGGAGGGCGAGGATCGACGTCTGCGGTGCCGAGACGGCGGGCTCGTGGACGCGAACGACCGGCCGCAGCAGGGGCGGTGTCCGATCGAGACGTTGGCCGAGGCGGACGCGCGGCACGTGTGGGTGTCCGCGAGCCAGGCGTTCTGGCTCGACGCGCGACGGCTCGACGAGGTCGTCGTTCACCGCACGCGGGACGGGGCGACGCTCACGCTCGGTGTGCTCGACGGGGGCCTCGTCGCATACACGGCGGACGGGGCGTTCGAGCTCGAGGGAGAGATCTCCGTGGAGTCGCTCGCGCGCGTCGAGCGATCGCGCGACGGACGCGCGCGTGTGTCTCCCGCGGCGCAGGAACAGCACGAGGTCGTCGCCGCGTTCTTCGCAGCGCCCTGAGCTCACGCGCGATTTGACCGGCTCGGAGGGCGAGGGTACGCGCAGCCGCGCGCTTCGCTGCGCAGTGGAGGATCATGCACGGCTCGATCGGTCGCTCGTTCGGTCTCGCGTCCCTCGTGGGCGTCTCGCTCTCCGGGCTCGCAGCGTGCGGAGGTACGCAGGACGCGGCGCACACGACGCCCACCACCAACGAGGCGCGCACGCTGCCCGAGATCGCCTCGCCGCCGACGGCGGCGCCCGTGTATCCCAGCACGCGCACTGTGTTGATCGATGGTGTGCGCGACGCTCTCGTTCTCGACGAGGTCGGCGGCTTTCGTCTCGTGGG
The DNA here is from genome assembly GCA_017303575.1 of Deltaproteobacteria bacterium. Lineage (GTDB taxonomy): Bacteria > Myxococcota_A > Polyangia > Polyangiales > Sandaracinaceae > JAFLCL01. The sequence goes on from JAFLCL010000061.1 coordinate 26,948, forward strand.
TGGAGCGGGGACGATCGCGCTCGTGGGCGCGGACGGTCACGTGCGGGCGAGCCATCGCTTCGCGTTCGGATCGGACGGCGCGAGCGGTGTGCTGCTCACGCCCATCCCTGCCGAGAGCCCCACGCACGCAGTCGTGGGCAACGGCGACACCGACGGATTCCGCGGACCGTGGGCGGGGCAGCTCGATCGCTGGAACCTCGACACGGACACCGTCGAGCAGCTTCGACGGCTCGGCTACGCGGCCCCGTTGCTCGCGCGCGTCGGGCCAGCGGTCGTCGCGGTGAGCCCTTCGGAATCGAGCGTCACCGGCGTCACCGCCACGGCGATCGAAGAACGCGAAGAGCAGGCCGATCGCCTGGGGTGGGCGCCTGGGCGACCGGCCGAGGTCTACGTGGGCGATGAAGAGGGTGGCTGGCTCGTGCGCGCGAACCAGGACGGAACGTTGGTCTTCAGCGACGAGCGCTCGTCCGTGCCCGAGTCACCCTCGCTCGAGCCGATCCCGTCGTCGTGGCCGCTGTCGCCTCGCCTGGGCGCGCGCGGGCTGCCCTTCCTCGCGCTCTCGCCTGCGGGCGGTCACCTCGCGGTCGGGACGTCGGTCAGCACCGTGGTCCTCGGACCTCGAGGGCTGGGCGTCGAGCGCCCGGGCAGTGGGTCGCTGTCGTTCGTGCGCACCGGGCTCCTCCGCGCGGGTGACATCGTCTCGCCCATCGCCGCGCTCGCGCACCCGCTGCGCTCGCGGCTCGTCGAGCGCTTCGTCTATCCGGAGGACACCGAGAGCGAGTCCTCGCCCGAGCTACGCGCGTACTACGAGTGGCAGTACCAAGCGCAGGAGGCCTCGAGCGACGGCCAGCCGATCCCCGCGCTCGACATCGAGCCCGTGTGCAACACCGTCGCGCCGCGTCGCTGCGTGCGGGCCCGCGTCGAGGGCGCGCAGCTCGCGGGCTGGGACTACTTCGATCCCGCGAGACCTGGGCGTGCGCTCGGCACGATCGACCAGAGCGGCTTCCCGCCCGGACCGGGCCACGTGCTCGTGGCGCCGGGCGGCCGCTGGGTCCGCATCTTCAATGGATCGGGTGCGACGTCGATCGTCGCGATGCCGCGCGGGGATCGTTTCGATGCGCTCGAGCAGTGGGTCGAGCTCGACACCGGCTGGGTGTTGATCGATCCGTCGGACGCGGCCCGTGTGGTGTTCGTCCCTTTCGCCAGAGGGCCCGTGATCGAGCGGCGCTTCGAGAGCGCACCCGTCGCGCTCAGCATCTTGGACGCGACGCACGTGCTCGCGTGGGACGGCGACGCGAGCGTCGAGGTCCTCGCGGTGCCCAGCCTCACCACCGAGCGCACGCTCGCCGTGGGGGACGAGGGGCCGACGTGGCACTGCGAGCAAGGCGAGCTCGTCGACGACGCGGGCGAGGCACTCGACGGCGAGGGGGAAGCGACCGCCTGCCCCGTCCCCGACCTCGACCACGATCAGGGCTACGCCATCGTCGTGTCCGGCGATCGTGCGTTCTGGGTGGATGCGCTCCTGGGCGACGAAGCCCGCGTCCACCGCGCGGCCGACGACGCCGTTCTCTCCGTGCGCGTGACCACCGACGGCATCCTGGCGTCGACGTCGAGCGGTGTGTTCGAGGGCAGTGGTGCTGTGCTCGACCACGTGGTGGTGCGAGAGCCTGGCCCCGTTCGTACGGCGGTGATCACGGCGGGCGCGGAGGCCCGCGCTCGCTTCGAGCGACCCGGTCTCGTGGCCGCGTTCTTCTCCGGGGCGCCGCTCCCCGCGCCCTGATCGCTGCAAAGGGCCGTGTTTTCGGCCCGTCCCGAAGGATTCGCGTTTGACAGGGCAGGGGCCTCGGAGATAATCGCCGCCACCCTTCGTGGGGCGCTCGCGCCCGTGGAGGGATCGCCGCGAAGGTTCGCGCGCATCGCGCCGTGCCGTCATCTCATCGAGGAGTCTCCATGCGTCGCGTGGCTCACCGCGCTCTATTGGTCCTGTCGCTCTTGTCGGCGACGTTGCTGTCGACGGCCTTCGCACCGAGCACTGCGTCCGCGCAGCTGACGGGCAACGGTCTGACGAGCCGCGGTGACGTCGGCCTCGGCATGGACCTGCAGCTCTTCCGTCCTGCGATGGACTCCAAGGGCTACCTGTCCGTCAACGGCACCGACATCCTGGGCCACCTCGACTTCTCGTTCGGCCTCATCGTGAACGGCGGCTTCGGCCTCGTGCCGTTCACGGGCTTCCACAACGACAGCACGGTCGCCGCCGCGGACATCGAAGGTCAGCGCTGCCCGAGCGGGATCCTGTGTGGTCGTGCGGTCGACTACGTCTTCACCGGCATCCTCCACGCGAACCTCGGTCTCGCGAACATCCTCGAGGTCGGCCTCCAGATCCCGATCGGCTTCTCGAGCGGACCGAACCTCACGATCCCCGGGATCCTCAACGACTACGACTCCACGCGCGCCGGCCAAGGCATCGGCTACCAGGGCTTCGGCAACCTGATCGTGCACAGCAAGCTCCGCATCCTCCGCGCGGAGCGGAACGGCGGCTTCGGCCTCGGCGTGGGCCTCCAGGTCGAGTTCCCCACCGGCAACGCCCAGCGCTTCGTCGGCGACAACACCATCGGCCTCTGGCCCATGGTGCTCGGCGAGTACCGCGTCGATCGCTACGTCCGGTTCGGTCTCCAGGTCGGCGCGCGCCTCTTCTTCGGCGACACGCCTACGATCCCGGTCGGGGGTCGCACGGAGCTCGCCGCGGGCGTCGGAAACACCGTGTGCGGCCGCGACATGATGAACGGGATGACGCAGTGCTCGACGACGGGGGGCTCGAACGTCAGCTACGGCCCGTACCTCACGTACGGCCTCGGCGCGGGCTTCCGCCTCGGTGACTCGCCCCTCGAGCTGACCGCCGAGATCTATGGCGGCAGCATCTTCCAGTCGATCGGCCAGACGGGCGGCAACTCGCTCGAGGCCATGGGCGGCCTGAAGATCTTCGTCGAGCGCAACAGCTACCTCGTGCTCTCGGGCGGCGGTGCGATCCCGATCAGCGGCCTCCTCAGCGCGGATGTCCGCGGCATGGTCGGCTTCATCTTCGAGCCGTCGATCGGCGACCGCGACGGCGACGGCTACCGCGACGACACCGACCAGTGCCCCGACGAGCCCGAGGACTTCGACAACTTCGGCGACGAGGACGGCTGCCCCGATCCCGACAACGATCGCGACGGCATCCTCGACGTGGACGACGAGTGCCCGATGGTCCCCGAGGACCGCGACGGCGACAGCGACGAAGACGGCTGCCCCGAGGGCAACGAGGGTGACCGCGACGGCGACGGCATCCTCGACGCCGACGACCAGTGCCCCGACGATCCGGAAGATCGCGACGGCTTCCAGGACGAGGACGGCTGCCCGGATCCGGACAACGATCAGGACGGCATCCTCGACGTCGACGACCTCTGCCCCAACGATCCCGAGGATCGCGACGGCTTCCAGGACGAAGACGGCTGCCCCGACCCCGACAACGACGCGGACCGCATCCTCGACCGCGACGACAGCTGCCCCAACGATCCCGAGACCTACAACGGCACCGAGGACGAGGACGGCTGCCCCGATCGCGGCTCGGTCATCGTGACCGACGAGGGCATCATCATCCTCGAGAAGATCTACTTCGAGACGGACAGCGCGGTCATCATGGAGCGCAGCTATCCCATCGTGGACGCCGTCGCGACGACGCTCATCAACAACCCGCAGATCCAGTACATCGAGATCCAGGGTCACGCCGACGAGCGCTCGAGCGACGAGTACAACATCCGCCTCACCACGGACCGCGCGGCGGCCGTGCTCGAGGCCCTCGTCCAGCGCGGCGTCGCCCGCGATCGCATGCGCAGCGGTGGCTACGGCGAGCGCTGTCCGCTCGATCCGCGACACACGCCCGAGGCGTGGGAGCAGAACCGTCGCGTCGAATTCAAGATCCTCCGCACCACGGACGGCCCGACGGGCGTCGAGGTCGCGTGCCCCGCGGGCCGAGACCTCGTCCCCTCCAGCTGAGCCGCCCCTTGAGCTGAGCAGCCCCTTGAGCTGAGCAGCCAGCGCGACCCGAGCGTCGCGTGACCGAAGAACGGGCCCTCTCGCGGGCCCGTTCTCATTCCGTCCTGTGTGAACTCGGGGTTGATCCCGAGCACGCGATCTTGCGATGCTCGCCCTCTGCACGCGCGAAGTGCGCGTGAGGCACGACGAGGACGTGCCAACCTGGCGATTCGACCATGACGCTCGATCGATTCTCGGCTGCCGTCCGCGACGGGATGCTCAGTCTTCCCCAAGACTGCAAGGCGATGCTGCGACTCGCCGAAGACCCCGAGCTCGACGATGTGAGTCGCGTGCTCGCGTGCGGCGCGCTGTTGCACGTGCTCTCGGGCACCAACGCGATCCCCGGCGCCAAGGGAACGCTCGCGCTCGCGGACGACGTGATCGTGCTCCGCCTCGTCGTCGAGCGCATCGCGACAGCGTCACCCGACGTGGTGAAGGCGCACGGCGACGACGACCCCGAGGTCTACGATGCGATGCGCGAGCAGATGGAGGTCATCCGCGCGCACCTCGGCGAGCTCATGGTGGTGCTCGATCGCGCCGTCGATCACCTGCCGAAGCTCCAGTTCGAGGGGCACGACGCGCCCGGCTGCGCCAAGGACGACGAGAGCATCACGTGGCTCTACGACTCCGTGCACGAGGCGATCATCCAGCGCCTCGAAGTGCGCGAAGAAGACGCGACGCGAGCAGCCAAGGGAGCGGGCGAGCTGCGCGGCTACCTCAAGCAGCGCGTCTGATCACTCGGCTGCCACGTCGAGGGCTGCGTCCTCGCGAAGCGTCGCGTCCTGCTCTCGCGGCGCGAGCACGAGGATCCCGCGCACGATGCGCTCGAGCGTCGGTCCGAGCTGACGCGCGCTGACCGGCACGAGCACGGCGCGGCGCCGTGCAATGTCGTGCACCGTGACGCCTTCGCTCTCTGCCCACGCGCGCAGCGCGAGATCGGCGGGCGTCTCCTCCCGCGCCGCGAGGCGAAGCGCGAGGCCGTCGGTGGCGACGACCTCGACGCGGAGGTCTGCGAGCAAGCGGCCCCGCGCGCCCTCGTCCGAGAGACCCACGTGCAGACGCACGTCGCTGGGATCGATCGCACCCCGACCCAGAAGGCGGAGCGACACGAACGGTGTGCCGAGATCGACGTGCAGCGCGCGCGTGGCGCGTGACAGACGCCGCAGCGCGACCGAGCTCTCCGAGGCGATACGCGCGCGCGAGCCGGAAGTGATCAGCGCCACGAGGAGCGCGGCGAGCAGGCGCGCGGGAGCGTCACTCTCGAGCGCGATCAGCGTGGCCGCGCCTGCTGTCGCGAGACCGAGGCGCGCAGGCTCGACGAGCGCGCCAGGCCCGATCCACGCCGCGATCGCGGCACGCTCGGCCTGCACACGCTCGCGTGTCGAGACGGGGCTGAGCGGCATCACGCGCGGACGCGGCGGATCGATCGCCGCGCGCTGCCACGTGATCGCGACGAGCAGCGCGCTCGCAGCGAGGCACACCGAGGGATCCCACGCGAGCCCGTACGTGAGGGCGGCGAGCGCCGCGCCCACGATCGCCAGCAGCGCGTGCAGCCAGCGCGGTGTCCCGAGGAGCCAGCGCATCGACTGCCGTGCGCGGCGCGCGCGGGCCTCGAGGTCCGTGCGCTTGATCAGCGCGGCGAGGGCGATCGCGAGCGCGAGGATCACCCAGCGCTCGCGCCTCGGCGCGTCCTCGCCGATCGCGGTCGTGCCGTCCGCTTCCGCGGCGGGGGCGGTCCTCGACGAGGGCGTGGCGCTCGTGGAGGCCTCGACGTCGAGGTCCAGACCCGCCGCATGCGCCCATTGCGCGCGCGGCACGCGCACGACGGTGTCCCAGTCGCTCGTGCGCGGGAGGTGCGCGCGTCGGTAGACGATGGCGACGTGGTCGGTGTCGGTGCTCGTGCTGCCGAGCGCGCTGGTGTGCTGCACGGGCTGCGTCTCGATCTCGATCGGCGCCGTGATCTCGTCCTCGGGCTGCGGCGTGCTCGCGCTCGGCACGATCCAGCGGATCTCGACGGCGTCGAGGCCGTAGCGCCACGCGGGGAAGACCCAGTGCGCCTCGAGCGTGTCGGAGTCGAGCTGCCGCGTGCTCGCGAGCGACGTCGTCCACGCGAGATCGATGTCGTACTCGCCTCGACGCGGGGCACCCCGACGCGAGAAGCGGAGCGAGACGCGTCCGTGATCCCGCGGCGTGACCTCGACCGGAAGCGCGACACCGCTCGCGTCGCGGAACGTCAGCGGCCGCTCGGGATCGAGCACAGCGTCCTCGTCGAGGCCCTCGAGCTCCATCCCCTCGAGCCAGCCGCCATCGACGCGCACGCGCGCCCACAACGTGACGTGGGCCCGGCCGTCGTCGGTGAGCTCGACCTCGGCGCGCGCGGTGCGCACCGTCGCGTCCGTCCACGCGTGCGCAGAGCGCGGCATCGCCACCGACGCCAGGGCGATCGAGAGCACGAGGAGTGAACGAAGACCGAGGGCAGGCAGCCCGCGCATGGCGACGAACCTAGCGATCGCCCCGATCTCTCGCGAGTTTTCAGCGATCCCCGCGCCGTTCAGCCGGGGCGGACCCACCACGGCATGAAGAGCAGCACGAAGGTCACGAGCGTCCCGATGGCGACGAGGCGACGCGTCGGCGAGAGCGAGTCGTCGTCGGTGGGTGGGTGCTCGTGACCGGTGAGGCGCGCGAGCATCGTGAGCACCACGAACCACACCATCCAGTGCAGGCCGCTCATCCACTCGGTGATCACCTCAGCCCACGGGCGCGCCGCGAGGAGCGCGGGCACGCCGTACGCGGCGCCCGTCACGAGCGCGATCGCCGGCAGCGCGAAGCGAATCATGCGTGCGTAGCGATCCTGATCCTTGCCGAAGAGCGCGTACGCGATGTGACCGCCGTCGAGCTGACCGACGGGCACGAGGTTGATCATCGTGACCAAGAGGCCGGCCCATCCGGCGAACGCCGTCGCGCTCAGCATGATGTCGTGCCCCTCCGGGATGGGGCCCTTCAGCGCGTAGAGCAGGCCGACGTAGAGCAGCGAGCGACCCTCGACGATGAAGCTCCCGCTCTCGGGCAGCGGCTCGACGGGCGAGGTCGCGATCCCGTAGATCAAGACGGGCAGGGTGATCGCGAGCCCCGCGAGCGGACCCGACGCGCCCACGTCGAGCAATGCGTCCCGTCGCGCGATGCGGCCACGCATGCGGATGACGGCGCCCATCGTCCCGAGCAGCGAGAGCGGCATCGGGATGAAGTAGGGCGGCGAGATGTCGACCCGATGCAAACGCCCCGCGACGTAGTGCCCGAGCTCGTGCGCGAGGAGGATCGACATCAGCGGCAGCGCGAAGTCCCACCCCGCCATCCACGCCCGGAGCCCTTGCCCTGGACCGAGGTCGAACGCCTCGATCGGATCGAGGCCGTGCATCTCCGCGCCCACGAACGACGTCGTGATGAGCGTCGCGAGGAAGAGCAGGATCGGCGTGCGCCAGGCTGCGAGCCCATGACCGCTCGCATCGGTGTCCTCTGTCGGCCTCGCGGGCGACTCCTTCGGTTCGTCGCTCACGATCCCTCGCGGAGCGCGCGCTCGAACGCATCCAGCTGCACCTCGAGGCGTGCGTCCAGCGTGCCGAGGTCGCTGGTGAGGACGCACCCTCCGCGCGTCAACGAGGCGTCGGGCGTGATCCGGATCGCGCTCGGCTCGAACACCTCACCTCGCGCGAGCGCAGCCTCGAGGGCGGCGGCGTCGTCGGGGTGCACGCGCACCTCGACCTGCTTGGCGCGACGCACGCGGAGGAGCTCTGCCCGCACCGCGGGCACGACACGCTCCGGCGCGTCGGCGAGGCTGTCGTGGAGCACACGCTCGGCGATGCGCGTGACCAGGCCCACCACCGTGCGCTCGGCGTCCTCGATGCTGCGTGCGCGTGCCGTGGCCGCGCGTGCCTCGAGCGCCGCGACCGACGCGCGACCTTCGCGTGCGCCTCGCTCGCTCGCTTCGCGTCCCAGGCGCGCGGCCTCGTCCTCCGCGTGCGCGCGGATGGCGGCGGCCTCGGCTCTCGCCGCCTCGAGCACGCTGCGCGCTTCGTCTCGTGCGCGTACGAGGCCCGCCTTGGTGATGGCAGTGCCAGCGCGGATCACGCGGGCCATGCGCGCGCCTCCACGCGTTCGCGCTCTTCCTTCGCACGTCGCGTTCGCACGTCGGCGGCGGCGAGCCGTCGCAGCTGATCCCGAAGGCCCGCGGGCGGTCGGTAGCCTCGACGAGGAACAGGGAGCGCGATCGCGCCTGCGCGT
>JAFLCL010000062.1 GCA_017303575.1 Deltaproteobacteria bacterium
GCCGCGCGCGCGCGTCGAGCGCGCCGACGTCGCGCGATCACAGCGCGCCTGGCTGCGCGCGTCCGCACGCGCCACCGACGCACGACTCGAGCTGCACGGTGGAGTGACCGATGCCGAACTTCTTCTCGAGCTCTGCCTCGAGCTTGCCGAGGAACTCGGGCTCGCGGTCGGGCCACTCCACCACGAGGTGTGCCGTGAGAGCGATGTCGGTGGTGCTCATCGCCCACACGTGGAGGTCGTGCACCTCGCGCACGCCCGGCAGCGCGGCGAGGTGCGCGCGCACGGCCTCGAGATCGATGTGCGAAGGAACGCCATCGAGCGAGAGATGGATCGACTCTCGAAGGACGCCCCACGTGCTCCACAGGATCACGCCCGCGATGACGAGGCTGACGACGGGATCGATCCAGCGCCATCCGGTGAAGTAGAGGATGGCGCCCGCGATGACGACACCGACCGAGACGAGCGCGTCCGCGATCAGATGCAGGAACGCCGCGCGCACGTTCACGTCTCGCCGTTGATCGGCCACGAACGCGACCGCCGAGAGACCGTTGACGAGCACGCCGAGCGACGCGACGACCATCATCGTGAGCGGCTCGACGGCCGGGGGCGCAGCGAGCCGCGCGATCGCCTCCCACGTGACACCGCCCACGGCGACGAGGAGCAAGAGCGAGCTGGTGAGCGCCGCGAGCTGCGTCGAGCGGCGCATGCCGTAGGTGAGCCGTGCAGTGGGAATGCGGCGCGCGAGGGAGTGCGCACCCCACGCGAGCACGAGGCCGAGCACGTCGCTGAGGTTGTGCGCCGCATCGGCCATCAGCGCGGTGGACTGTGCGATCCACCCGTAGATCGACTCGACGATCACGAACGTGACGTTGAGCCCGATGCCCACCGCGAACGCGCGCCCGAGCGTCGAGGGCAGCCCGTGCGCGTGCCCCTCGCCGTGCCCGTGCCCATGTCCGTGCGCGCTCTTCGCGCTCGCTTTCGATGGCGCGCCGTGGCCGTGCCCGTGATCCCCATGGCCGTGCCCATGCGCGTGATCGTCATCGTGATCGTGAGCCGTGGCGCCGGACATCGCGGGCCAAGGGTAGGACGGAACCGACCGCACGGCAGCCGACCGAACGAGCGAGCCGATGTCACTCCTCGGAGGACGCGGTCGATCGTCGCGCGCGACGTCGCGCACGATCCTCGGCGCGAACTGGTGTCCGAGTCTCCGCTTCGCCGATCGCACCGAGAAACACGTCGTCCGCCGTCGTCCCGTCTCGCAGAAGGGCTTGGAGCAGAGAGCCCGCGTCGCTCCCCAACACACACCCACCGATGATGCAGCGGTAGTCGTCGACCACGGGCTCCGGATCGGAAACCACAGTCGGCGGTGGATACGGGTAGTGCGTGAAGTGCGCGGGTCTCGCCTCGGGCGCAAGCGCCGAGGCCGTGGCAGTCGCACCTGAGAGCAACGCCGCTGCGGCGACGGCCTGCGCGACGCGACGCGCGCCGGTGCCTTCGACGCAGTCGCTCGTGACGATGGTCCCATCGCTGCGGCGGTAGAAGCGCACGCACGGCATGCCGCCTTCGGGCAGCGCGCGGTGCGCCGCGAGCAGTGCCTCGGCCTCGCGTGCGGTCATCGCGCTGAGGTCGAACACGTCTTTCTCGCAGCGCGAGCAGCGACGCACGCGCTCGTCGCCGACCATCGCGTTCCAGTCTTCGCGACACGGGCTCGCGATCCGCAAGCGCGGGAGCAACGGCAAGGCAGGCAGGCCCCGTGAGCGCGACGGAATCGCCAGCGCGCGCAAGGCGGCGAGCAGATCCGCCTCTTCTTCGCTGCGCGCTGCGGTGCGTGGCTGATCGCGCACCGTCGCGAGACGCGCAGCCAAGTCCGCACGCTCACGCTCTCTCGCGTCGTCCTGTCGGTACGGCATCACCGCTACGACAGCGATGCCCGGACTCGGTTCCCCAGGTCCGGGTAGGGCGGGGGCTCGTCCCCCGCCTCGCTGACGACCAGCCTCGAACCCGGGCGAGTCAGCCGGACTTCTGGGCGTCCTCGACCTTGCGCGGAATGCTGCGGCCGCCGGCCTGGATCAGCTGCTCTTCGCCGCTGCGTCCCGCCTCGATGTACTCGGCGTCCTGGTTCACGCGCCACGGATCGAACTTCTGCGTGCCGCTCGCGATGTTCTCGACGGTCAGCATCGCCGTCATCATCGAGTGGTCCTGGTTGTTGTAGCGGTGCATGCCGTTGCGGCCGACGAAGTGCAGGTCCGGGAAGCTCTCGCCGAGGCCCTTGGCCACCGCGTCGACGTGCTTCTGGTAGACGTCGTCGTACACGGGGTAGGCCTTGGGCTGACGCACGACGCAGCCGTCGAACACGTCGCTCTGCTTGCAGAGACCGAGCTGCTCGAGCTCCTTCTTCGCGAGCGCGACGAGGTCTTCGTCCTTCGCAGACCAGAGGCCGTCGCCCTCGAAGCAGAAGTACTCGAGGCCGTAACACGAGGTCTTCGGATCCGGGATCATCTCGGGCGACCACGCCTTGAAGTTCTGGATGCGACCGACCTTCACGCTGCCGTCCTGGATGTAGATCCAGTTGTCGTCGAACGCGTCCTTGGGCGTGCGCGCCATGAGCGCGACGGTGAGGAAGTCGCGGTACTTGAGCGACTTGGCCGCGAGGGCCATCGCCTCGGGCGGCGCAGGCGAGAGCGCTGCGACGGTCTCGCGGATGGGCGCGCTGCTGATCACCTGACGCGCCGAGAGGCTCTGATCGCCGTCCTTCGTCGTGTAGGTGACGACGTAGTACGTGCCGGTCGCGTCGCTCTTCTTCTCGATGCCCTTCATGCGTGCGCCCATGCGCACCTCACCGCCGCCCTTCTCGACGAGGCGCGCGCACTCTTCCCACAACATCCCGGGGCCCTTGCGCGGGTAGCGGAACTCGTCGATCAGCGTGGTGTGCACCTGCTCCTTGCCACGGCGGCGGAGGCGCTTGGGCTTGAGCGCTTCGACGACGGCCGCGCCGAGGTTGAGGCTCTTGATGCGCTGCGCGGCCCAGTCCGCCGAGAGCTCGCGGCAGTCCATGCCCCAGACCTTCTCCGTGTAGTGCTTGAAGAAGATCGTGTAGAGGCGACGACCGAACTGGTTCGTGACCCAGTCCTCGAGGTTCGTGGGCTTCTCGGTGGGGAACGCGCGCGCCTTCGCGAAGCTCAGCATGCAGTGCGTGGACTCGACTGCGCCGAGCTTGATGAGCGCCTCGATCGGCTTGAGCGGGTAGCTGAAGAACTTCCCCTCGTAGAAGATGCGCGACTTGCGGGGCCGCGTGAGCATGTCGTTCGGCAAGACGCGCGACCAGAACTCCTCGACCTCCTTGGCCTTCGAGAAGAAGCGGTGCCCGCCGATGTCGAAGTGGTAGCCGTTGTGCTCGGCCGTGCGCGAGATGCCGCCGACGTAGCGAGGATCGCCCTCGAGCACGATGGGCCGAAACCCGTGATCGACGAGCCGCAGCGCAGCGGTGAGCCCGGCCGGGCCCGCCCCGATGACGAGCACTTCGGTGTCGAGCCCCGTCGAAGGTCGGGTCACGGAAGAAGAAGAGTCGGACGACATGGGGCGCGCAGCATAGACGAGGCCCTCCGAGCCTCAACCCAATCAGGCGACCAGCCGTCACGCGCGACGGTCGGCTAGGGAAGCGGCGCGGCATCCCCGTCCACGCGCCAAGCTTGCCCGGGCCCGATCACAGCGTCGCCCGCGCTCGCAGGCACGTCGTCGCGATCCATCGCGAAGCACCACACCGTGTCGTCGACCGCGACGCCGCACGTGTGCCCGTCGCGCACGAACAGGCGCCTCCACGGACCGTCGTCGTACCGACGCGTGATCACGCCCGGTGGGATCACGACGGCGCAGCGCTCACGCACGGCCTCGCGCGCTGCCTGCGGATCGTACGAGCACGTTCGTCGACCGCCCGCGTCGAGGACGCACTCGAGCGAACCGCGCACGGCCTCCGCGCCGGCGCCGAGGACCGCGGCAGCACCGACGACGTCGGGGCTCGATGCCACGGTCGGCTGAAGACCCGCGAGTCCGTCCGACCCCGCGATCCACGCTGCATGCTCGATCGCGCGATCGTGAGGACGACCGAGCGCCAGCACGCGCGACAGCGAGCCCCCGACGAGATCGAGCTCTCCGTGCTCGAGCGCGTCCGACCACGTCTGCTCGTCCCAGTGCGGCTCGCTTCGAATGACGTCGGCACCGACGCTCTCGACGAGCTCCCACGGGTCGCGGTCGGGCACGACGCACGCCTCGCGGACCGAGACCCGTGGCCCGAGCAGCGGTCGCACCGCACAAGCCAGCGCGACGAACCGCTCGGGGTCTCGCTCCCGAACACCCGCGAGGCCGTACAGACGGCCCGCGGTCGTCCCGTGCACGACGAGGTCGAGGAAGCCCGCGATCGCATCGTCGCTCGCGAGCACGCGACGGAACGCAGCCGTCTCTGCGCCTCGAGGATCCCCCATGCCAGCACTCACGATCGCGAATCGCTCTGCGCGACGCAGGAAGGCGACGTCGGTCGACGTCACGCGATCGACGCGGGGGAGAGGAGGCGCGTCGGCGCTGCAGAGGGACGAGCGCTCGAGCGTGGGAGGCTGCGTCTCGTCGAGAGTCGCGAGCGCGGGCGCGGGCGCGGGCGACGGGACGGGGATCCTGTCGGCGTCGCCACACGCGCTGGCCAGCACGAGAGCTCCCGCGAGCACCAACATCGGCGGCCGAGGCGCGGCTCTCGACGATCTCATCCGCGGAGTATGCACGTGGCGTGGCGCGGCCGATCGGATCTACCGTCCTGCGCATGACCGACGCCCTCCACTACGTCCGCATGGCCAACGCCGTGGGCGGACGCGCCGAGATGATCCGCTACACGTTCACGCTCGCGGAGCGTCCGTGGGAGGACGTGCTGCATCGCTACGAGGACGCAGCGGAGATCGGGAAGAAGAACCCGTTCCGCCAGTTCCCCTACCTCGTGACGTCGAGCGGTGAGGTGATCCCGCAGTCGCTCGCGATCATGTGTCACGCCGCGAGCGGCACGAGCGCGTGGCCGAGCGATCCTGCGTTGCTCACGAAGGCGCTCGTCGTCGCGCAGGGCGCGTACGACCTGTACCAAGCGTTCGGTGGGTTCGCGGCCGACGATCTCGTCGCGAAGAAGAAGTTCGAGGAGCGCCGCGCGCCGCAGTACTTCGGCGCGCTCGCGGCAATCTACGGCGAGAGGCGCTTCGCGATCGGCGAGACCCCGACGTTCGCGGACTGCATCGCCCGCGAGGCGATCGCGTGGTGCGTGCGTCGCAACGAAGCCTCGAAGGCGCTGCTCGACGGGAGCGAGCCGCTCCGAGCCTTCATCGCGCACTTCGACGCGGTCCCGTCGATCGCGGCGTTCCAGGCGAAGCAGCGCGCGGCCCGCGAGCTCGACCCGACCGTGTAGATGTTGGCCTCGCGCAGCGGCGGGGGACGAGCCCCCGCCCTACCCAGAATGGACTCACGCTTCGTCCGCGAACGACAGGAGTGAACCTGATCCGCGGCCCTCTCGCGTTCTCGGCTACGGCGCATGAGCGAGCTGTGCGGACGCTTCGTCGCCGAGGGACTGAGCACCGAGCTTCGTGAACGTGCGCGCGAGGGTCGCGACATCGACGCGGTCGGGCGTGATCGCCTCGCCGAAACGCACGACCACCGGCGCACGGACGCGGCCCGACCACTTCGACATCGGGGCGCCGTGCGCGCGGCTGAACGTGCTGCCGAAGAGACCCTCGACGATCACCGGCACGGTCGGGACCGGCTGCTTCTTCACGATGCGCTCGAAGCCCGGACGGATCGGGGAGAGACGCCCATCCGCGCTCATCGTGCCCTCGGGGAAGATCACGACGAGCTCTCCGTCGGCGAGCGCGCGGTCGATCGCGTCCATCGCGGCCGCGAGGCGCGACGCGTCTTCCTTCTTGGGCGCGATCGGGATCACGCGGCTCGCGCCGAAGAACGCACGCAAGAGCGGGTACTGGTGGTGGTGCTGGTGCATCACGAAGCGCGCAGGACGACGCAGCGCCGCGCCCACGAACAGCCAGTCGTGGAAGGCCGTGTGGTTCGACACGACGAGCACCCCACCTTCCCGCGGCACGTGCTCGATCCCCTCGACACGCAGTCGATAGCCGAGGTGCAGGAGCACACGCGCGATCACGCGGAGCGAGAGCATCCACAGGCGGTACGAACGATCGGTCGCTCGCTGGGTCATGCAACGACGAGTGCAGCGGGCATGCCGACCGACGCGACGGCACATCATGTCCGTGTGTGCATCCCGCCGCGCACCCCGCCGCCCACGTGTGCAACGCGCTGCACATTCGATCGATGAATCGCCTTGATTCGTGGGCGATCCACGCGATCCCGTGCTTGGCCAGCGTCCTGCTGTGAGGGCGAGCCATGGACAAGCGAACGACCCTCGCGCTGACGGCCTTCGGCCTCGTGAGCCTCGCGAGCACGGCGACGGCACAAGAGGCGAGCGACGCGACGTCGACGGACACCGCCGCGAGCCTCGACACGCCGGACGACGCGCGCACCGCAGAGAGCCCCGTGCACGTGGTCGCGCACGAGCGCGTCGCGGCGCTGCTCAACCCGATGGGCGCCGAGCACCGGCTCGACGTCTCGGTCCGCGGCGACATCGGTGACCAGTCCGACCTGTTCTTCGACGGCGCGCACTGGCAGCTCGGCGCGACGTCGTTCGTGTCGCCCGTCTATGCGATCGGCGGCGGCTTCCTCGAGCTCGCGCCCTTCTCGTTCCTCGTGCTCAAGGGCGAGGTCATGGGCGCGAGCGTGTGGCCGATCGGCATGGACGGCGCAGGCCACTACGCGGTGTCGGGCTACGACGCCGACGTGAACGCGGAGAGCCTCCCTGCGAACCAAGCGGGATCGGCGAACGGCCTCTACGCGGGCGGCAGCGCCACGCTCCAGGGCGCGATCGACCTCGACGCGCGCGTGCGCGTGATCGCAGCGAGCGAGACGGGCCTCTACTTCGTCTCGCTCGGCACCGCGAGTCACTACACCTCGATGCGCTACGACCTGGTGCTCGCGCGTGAGGATCTCGTCCTCACGAACGAGGCGCTGCTCGCCGTGGACGTGCGCGCCGAGAGCGATCTCGTCGTGCGCGCAGGCGTCTACGACGACCTTCGTCACGTGCCCGCGTCGGGCTACGTCGGCCACCAGGTCGGCCCGATCGTGATGCTCGAGTGGTCGCACGTCGCGCCGTCGATCGAGCACCTCACGGTGTGGGTGCGCGGCGGCATGTTCACGCACCACGCGATCCGCGCGGGTGAGCCCACGATCCTCGGCGGCGTGGCCGTCGACTACGACCTCGGAGGTCTGTGATGTCTTCGTCGAACAGCTCTCGCACCTCGTTCGGGCTCTCGGGCTTCGCCGACAACCTCATGGGCACGTGCCTCGGCGTGCACCTCTTCCTCTTCTACACGGACGTGGTCGGCCTCGCGCCCCTGTGGGTGAGCGCGGGCCTCGCGATCGCGCTCGGCTGGGACGCCGTCGCCAGCGTGCTCATGGGACGCATCTCCGATCGCACGCGCAGCGTGTTCGGTCGCCGTCGTCCGTACGTGCTCGCGGGCGCGCTGCCCGTGGCGCTCGCGTTCCTCGCGCTGCTCTGTCCGCCAGCGGAGCTCCACGGTCACGCGCTCGCGGTGTGGTTCACGATCTCGCTCGTCGTGCTCTTCACCGCGCGCACGATGGTGCAGGTCCCCGTGCTGTCCCTCTTGCCCGAGCTCGGCAAGACGGCCGACGAGCGCACGGGCCTCGCGGCGCGTCGTGAGCAGCTCGGCAACGTGGGCGATCTCGTGGGCCTGCTCCTGCCGATCGCGATCCTGATGGCCATGGGCGCGGCCGACGAAGGCGCCGACGTCTCGCTCGCGCGTCGTGGCTTCGGCACCGCGGGCGCGATCCTCGCGATCCTCGCGTTCGCGGCGCTGGTGCTGACCTGGGTGGGCACGAAGGAAGACACGAATGTGCCTGCGCCGCGCGAGATCCCGATGCGCGAGGTCGTGCGCGCGCTCTCGGACAACGCGCCATTCCGCGCCCTCCTCGGTGCGGGCGCGCTCGGTGCGGTCGCGCTCGCCTTCGTGAACGCGCTCGTCCTCTACGTGCTCGAGCACGTGATGCACGAGAGCGATCCCGCGATCCACCTCGGCGCGTTCGTGCTCAACGCCGTGGCCGCGATCGCGAGCTATCCGATCTGGACGCGCGTCGTCGCGCGCTTCGGCAAGGCGCACGCGTTTCGCATGGGCCTCGCGACGTCGGCGCTCGCGTTCGGCAGCGTGTTCCTCGTGGGCCCTGGGGATCACGTGGCGCTCGCGCTCGTCATGATCTTCTCGGGCATCGCGAACGTGGGCTTCTGGATGCTCCTGTCTGCGCTCACGGCGGACGTGACGGACCTCGACGCACGAAGGCACGGCGAGCGACGCGAGGGCCTCTTCGCAGGCTTCGCGGCGTTCACGAAGAAGCTCGCGGTGGCGGGCGCCTCGGCGGGCGTGGGCGTGGGCCTCACGCTGATCGGCTACGAGGAGCACGTCGCGCCGAGCGCCGAGGTCGTCTTCGGCCTGAAGCTCCTCTTCGCGGTGCCGACCACCCTTCTCGTCCTCGCGGCGCTGTGGATCTTTCGTCGCTACGACAGCGACAGGACAGAGGACGCCGCTGCCGCCCTGGTCCACGACGCGATCGAGGCGTGAGACGACGCGAGGACGCCGCCGCGTGTGCGCACGCGTGCGTGTCAGGACGCTGGGCTTCGGCGTCGTTCTCAAAACATGCAGCGCCCCCTCGACACGGCGGCGGATGACCCCCATGACGGTCGTCCCTCTCGAGACGCCCGCATGCCTCGCTCTTCCACGTCCCCGTTGCTCCGTGCGCCGCTCACCCTCGCGTTGATCGCGTCTGCCCTCGTCGCGTGTGGCGAAGAGCCCGCGCCGACCGAGGGCCCTCCCCCGCCTCCCCCCGAGGTGTCCACGATCGTCGTCGAGCCCAGCGCGATCGTGATCGAGGACGTGCTGCCCGGTCGCGTCGTGCCGTTGCGCGTCGCCGAGGTGAGGCCGCAGGTCGGTGGCATCGTGCGGGAGCGTCTGTTTCGTGAGGGCGATGCTGTCACCGCAGGGCAGCCGCTCTATCGCATCGATTCGTCCGTCTTCCGCGCCGAGCTCGCGGGTGCGAGCGCGAGCGTCGCGCGACAAGAGGCGGCCGTGAGCCTGGCGGCGCGCGAGGCCGAGCGTGCGCGGCAGCTCGCGAGCACGGGGGCAGGCACGACGCAGGGCGCAGACAACGCGGAGAGCACGCGCGCGCTCGCCGAGGCCGATCTCGCGCTCTCCCGCGCGACGGTGCGACGCAGCCGCCTCCAGCTCCAATACTCCGTGGTCACGGCGCCGATCGCGGGCCGCATCGGCATCTCGCGTGTGACCGAGGGCGCGCTCGTCGGACCGATGGATCCGACGAGCCTCGCGACGATCCAGCAGATCGACGAGGTCTACGTCGACATCCGTCAGCCCGCGGCTCGCTACGAAGAGCTGCGCGAGGCGTTCGGTCGCGGCGACCTGCTCGAGAACGAGGCGGTGCCCGTGACGCTCGTGTCGCTGCAAGGAAGGCCGTACGAAGCGCAGGGTCGCCTGCTCTTCACCGACATCAGCGTCGATCCTTCGACGAGCGAGCTCACGCTGCGTGTGATCGTGCCCAACGCCGACACGCGCCTCTTGCCGGGCATGTTTGTGCGCGCGCGCCTCGCGTTCGGTCGCGACCCCGATGCGATCGCGGTGCCGCAGCAGGCGATCCGTCACGATCCATCGCTCGGCGCGACGGTGCTGATCGTCGATCGGGGTGACGTGGTCGCGGTGCGCTCGGTGCGTGTGGGCCGTGTGGTCGACGGTCGGCAGATCGTGCTCGAAGGCCTTGCTGCGGGTGATCGCGTGATCGTCGAAGGCATGGACATGCTCGGGCCCGGCATGCCCGTGCGACCGACGCCGTGGACGCTGCCGACGCCCGAGACCGCGCACACCGAGACGCCGGCTCCTCCGGGCGATGACGCCACCCCCGACGACGACGAAGGCTGATCGATGCCGCAGTTCTTCATCGAGCGGCCGATCTTCGCGTGGGTCGTGTCGATCTTCATCATGCTGTTCGGCGCGATCGCGATCACGCGACTCCCCGTCGAGCGCTATCCGAGCGTCGCGCCGCCGAGCGTCTCGATCTACGCGGTCTATCCAGGCGCCACGCCGAGCACGATGAGCGACAGCGTGATCGCGCCGATCGAGCGCGAGATCTCGGGCACGCCGCACCTGCTCTACTTCGAGTCCTCCGCGGACACGTCGGGCACCGCGCAGATCACGGCGACGTTCGAGCCCGGCACCGATCCAGAGCTCGCCCAGGTCGCCGTGCAGAACCGCCTTCGCGCCGTCGAGCCGCGCCTTCCGCAGATGGTTCGGCAGATCGGCCTCCAGGTGGAGAGCTCGAGCTCGAGCTTCCTCCTCATCGCGACGCTGCGATCTCCCGACGGTCGCTACGACGAGCAAGCGCTCGGCGACTACCTCTCGCGCAACCTCGTCGAGGAGCTCAAGCGCGTGTCGGGCGTGGGTCGCGTCCAGGTCTTCAGCCCGCCGCGTGCGCTGCGTGTGTGGCTCGATCCGGTGCAGCTCACGGCGTACGGGATCTCCGTCGAGGAGGTCGCCAACGCGATCCGATCGCAGAACGCGCAGGTCTCGCCCGGACGCCTCGGAGACTCGCCGACGGTGCCGGGCCAGCGCGTGACGGTGCCGCTCTTCGTCGCAGGTGAGCTCCAGAGCCCGGAAGAATTCGAGGACATCGTGCTCCGCGCTCGTGCCGATGGATCACGCGTTCGCCTCGCGGACGTCGCGCGCGTGGAGCTCGGTGCGCAGAGCTACTCCACCTCGACGCGCACCAACGGCGTGCCCTCCGCGTCGGCCGGCATCCAGCTCTCGCCCGGCGCGAACGCCGTGGGCACCGCAGAGCGCCTTCACGCACGTCTCGAAGAGCTCGCCGTCGGCTTCCCCGCTGGCATCGAGCACGACGTTCCCTACGACACGGCGCCCTTCGTGCGCATCTCGATCGAGAAGGTGCTCGAGACCTTCGTCGAAGCGATGGTGCTCGTGTTCCTCGTGATGTTCCTGTTCCTCCAGAACCTCCGCTACACGATCATCCCCGCGATCGTCGCGCCCATCGCGATCCTCGGCACCTTCGGCGTGATGTACGTCGCGGGCTTCTCGATCAACGTGCTGACGATGTTCGGGATGGTGCTGGCGATCGGCATCATCGTCGACGACGCGATCGTCGTGGTCGAGAACGTCGAGCGCCTGATGGCCGAAGAGGGTCTCTCGCCCAAGGACGCGACGAAGAAGGCGATGAAGGAGATCACTGGCGCCGTCGTCGGCATCACGCTCGTGCTCGTCGCTGTGCTCTTCCCGATGGCGTTCTCGTCGGGATCGGTCGGCACGATCTACCGGCAGTTCAGCCTCTCGATGGCGATCTCGATCCTCTTCTCCGCGTTCCTCGCGCTCTCGCTCACGCCCGCGCTCTGCGCGACGATCCTGAAGCCCGTCGCGGACGGACACGACAGCAAGCGCGGCCTCTTCGGTTGGTTCAACCGCGGCTTCGCGTGGCTCACCGCTCGCTACAGCAGGAGCGTGGCGTTCGCGGTGCGTCGCACGCTGATCGGCTTCGTCGCGTTCGTCGCCGTGCTCGTGGGCGTGGGGTGGCTCTTCCAGCGACTGCCCGGCTCCTTCCTTCCCGAAGAAGATCAGGGCTACTGGATCACGGCGCTTCAGCTGCCCGCCGACGCGACCGCCGAGCGCACCGATGCTGTCGTCCGTGAGTACGAGGCCTACGCTGCGTCGCGCGACGGTGTGCAGTCGTACGTCACGATCCAAGGCTTCGGCTTCTCGGGCTCGGGCCCCAACGCCGCGTTGATGTTCACGATCCTCCGCGACTGGGACGATCGACACGGCGCCACCGCGCAGGACGAGGTCGCCTCGGCCAACGCGCGCTTCGGTGGATTGCGCGACGGCATGATGTTCAACGTCATCCCGCCCTCGATCGACAGCCTCGGCACCAGCTCGGGCTTCGCGATGCGCCTCGTCGATCGCGCGAACCAAGGACAAGACCGCTTGCTCGAGATGCAGGGACGTCTGCTCGGTGCGGCCTCGCAGAGCGCGGTGGTGCAGGGCGTGTACCCCGAGGGCTTGCCCGCAGGCACCTCGATCCGCCTCGAGATCGATCGACAGAGCGCCGAGGCGTTCGGTGTCTCGTTCCCTTCGATCAACGCGACGCTCTCGGCCGCGCTGGGCTCGATGTACGTGAACGACTTCCCCAACGCCGGGCGCCTGCAGCAGGTGATCCTGCAGGCGAGCCCCGAGTCGCGCATGCAGCTCGACGACGTGATGGCCCTGCCGATCCGCAACGCCGAGGGACGCATGGTGCCGCTCTCGGCGATCGCCACCGCGCGCTGGGAGAACAACCCGCTCCAGCTCGTTCGCTACAACGGCTACCCCGCGGCGCGTCTGTCCGGCAGCGCCGCGCCTGGCTACAGCAGCGGCGAGGCGATGGCAGAGATGGAGCGTCTCGCGGCCGAGCTCCCGCCTGGCTACGGCGTCGAATGGACGGGCCTCTCGTACCAAGAGCGCCTCTCGGGCAACGAAGCCCCCGCGCTGCTCTTGCTCTCGATGCTCGTCGTGTTCCTCGTGCTCGCAGCGCTCTACGAGAGCTGGTCGATCCCGATCGCCGTCATGCTGGTGGTGCCGCTCGGCCTCTTCGGTGCGCTCGCGGCGGTGTTCTTCCGCGACATGCCGAACGACGTGTTCTTCAAGGTCGGGCTCATCACGCTGATCGGTCTCTCCACGAAGAACGCGATCCTCATCGTCGAATTCGCCAAGCAGCTCGAGGAGCAGGGCATGTCGAGCGTGGACGCCGTGGTGGCGGCGGCCAAGCAGCGCTTGCGACCGATCGTGATGACCTCGCTCGCGTTCACGCTCGGCGTGGTGCCACTGCTCCTCGCGCGCGACGCGAGCGCCGAGACGCAGCGCGCGATCGGCACGGGCGTGTTCGGCGGCATGATCTCGGGCACGCTGCTCGCGCTCCTGCTCGTGCCGGTCTTCTACGTCGCCATCCGCCGCAAGCCGGCGACGAAGATCGAGGATCCCGCACCAGTCGCGACAGCGACGGAGTGATCGAGCCCCGTGCTACGGGTCGTCAGCACGGTGACGGGCTCGAAGGCGACGAAGGACCGCGGTGTGCCTCTGCTGAGGATCGCCCTCGACGCTGGCGTGGGCCTGTGATGACGGGGGACCTCGATGACCTCGAGCGGCTTCGCGCGTTCTTTCCGAACGTGACGGTGCTCGGGCTCGCGCCCCGGCGGACCGTCAGCGACTGACGATCGCGCGCGTCGAGATGCGGAAGATCTGGAACTCGCTCTGCGGCGTCGTGAACGCCGAGCGACCATCGCTGCGATCGTCGTCGAACCACATCCAGCGCGCGCGCGGTGAGATCGTGTCGGCGGTGCGCGCACCGCACACTGGCGGGAAGTCGCCGCCTTCCGCATCGTTGGTCTCACCCACGGAGAGGCCCGGCCCGCTCGTCGATCCGTCGCTCGTGAGCCAGCCCGCGTCGCGCTCACAGCGCTCGAGCCAGGTCGCGACCTCGTCGTCGCTCGGTCCTCCCGAGCCCGTGTCGAAGTCCCGCCTCGTCGCGCAGACCTCCCAACCTTCCTCTCCCGAGAGCAGCAGCGTCTCGCCGCGCGCGTCGCGCACCTCGACGAGCAATCCCTGCGTGACCGAGTCGTCGCTCCAGCCGAGCACGTAGAGAAAGTCACTGCCCGTCACCGCGCCCTCGGGCACGCGGTAGATCTCCGCGCCCAGATCGTCCTCGCACGCGCCGAGCGGACCACACGGCACACCGGGACAGTCGCGGTCGGAGGTGCACATCGCGCTGCAGCAGAAGATCTCGCACGCCGTCACGGCCTCGGCGGCGCCGAACGTGGAACGAAGACCGCGCGCATCACCGAAGCCGAACCGGTAGCTGTTGTCCGCGGTCGCGACGACGATGAGCTCGGGCACGACGACGATCGGACCCGCGTCGAACGTGAACGCATCGGGCGGAACGACGAACGCATCGACGTTCGCGTCGATGGGCACCGGCTCCGGCACGACGAGCCCCGACTTCGCACCACACGCAGCGAGAACGAGAAGACAAGCGACGCCGGAACGCCTCATGGGCGCGACGGTACCGCGAGTCCCACCGAGTTCATCGCACGACGATGCTCTCGATCGTCGTCCGCCCCGTCAACGGTCTATCCTCACGACGACTCGGAGATGCAATGCACGTCAGCCGCCGATCGATGATCCTCGCGATGACCCTCGCCTTCGTGGCGAGCGCGCCCGTTCCCGCAGACGCGCGATGCGCACGGCTGCCGATCGCGCAGGAGATCGCGCAGAGCCGCTACGTGTTCGAGGGTGTCGTCGAGTCGTCGAGCGGAGGGCGCACGACGCTGCGCGTGACCGCGACGTGGAAGGGCAACCCACCCGCACGCGTGACGCTCGGTCGGAGCGGACGAGGCGATCCCTTCGCAGGCGCCACGGCCACCCGCGTCTACCTCGTCTTCGCGAGCGGCGCGTCCGACACGCAGTTGAGCGCCCACCGCTGCGGCGCGACAGGCGTCGCGAGCGGCGTCCCCGCAGCCGCCCTCGAAGCCGCAGGCCTCCACCGCACGGCGCGCTGACGAGGCACGTTCGCTGCGCGGGTCGGTGTGTTACGCTCGGCAACACCGTGGCCAGCCGTCGCACCCACACGTTCTCCATCTCGGTCGACGAGGAGACGCGTCGCATCCTCAAGACGGAAGCCGACCGCAGCTTCGACGGCAACGTGTCCGCGTTGGTCTCTGCGATCGCGAAGCAAGCCAAGCGACAAGCTTCGCTCCGAGCGCTGATCGCGCTGCTCGGTCAGCCGCCCGTCACGGACGACGAGCGCGCGGCGTTCCTCGACGAGCTCGATGGTGCGGCACGTCGCAAGCGACGGTCGAAGGCCGCGTGACCGATGCGTCGTCTGACGCTCGACACCGGTGCCCTGATCGCGATGGAGCGACGCAAGCGACGCGCGCTCATCCTGCTCGATGCGGCCGAGCGAGGCGAGGCGCTCCTCACCGTGCCGGTGCCGATCGTGACCGAGTGGTGGCGTGGCCGGACGGTGCTGCGGGATCGAATCCTCGCGTGCGTCGACGTGGCTCCGCTCCCAGTCTCCGTCGCGCGCGCAGCAGGTGAAGCCATCGCGGAGGTACGCGGCGCGACCGCGATGGACGCGATCGTGATGGCCTTCGCCGCAGCGCGCGGCGGGATCGCGATCACGGGTGACCTCGACGACCTCCAACGCCTCCGCGCGTTCTTTCCCTCTGTGCGCGTCCTCGGCGTCGACGAGGCGTAGTCGCCTGCCATGGGAGATCGAGCCCGCGCGCGTACGAGCGCATGGCTCGATCGGGCTCGCCTGGCATCCCTGCGAGGATCAGCTCTTCTTCTTGCGAGGAAAGCCGCCCGGTTTGATCGCGTTCGTGCCGTGGAACGTCTGGCCCGTCTTGGCCATCTCGACGAGCACGGGCGCCGGCGCGAAGCGCACGCCGAGACGATCGCGGAAGCGCTCGAGCCTGCGCACGATCTCCTTGGCGCCGATGGTGTCGACGTACCGGAACGGGCCGCCGCGGAAGGGCGGGAACCCGAGGCCGAAGATCGCGCCGACGTCGCCATCCCGCGCGCTGCGGAGAATCCCCTCGCCGAAGCAGTGCGCCGCCTCGTTCACCATCGCGAGCGCACAGCGCTGCGCGATCTCGTCCGCAGGCAGGTGCTTCTTCGGCTCGAGGCCGAGGAGCGCATAGACGCTCGTGTCGACCTTCTTGTCCTTGGACTTCTTGCCGTCCTCGTAGAGGTAGAAGCCCTTCTTGTTCTTCCGCCCGTAGCGCTGATCCGCGATCAGCTTCTCGAAGCCCGGCGGTGCGGTCATGCGATCGCCGAACTCCGCGAGCATGATGGGACCCACCTTCGCGGCGACGTCGATGCCGACCTCGTCGAGCAGCGTGATCGGCCCGACGGGGAAGCCCCAGTCGACGAGCGCCTGATCGATGTCCTCGATCTTCACGCCCTCGGACAAGACGAACGCGGCCTCGTTCATCAGCGGGCCGAGGATGCGGCTCGTGTAGAAGCCCGTGCCGTCGTTCACGACGATGACGGTCTTGCCCTGCTTCTTGCCGAGCTCGACGCACGTCGCCGTCACCCAGTCCGCGGTCTTGGCGGTGGTGATGATCTCGAGCAGCGGCATCTTGTCGACCGGCGAGAAGTAATGCATCCCGATGACGGTCTCGGGGTGCTTCGAGCCGTCGGCGATCTTCGTGATCGGGATGGAGCTCGTGTTCGACGCGAAGATCACGTCCGGCGCGCCTGCGGCTTCTGTCGCGGCGAGCACCTTGTGCTTGAGCGCGAGGTCCTCGAACACCGCCTCGATCACGACCTCACAGCCCTTCATCGTCGCGTCGTCGGTGGTGCCGGTGACGAGCGCGAGCTGCTCGTTCGCCTCCTGTCGCGACACGCGCTTGCGCTTCACGCGTCCCTCGACGAGCCCGCGCACGTGACCGAGGCCGCGCGCGACGCCCTCCGGATCCTTGTCCTTCAAGCGCACCGGGAGCCCTGCGATCGTCGCGGTGACGTACGCGATGCCGCCGCCCATGAGGCCTGCGCCGAGCATGCCCACGCGCGTCACCTCCCGCGGCTTCACGCTGGCGTCGCTCACGCCGTTGTCCTTCTTCAGTGCGTTCTGCGCGAAGAAGATCGTCATGAGCTGCGCGGCCTGCGGCGAGACGACGAGCTCACCGAACGCGCGTGCTTCTGCTTCGAGCCCTGCCTCGAAGCCTTCGCTCAGGCCCTTCTCGACGACCTCGAGGATCCGCTCGGGCGAGGGATAGTTGCCGCGGCTCTTGGCGAGCAGCTGCTTGCGCGCCTGATCGAAGAGGAACTTCCGACCGAGCGGCGTCTTGGTGAGCGCGGCTTCCTGAACCGCGTCGAAGCCCTCGAGCTTCTTCTCGCGCTCCTTCTTGCCGGGCTTGCCGTGCTTCTGCGCGAGCTCGAGCGCCAGCTTGGCCGCGACGTCGATCAGGATCGCGTTCGGCACCACCTCGTCGACCAAGCCCAGCTTCTTGGCCTTCTTCGCGTCGATCTGCTTGCCGGTGAGCAGCATGTCGAGCGCGGTCTGGATCGGCACGAGGCGCGGCAAGCGCTGCGTGCCGCCCGCGCCCGGCAGCACACCGAGCATCACCTCGGGCAGGCCGAGCTTGGTCTTCTTGTCGTCGCTCGCGACGCGCGCATGGCACGCCATCGCGACCTCGAGGCCACCACCGAGCGCAGCGCCGTGGATCGCCGCGACGACGGGCACGCGGAACGCCTCGATGCGATCCATCGCCTTCTGTCCCGTGCGCGCGAGCTCCGCGGCCTCCGTGTCGGTCTTCACCGCCTCGAGCATCGCGATGTCGGCGCCCGCGATGAAGCCGCTCTTCTTGCCCGACGTGAAGACGATGGCCTTGCAGGCTGCGTCGTTCTCGATGGACGCGAAGACCTCGCTGAAGTCCTTCGCGAAGCTCGCGCGCAGCGTGTTCACCGCTTCGCCCGGCACGTCCATGCGGATGACGAAGACGCCGTCCGCGCGCTTCTCGATCGACAGAGCTTCCTTGTTCGTCGTCGTCATCTCTTCACTCCCGCTCGAGGACGATGGCTGCGCCGAGGCCGCCCGCGGCGCACGCGGTCACGAGGCCGAGTTGCTTGCCGCGACGACCGAGCTCGCGGAGCGTCTGCGTGATCTGGCGACCACCGGTCGCGGCGAACGGATGACCGAGCGCGATCGAACCACCGGTCGGATTGAACTTGCTCCAGTCGATCTCGCCGATGCGCTCGCTGCGACCGAGCTTGTCCTCTGCGAACTGCTTGCTCTCGAAGGCCTGCGTGTTCGAGAGCACCTGCGCGGCGAAGGCCTCGTGCATGTCGAGCACGTCGATGTCCGCGAGCGTGAGGCCCGCGCGATCGAGCGCGAGCGGCGTGGCGTAGCTCGGGCCCATCAAGAGCTGTCCGCGCGGATCGAGCGCGGCGAACGCGTAGCTGCGGAGGTAGCCGAGCGGGCTGAGGCCGAGCGCCTTGGCCTTGTCCTCGCGCATGAGCATGAGCGCGCTCGCACCGTCGGTGAGCGGTGAGCTGTTGCCCGCGGTGACGGTGCCGTACTTCTTGTCGAAGGCAGGCTTGAGCTTCGCGTAGCTCTCCAGCTTGCTGTCCTTGCGGACGAGGTTGTCCTCGACGAACGCGACCGTCCCCTTCCCCTTCGGGTCGGGCACGTACATCTGCATGACCTCGCCCGCGAAGTGGCCCGCGGCCCACGCCTTGGCGGCCTTGTCGTGGCTCTCGTGCGCGATGCGATCCTGATCGGCGCGCGCGATGCCGTTCTCCTTGGCCATCTTCTCCGCGCTCTCGCCCATGGAGAGGCCCGTCGAGAACTCGACGATCGCGGGCGGCACGGGCACGAGATCCTTCGCCGAGAGGCGCGAGAGGATCTTCAGCTGATCGAGCGGCGTCTTGGCCTTACTCGCGTCGAGCAGCGCGACCGACAGCTTCTTCGAGACGGTGATGGGGACGTCGCTCGAGCTGTCCGCGCCGCCGGCGATGCCCGCGGTGATGGTGCCCACGGCGATGGCCTCGGCCACGGAGACGGCAGACTGGTAGCCCGTCGCGCAGGCGCGGCTGACGCTGAAGGCCTCGATGCTGCGAGGCATGCCGGTCGCGAGCACGATCTCACGCGCGATGTTGGGCGCAGCGATCGAAGGCAGTACTTGCCCGTAGACGACCTGCTCGATGTCCTTCGCCTGAACGCCCGAGCGCGCGAGCAGCTCGGCGACGACGGCGATGCCCATGTCGAGCGAGCTGAGGTTCTTGTACGCCGACGACTGCTTCGCGAACGGCGTGCGCAGTCCGCTGACGATCGCGACGCGCTGGTTGCCAGGTCCGACGAGCCCCTTGCGAGCCATGCTGCCTCCACGGTGGCCGGCCGCGCTCGAACGGCGCGTTGAACGCCGTTCAAGCGACCGGAGGCAGGTGTCTGGCCCGCATGACGCACCGTGTCAAGACGGGTGCAGCGGCCCAGATCGGCAAGGCTGCACGGTGTGCCTCAGCGGCCCAACAACATCGAGGGGTTAGGAGGCGAGAAGTGACCCCGCGTACCCGAGGACGCCGGAGCTCGCGCGCTCGGCGACGGGCGTGACGCGGTCGAGGCGGAAGCGGATCTGCGGCTCGCCCTCGGCCTTCGCGTCCTCGAGCGTGAGGCCGAGCTCGAGGGTGTCGCCGGGGCGGATCGTCGCCTGGAACTTCAGGCGGCTCAGCTTGCGGGCGCCTCGCGATGCGAGATCCGGAAAGACACGACGCGCTTCGCGATCGACGAGCGCGAGCACCTGCGCGACGCCGGGCAGCATCGGGTTTCCTTCGAAGTGACCCTCGAAGAACACGAGATCGCGCGGGACCTCGACGCGGAGCACGAGCTCGCCCTCGTTCGACGATGCGTGCGGCGTGACGATGAAGCGGTCCGACATCGTGGTGACCATCGCAAGACTCGGCGACGCGGTCGAGCAGGAACCTCGACGGCTCGAGGCCGGGGGTGAACGACGACGAGAGACGTCGAGGAGGCTCGACAGGGATGGGTGAATCGCACCATGGTCGAAGCGTCGGAGGCCGCATGTCGTCGTCTGGCCGTCTCGCGTCGGTGCTGATCGTGCTGCTCGCGCTCGCTGCGCTGAGCGGAGCCGATCACGAGGCCGCGCGCGCACAGGATGCGACGCCTCCGACGACGACGGCCGCGCTGCCGATCCTCAGCGCGCCCGCGGACTTCTCGCTCGAGGAGACCTCGGGGGTGAGCCGCACGCTGCTGGAGGTGCGGGGTCGCGTCGCGATCGTGTTCTACGAAGATCGCGAGCACACGCCGGACAACCAAGAGCTCAAGCACACGCTCCATCGCTACGTGCTCGACAACGATCTGCGCGGGCAGATCACCACGTACGGCGTGGCCAACGTGACGGGCCTCGAGGGCATGATGCGCGACATGGCGCGCACGGCGATCCGCGCGATCGCAGCGCAGTACGGCATCCAGATCCTGCTCGACTGGGACGGCAGCCTGCAGCGCGCGCCGTTCGGCTTTCCGAGCACCGGCGCGACGATCGCGCTCTTCGATCGTCAGGGCCGCATGCGCTACCGCGTCACGGGCGTGCACACGGCGGCGCAGCAGACGGAGCTCTTCCGCGCGCTCCGCCAGCTGATCCGAGCGACCTGAAGAAGGGCCATCGCGCGGGCACCCATCCCGCCCGCGGGAGGGGCCGGGGGTGGGTCAGCGGTGCTCAGCCAAGTCGCTCACCAAACGACCGCCGTCGGAACGCTCGTGCGTGTCGAGGAGCTGGGCTCGCCCCAGCCGAGCTCGCCGTACTCGTTGCGTCCCCAGCAGTACGTCACACCGCTCTCGGTGTGCGCGCACGTGTGCGACGCACCGGCCGCGAGCAGCGTCACGTCGCTCACGTCGGCCTGCACGGGCACCAGGCGCTGATCGCTGATCACGAGCGGCTCGCCGTCGCCGATCTGTCCGCTGCCATTGCGACCCCAGCACCACACGTCGCCCTCGCTCGTGAGGCCGCACGTGTGATCGAAGCCTGCGGCGAGGGCGGTGAAGCGCTGCGTGGTCATCACGGGCGTGGGCGAGAGGCGACGCTCGACCGTACCGTCGCCGATGAGCGCGCTCGCGCCGAAGCACTGCGTGTCCGTCGGAGATGCGATGCAGCCGTGGTTCATGCCGACCGCGATGGCCGTGCCGCCGGGGTGCGCCACGGGCACCGGGCTCCGGTTGCTGTCCTGCGTGCCGTTGCCGTTCTGACCGTCGCTGTTGAGGCCCCAGCAGAAGGGACCACTGAGCTGGAACCCGCAGGTGTGCGAGCTCAGCGAGGTGCCGCCGTGGCTCGCGCCCGCGAGCACGGAGACGTCATCGAGCGTGGGCACGGGGATGGGCACGCCAGAGGAGTCGACGCCACCGTCGCCGAGCTCACCGCCGCGACCCCAGCACCACACGTCGCCGCGATCCGTCAGGGCGCAGACCGTGCTGAAGCCCGCGACGACCTGGGTGACGTTCGTGAGGCCCTCGACCGCCACGGGCACGGTCGAGTCCTCTTCATCGCCGGTGCCGAGGCGACCGTTGAAGTTGTCGCCCCAGCACATCACCGTGCCGCCGCTGCGGAGCGCGCACGTGATGTCGTAGCCGGTGGAGATCTGGATCGCGTCGGTGAGGCCGGAGACCACGACGGGCCTGACGCTCGAGGTCGTGGTGCCGTTGCCGAGCTGACCGACCGAGTTCGCGCCCCAGCAGCGCGCGGTTCCGTCTTCGAGCACGGCGCACGTGGTGTCCTCACCTGCCGAGAGCGAGATCAGGCGAGGCCCGGTCGCGATCACAGCAGCGTCGGTCTCGCTGGCCATCGGCGCATCGACGCCCGGCGGCACGAACGCATCCGTCTCGGACGCGACGTGTGCATCGGGCTCGGTCGTGGGCTCGGGGCACCCTGCGACGAGCAGCGCTGGGACGAAGAGAAGACCACGGACGCGTGTGTGCATGCGATTCCCAAGGAGCGAACGAGTGACGTGGATCTGCGCGGCTCGAGGCCGTGTGTGCGCGATCACGGAAGGACGACGCCCGGCGGCATGCCCGGCATCGGAGGTGGCGCGCTCCCGAGACCCGAGCGCAACGAGCTGCCGTAGCGGTTCGCATCCTCGGTCACGCCGAGCGTGTACTGCGATCCCGTCGCGGAGTCGGAGAAGACACCCACGTACACGTCGATCTCGCCCTGCGCGTTGGGGATGTCGACGCCGGGGTTGAGGCCGAAGTTGGGATCACCCGAGTCGTCGTTGCAGTGCCACTGACCATCGGGCGTTCGCAGCGCGAGGGTGAGGTCCCGATCGATTCCATCCGCGACCACGCGCAGCATGGGCACGCGACGACCGACCTTGAGCACGTGCTGCGGCCGATCGGGGTAGCTGCCCGTGCACGCCATGGGCCCCGAGTGGCCTTCGATCGGACCGCCCGCGACGCCCGACGCGCGCAGCATCGGCGGCGCGAAGCCAGGGCCCGAGACGAGGATCTGTCCGTCGACGCCGCGTCCTGCCGTGTCTACTTCGGTCGCTGCGCCGGTGCCGGGGCTCGTCGTCGCGACGGTGGTGGGCGGGATGTTGTCGTTGCTTCCGCCCGAGGGCGGGCCCTCGCTCCGCGCCGTGGTCGTCGCGCCTCCGCCCTGCGAGCCGCCGCACGCGCTCACCGAGAGGAGCGCGAGCGCGACGACGAGCGTCGAGGAAGGGCCAGAGAGCGTCATGCGGGCCGGAGCATCCCGGTCCCGTCCAGCGGAGTCAACGAGGCGAGGTGATCGGTTACGCTCGGGTGCGTGACTGCGCGACGCGATCGATCTCGCTCTGCGACGAAGCTCGCACTCCTCGTGGTGCTCGCGGGCACGACGTTCGGGTGCGCGAACGGTCGATCGATGGTCGAGGTGCGCGACGACACGGGCCAGAGCGAGGACGTCGACGCCGGCGAGAGCGCCTTCCCCGACGCGTTCTTCGCGCCGATCGACGCCCCGCCGATCGATGCCCCGGGCCTCGATGCGGCGAGCGTCGATGCGCCGATCCCCGACGCCGCGCGGCCGATGCCCGACGCGTTCGTGA
Source organism: Deltaproteobacteria bacterium (assembly GCA_017303575.1). Classification (GTDB taxonomy): domain Bacteria; phylum Myxococcota_A; class Polyangia; order Polyangiales; family Sandaracinaceae; genus JAFLCL01. The sequence goes on from JAFLCL010000062.1 coordinate 22,791, forward strand.
TGGGACCGCCCGACGCGTTCGTGGCGCCCGTGGATGCACGTGTGCCCGACGCCGCTGGCGCGTGCGTCGAGGGCTCGAGCGTGGCCTGCGCCTCGAGCTGCATGACCACGGGCACCGCGCTCTGCAGCGGTGGACGCCTCGGCAGCTGCACGCCGCCGATGGAGCGCTGCAACGGCGTCGATGACGACTGCGACGGCGCGCGCGACGACGGCTTCGAGTGCAGCCTCGGCGGCAGCGGCACCTGCACGACGAGCTGCGGCAGCACCGGCTTCCGCACGTGCAGCAGCTCGTGCACCTGGAACACGTGCGCCCCGCCCGCGCTCGAGATCTGCAACGGCGCAGACGAGACGTGCGACGGCAACGTCGACGAGACCTTCCGCGCGCGCTTCGGCTTCACGTCGTACACGGAGCTGTCTGCCCGCCACGCCGGCTGCAATGCGATCTCGCGCATCGGCCCTGACTGCAACGCGGCGATCCATCGCTACTGCGGCGATGGCTGCACCAACAGCGGCTTCGGCCCCGTCGAGAACTCGGGCGATGTCGCGAACGTCGCGTGCGTGATCGGTGAGGTGCGCACCGTGAGCTTCGCGACGCTCTCGAGCATCCAGGGCCCGTGCGACGGTGTCGGCGAGGTCTCCGGCCCGAACTGCAACGCCGCGATCCACCGCTACTGCGGCAGCGAGGGCTTCGTGAGCGGCTTCGGGCCGGTCGAGAACGCGAGCGGCAACGCGAGCCTCACGTGCGTGCGGAGCGCGGAGGTCCGCGCCACGACGTACACCGAGCTCTCGAGCTTCCTCGCGCCGTGCGACGGCTTCACCGAGCGCTGGGGCAGCGCGTGCAACGCCGCGATCAGCCGCTACTGCGGGAGCCTCGGCTTCACGAGCGGCTTCGGCCCGGTCGAGAACTCGGGCGACACCGCGTACGTCACCTGCATCCGGCCCTGATGCGGGCGACACCTCCGACGCTCGACGCGATCCTCGCGCTGTCGACGCGCGATCGACTCGCGCTCGGGCGCACGATCGCAGAGGGCCTCGGTGCGTCGTGGAAAGCGAGCGATGCGCTCGTGGGCGCGCGCGAGATGATCGAGCTCGTGCACGCGAGCGGTCATGCGTTCGTCGTGATCGGATCGACACGCTTCGAGCGAGGTCTTCGGGCGTCCGAGCGTGAGGCGCTGATCACCGCGATGGTCGGACCGCGCGACGAGGACGACGACGAGGAGCGGGATTCCGACGCAGATCGCGCGTTCGTCGCGAGCCAGATCCCCCACGACGTCATGCCGCCCGAGGTCGTCGAAGTGCCTGCGTTCTTGATCGGTCGCGAGCCCTTGTCGGTCGCCCGCGCCGCAGCGCTCGGTGGACCACCACTGCAGGACCTGGGCTACCCGGAAGCGAGCGGTGACACGAGCGAGTGGAACGCGTTCGTCGACGCGTTGCCCGATGGCCTGCGCCTGCCGACGGAAGACGAGTGGGAGCTCGTCGCGCGCGAAGGCGGCGTTGGTTCGTGGATCGTCCCCATGCCGACGAATGGCTTCGCGGGCCTCTGGCCGCCCGAGGAGATCTTCGCGCACGAGAACGCGCTCGGTGTGCGATCGCTGGCGGTCGCCGAGGTGTTCGCGAACGGTCAGCGCCGCGGCGTGAGCGACGGACGCGGCAACTGGGGAGGCTCGACCGGCAACGCCGAGCTCCACGCCGCGGCTCGTTGGGGCGACGCGTTCGGCGGCTCGCGCCTCGCGCGATCGTTGTGATCACGCGGGTGGCGCCCTCACGCGGGTGGTGCCCTCACGCGGGTGGTGTCAGCCGCGCCATGTCGACGGCGAGCATGTCGTGCACGTACTTCACCGTGCGCTCTCGCATGATGGTCTTGGTGAGCTTGTAGGCGTGCGCGGGCAGGGCCGCGAGACGCCTGGCCTCGGCGGTGGCTCGCTCGAGCAGCTGCCCCTCGTCGACCACCTCGTCCACCCAGCCTGCGAAGAGCGCAGCGTTCGGATCGACGATCTCCGCGAACAGCGTGGAGCGCACGAAGAAGCGGGGGTCGAGGCGATCGCGCGCGAGCTCCATCGCGAGCACGGGCACGGGCATGCCGATCTGCACTTCGTTGAGACCGATCTTGAACGCGCCCTGCGCGGCGATGCGGAAGTCACCCGTGAGCAAGACGAGCGATCCGCCTGCGAGCGCGTGTCCGCTGCACGCCATGACGAGCGGCTGCGGGTGCGTGTAGAGCCGCATGAGGAGGTGCGCGCCGCGCGTCACCATGGCCTGCGCCTCCTTGGGCCCCTGCATCATCGTCTTGAGATCGAAGCCCGCGCAGAACTTGCCCGCGCGCCCGGTGAACACGACGGCCTTCGCCTCCTTGATGGCGCGATCGAGCGCGACGTCGAGCTCGTCCATCATCGCGTACGAGAGCGCATTGGCCTTGCCATCGTCCATGCGGAGGACGGCGATGTCGTTCGTGAGGTCGTAGCTGACGAGGGCCATGGTGTTCTCCGGATCGAGGGGCGCCGACGATAGCGGAGAACCGCCCGCTCGCGAGCGCCGCTTCTCATCGACAGAAGTACGCGGTCCCGCACGTGACACCGGCGGCGCAGTCCGAGTCGCTCGAGCACACCCGCCAGTCACCGCCGATGCAGTGATCGCGGAAGTCAGTCCGGTAAGAACACGTCGCCCCGTCGATGCACTCGGCCGTCCAGTTCTCGCGGGCGCTCCGGACACTGCACAGGATGTCGCGATCACGCCGGCAGCGGTTCCCGACCCCACACCGCAAGCCGTCGGCGCATGGGGCGCTCGCGCTGCACGCGGCGCCGTCTCCCCCAGCGGGTGCGCAGATCACCAGGCCTGCTCCGTAGGGGTAGCAAGAGCCGGATGCACACTGGACGTCTTCCGTGCACGGGGCGTCCGTCGCGAGCGAACCGGGGATCACACATCGCCCAGTGCGTGTGCACATGAGCCCCGCCTCGCAGGCGGCAGGCGTGTTGCAGCGCTCGCCACACCGACGCGTCTCGAGGTTGCAGAAGCTCGAGTCGCAGTCGGCGCTCGTGGAGCACGGGTCGAGGCGGCGACCGTCGACGCACGAACCCTCGTGGCAACGACCTTCGGTGCAGTGCGAGTCCTCGGTACAGAGATCGCCGTGCTGCCGGCCCTGGCAGTGGCGCCCGACGCAAGGACCGCTCGTGCAGTGCGAGTCCTCGGTACACAGATCGCCGTCTTGTCGGCTCTGGCAGTGGTCGTCGACGCAAGGACCACTCGTGCAGTGCGCGTCCTCGCTGCAGAGGTCGCCGTGCTGACCGCCCTGGCAATGGTTCTCGAGGCACACGCCACCCGTGCAGTCCCTCGCGTCGTCGCACGTGTCGCCCCGAGCTCCCGTGCCGCAGCGAAAGGAGTAACCGGTGCACGACCCGTCGAGGCAGTCGGTGTCTCGATAGCAGCGCGCGTACGAGCCTCCGTCGTTCGGCGTGCACTCTCCCGTCTCGCGACCCGGCCCGTTCGTGTCGCAGAACTGACGCTCGCCGTGCTCCGAGAGCGCGCAGCCGAGCTCGAGATCACACGCCTCGTCTTCGCCCGCGCGGCATCGACCGAGCTCGAGGTTGCAGCTGCCGTGCTCGCAATGACGATCCTCGCTGCAGGTCTCGCCTGCAGCGCGCGTGTGCTCGAGGTAGCAGGTGGCGATCGTTCGACCGTCGAACGACGCGCAGAACAGATGCGCCCCGCATGCATCCGGGCCGAGGGTCGGGCAGCACGCCTCCCCGATGTCTGCGAGAGGAGCGGCGGTCGAGCAGGCGGCGGTCGACGATGCCGCATCGACGCCCGAGCTCACACCGTCCGCGAGCGGGACGCCGCCATCTGAAGTGGCTTGGATCGGCAGTCCCTCCTCACAGCCCGACGAGATCACCGAGGACGAGACGACACAGAGAACGACCGAACGAAGAACGAGAGAACGCATGAGAACCTCCTGTTGGCGGCTCTCATCGGCTCGACGTTCCGGGGGTTGCGCGAAAAGTTTCGCGACAGCCCAGGCTTCCCCCAGATCGCCCTGTTTCGTGGGCGCCTACTCCGACAGCCATGACGACTCAGCGACGGAAGTGTCGGTTGACCGTCTCGTCCGCGAGCAGAAACCACTGGTCGCCGAGCGAGAAGAGTCGATGCTCCGTGTGTGCGACCTGCGACCAACTCGCGAATGCCGATCCGAGCGCGGCGGCCGGTGAGCCGCGCAGAGCCTCGCACTCGGCACACCACGGCGAGAGCACGTAGTAGACGCTCGCGTACTCGGCACCGAGGAGCTGATACAGCGGCTCAACAAGCAGCGGAACGAAGGGGCCCACTCGCGGGTCGCCCGCGAGGACGTGCACCAGGTCGAGCAGCTCGTCCTGCGAACCCAGAGGGAGCAAGTCCTGCGAGAAGGTCCGCGCGACCGTCACGGACCCGCGTCGGGGCGGAAGCTCCAGTGCAGACGAGACCGCATCGGCGAGCGTCGTCGCATCCGCAAGCAGCTCCTCTTCCGACACTGCGCGCGGCGCGTCGCGGCGAAGCATCGTCGCGAGCCGAGACGAGAGCTCGACGCCCATCGGCAGCAAGTCGAAGAGCGCGAGGAGCTCCCTCGGTGATTCGCGCATCTCACCGAGGTAGTGCGCGACGTGGATCGCGTCGCTCCAGTCCACCGTGAACGAGGACGGGCGCGCGAGGACTCGGTTGACCTCCGCCTTCCATGCGGCGACCGCCGCGTCTTCCGCGCGCACGACGGGCTCAGAAGCGGGCGCCGAGATCGAAGACGTGCTGGACGCGGTAGCGCGACAAGGCCGTGTCGATGTCGAGCTCGACCGAGTAGCCGATGAAGAGCGGGCCCATCTCGACGTTGAGGACGAGCATCGGGCGCACGGCCCAGCGCTGGCGCTCGGTCTCGGTGATGCGGAGCGTCGGGTCGCCGCTCGTGACGTCGATGTCGCCGGTGCGCGTGCGCTGGTGGAGGCTCGTGACCGACGCGCCTGCGCCGAGCTCGAAGTGGAAGCCCATGCCGGGGCCGACGTTCACGAGCTGTCGCCACGCCACGAACGCGTCTCCGCGGTAGCGCTGATCGAACACGCTCAGCACCTCGGAGCCCGTGGGGCTCGACTCGCTCTGGAGGTAGTGGATGCGGCCCGCGAGCACGAAGACGTCGAACACGTCGAGACCGAGGAGGCCCCAGAGGCCCATCGGCCAGCCCGGATCCTCGAAGGCTGCGGCGATGCCGAGGCCCCACGTGAGGCGGATGCGGCCGCCATAACCTTCTTCGTTGCTCGCGCGTGACGCGAGATCCGCGATCGCGACCGAGGACGCGCCCACGTAGATGCGCTCCATCATCCCGATCGTCGCGATCGAGACGGCGCCGAGCACTCGACCCTCGCAGTCCACCAGCGGTCCGCCGACGCTGCCGCTCGCGAGCTGCGCATCGGTCGAGATCGAGCGGGGACCCACCGCGCTCACGATGCCGCTCGAGAGCGATTGATTGAACAGCCCCTCACCGCGCATGCCCAGCGCGAGGCGATCGCGGCCGGGCACGTAGGGATGACCGATCGCCAGCACCGACATGCCCACCGTGATGAGCTCCGGATCGGCGAGCGAGAGCGGCGGCGCCGAGAGCGGGCTCACGAGCACGAGGAGCGCGAGATCGTCGTCTGGTGCCGTCGCCACGACGCGCGCGTTGCGGGCGTTGCCGCCGTGATCGACGACACGCACCGAGTGGCCCTCGCGCACCGTGCGGAACGCGGTGACCACGTGGCTCGCGTCGATCACCAGAAAGCCCGAGCCCACGTCGGTGCCCGACTCGACGCGCACGACGGACGCGCCTGCGTGCTGGTGGGCAGTGCGCGCGCACAGACCCTGCGTCGTGTCCACGACGGTCGTCGTCGGTCTCGTCGTCTCGATGTCGGGTGGGACGACGACCGCGATCCGCGCGGTCGTCGCCACCTCGGGCGCCGGTCTCTCGGTCATCGGCGCCTCGGACGGCGCCTCGTCGGCGCTCGCGTCCTGCGCGAGCAGCGGCGAGGCGAACAGGAACGAGGCGCTCACGGCGAGGAGCGTCAGGCGTGTGATGGTCATGAGGCGTTCGTAGACGCGAACGCACCACGCGTCACGGTCCCGATGCGAGTGTGCGCACGAGCGCATCGAGCAGCGCGAGACGACGACCTCCGCGGCCCCGCGCGCGCGGCGGATCCGTCCTGCGGAGCGCGTCGGACATGGAGAAGCGTGCACCCACGTCCTCGAGCGCACCGACGCTCCCCTGTGCCAGCGTGCGCGCCACACGACGCAGATCGATCGAGTCGCTCGGCCACGCGAGGCCCTCCTTCTTCGCGATCTTGGGGGTGAACGAGCCCCACGTGCACACGAGATCCGCGGGCCGCAGAAACGATCGCCACGCGCTCTCCATCGACGCGAGCGACTCACCCTCGAGGAAGACCGACTCCGCGAGGTCGAGGTGGAGCGCCGTGTTGGGCGCGAGCGCGATGCGGGGGCGCGCGATCACGTCGAGCACCTCGCGCGTGGCGACGCGCACGGCCGCGAGGTGCACGAGCTCGCCTGGATCGGTCGTCCCACGCAGCGGGTGCCCGTACGGCCACGCGTTCGGCTCGGCGACGACGCACACGAGATCCGCCAGGCGCTCGGCGAGCACGCGGGGCCGTGGCGCGCCGCGCGGCACGCGGGGTGACGGCGTACCGATCACGCGCGTGTTCCTCTCGCGCGCGGCGATCTCGACCTGGGTGTCGACCATCGCCTCGAACGGACGCAGCAGCGCCTGGAACCGCTCGGGCTCCCCCTCGAGCGCGCCGAGCACGTAGGAGAGCGCCTCGATCGTCGACACGAAGCGTTCGTCGGGCTCGGCGCGGATGCGGTACTGACTCGCGCGCGGCGGCGTGAACGCATAGCGGGGCAGCGAGGCGAGCTCCGGGTTCTGGTTCGCGATCTTGCGCGCCTGTGCCCACGTGCCGTCGATCACCACGAGGGTGATCGGGTGCGTCGGCGGCTCTCGCATCACGTCGATCGCGCCCTCGCCTGGATAGAGCAGCGCGGGCGGTCGTGTGGGATCGGCGTGCACGCTCTCGAGCGCACGGCTGCCCTTCCAGTGCACGCCGACGTGCAGCTCCGAGCGCGGGAGACAGAGGTGCGCCATGCGCGCCGTGCCGATCGCCACGCCCGCCTCGCGAGGGTGCTGGAGGAAGACGATGCGCGTCTTCGTGTCGATCACGCTGAGGTGCGCGCACCAGCAGTAGCCGAGCGGACGCAGGCAGCGATCACAGGTGGGGCGAGCTTCGAGCACGAGGCGCGTGCGTGTGTCACGCGCTCAGCGCGCGCGCACGAACACGCGCGAGCGACGTGGTGGGAGCTCGACGCTCACCGAGCCGTCTGCACCGACGTCGATCGTGTCGGTGCCTTCGATCGCGTCGGCGAAGCGACCCGCGGGCAGCATCGTCGAGAAGCTCGCCCGCGACGACTGGGTGGGATGGGCGTTGAGCACCACGAGCACGTGATCGTCCTCGACCGCGCGCTCCCATGCGAGGAGGCCCGCATCCTCGAAGCCCACGCTCGGCATGCCGTCCTCCCCGCGCGACGCATGGGTCGAGGCGAAGCGCACGGCGAGCGACCCGCGGCGCAGCGCGCTCGACCCGCGTCGAAGAGCCGAGAGGAGCTGGATCAGCTGGAAGGTCGGCAGGTCCCGTCGGTAGTCGGTCAGCCACAGCGGCTCGCGGCCGAGGTGACCGCCGGGCCCCGCGAGCTCCTGCTCGGTGCCGTAGTAGACGCAAGGGATCGCATCGATCGTGAAGATCGCGACGAGCGCTTGATCGACGGCGAAGGGATCATCGATCTCGGAGCGCAAGCGACCGGTGTCGTGGTTGTCGATCAGCGCGAGCCGCGCCTGCCACGGCGGGATGCCGATGCCCTCGTCTTGCGGTGCGTCTCGGAAGTACGTGCGCGCGGTCTCGAGCACGGGCACCGCCTCGATCGGCGCGGCGCCGTCGGTGAGGATGCGGTTCACGAGCGCGTACTTGAGCGGGATGTCGAAGCCCGCATCGAGCGCGTCCTCCGACACGTAGGGGACGATGTCGCGCGGGTCGGCCTCGAAGATCTCGCCGAGCAAGAAGAAGCGGTGCTTGCCGAGCGCCGCGAGGCGAAGACGCAAGCGCCGACAGAACGCCTGCCAGAAGGGCACCTCCGCGTGCGGCACGGCGTCGAGGCGGAGACCATCGATGTCGGTGCGGAGCACCCAGGTGACCCACGTCTGCACGAGCGCGTCGAGCACGCGGTCGGACTCGGTGTCGAGATCGCGCAGACCATCGGGGAAATCTCCGTAGCGGCGCTGCTCGGGGATCACGAGATCGCCGTAGCCGCGGCGGTGAAAGAAGCTCGGGTCGAGATCGATCGCGCCCGGCTCTCGCTCGCGCGTCGCACCCCCTTCGTCGAGCGGGGGCAGCGGCGCGAACAGCCGCGTCGTCTCGGTGAACACGATCGGTGCGTCGTAGCCCTCGGCGCGATACGGCGGCTGCGCCTCTCCTTCGTCTTCGACGCCGTCTCCGTCGAGGTCGTAGAAGAAGACGCGACCCGTGTGGTTGGTGACGACGTCGACGATCACGTGCACGCCGCGCGCGTGGCTCGCGCGGACGAGGGAGACGAGATCGGCCTCGCTGCCGAAGTGCGGCTCCACGGTGGTGAAGTCGCTCGCCCAGTAGCCGTGGTAGCCGTCGGCGACGTCCATGCGCGCGACGTTCCGGGCGATGGGCGAGATCCAGATCGTGCTCGCACCGAGGTCCTCGACGTAGTCGAGGTGCTGCTCGACGCCGCGCCAGTCGCCGCCCTGCCAGCGCGAGAAGTCCCCTGCGATCGGTCCGATGCCGTCGATCGTGTCGTTGCTCGAATCACCGTTCGCGAAGCGATCGGTCATCAGCTGGTACACGACCTCGTCGCGCCAGTCCTCGACGTGCGTACCGAGCGGGGTCGCCTCGCCGCCACAGCCGACGCTCGCGCTCGCGCCCGCGATCACGAACGACGACACGAGACCGAGCGGCGGGCGCGCCATGGGCGAATGGTAGGGCCGGGCGTCCCACGCGGTCACGGCGAAGCTCACGCGGCGACGGGGCCGCGCGACAGCTGGTCGAAGACTTGGATGATCTCGTAGTCGGCCAGACGACATGCCCAGTCCCGTCTCTGGGCGCGCGACATCCTCGCTGCCTCCACGACGCACACGGTCGCGTCGCGTGGGAGCTCGAAGACGTGCTCGTCGAGATCGACGAGCGACCCATCCTCGGCGATCCGCACGAGCAGGTTCAGCGGCTCGATGCGGTACACGATCGTCGCGGTGACGGCGTGCAGCGCGGTGCTCCGTGCGAGTCGCGTGAACGTCGAGGCGTGCATCGCGCGCCCGGTCTCCATCGCGTCCTCGAGGCGCTTCGCGAGGAGGAGCTTCGCCAGCTCGTTCGCCCGATGGAGCGCTGCGACCTCGCGGGGAGGGTCGTCGTCGGTGTCGAGGGCCGAGCCTGCGTGCCAGATCACGAAGCCTTCGTCGTCGCGCACGACGAGGTCGCCACGATGGTCGATGCGTGCCTCGTGAGCGCGCCCGGCGATCGAGACCTCCACCGCGCGCCGTCCCTCCCATGGATCGGGCACGTGCTCCGGCCCGACGCCGTAGCGGGGCTGGCCACGTCGCACGCGAGCGATGCCGACACTGTGGCGCGCGTGATCGAGCCACGCGCGCGGGCCCGCGCGGTGGACGAGCGACTCGAGCTCGAGCAGCGCGAGCGGGGTCGCCATCGTGGCGAGCGAATCGAGCACCACGGCCGCGTGCTCGGACGAGATCGCGCTGAGGCGCGCAAAGCGCTCCATCAAGCCGAGCACGGCGCCTTCGCCTCCGATCGCTGCGGGGGCATGCATCATCCACCGATCGGCGGTGCGCTCACCCGTGGCGAAGAACCGATCGAAGAGTGCGAGCGTGAACGCGTCGAGGTCCGCGGCGCACATCGACGAACGTGCGCTGCGCAACTGCGAGCACGGCGGGGCGAGCGGCGTCGCGCGCAAGAGATCGATCAGCGTGGAGGTCGCCGCGGCGTCCAACTCGCCGCCATGTCCATCGCGGAGCGCGGGGAGGCCAGCGAGGTCCACCGTGGTCGGCGCAGGGCGGTGAGGGAGGTCGTCGGCAAGGAGCGGCTCGATCACGTCGCTGACGCCGTATCGGTCGGCGATGTCCTCGATGGCGTCGCGTCGACCCGTCCAGGCGAGCCAGCGCAGCGCGCGCGAACACGTCCCACGCATCGTGGGCTCGTCTCCGAGCGCGACGGGCCAGAGACCGACGGCGGCGCGCCGTGCGTCCGCGAGCATCCATTGCTCCGCCGTCTCGCGTACGTCGCGGTGCTCGAGAAGGAGCGCGAACGCGGGCGCGACGCGTGGCGAGGACACCGAGGCGAGAAGCGGCGACGCGAGCAGCGGATGCGCGAGCGCGTAGCTCGCGAGGCCCGGGACGATCGCCAGACCGACGCGCGCGGTGAGGCGTTCGAGCGCCTCACCATCCTCCGCTGTGGAGGAGAAGAGCTCAGGCCCACGCGCGAACACCGAAGCCGCTTCGTCGTCGTCGAGCGCGGCGAGCGCGATCACCGGTGCGCGCGCTCCGCCCGCGCGCGCGAGGGCGAGCAGGGACTCGGCGCGCCGGCGCGCTCCGCGATGCAGACGCTGGGGAGGCACGCCGAGCGGTGCGATGCGCTCACCCTCGAAGGGGAGCGTCGTCAGCGAGAGAATCGGCAGCTCGGGACGCGGCGCGTCCCACACGCGAGGCGACAGGTCGTGGGTCATGGACGGCCGACGACGCGGCCCCGCCGCGCTCCTGCCAGCGGATCCGTAGAAAAGCGCGGACGGCCAGCGCGCGATCCCTCACGCGTCAGGAACGCGTCGTCGGGCACTCTCTCGCGCGCTGCTCACATGCAGCAGGCGAGGCACCGCGGGTCGTAACAGGTGCCAGCGCTACGGCCCGCCGTGCAGCACTCCTGACCTCCCCTGCAGCCATCGGCGCGGCAGTCCCTCGTGACGGCACACGCGCCGTCGGAACGCACCGAGACGCGAGCCATCGCTGCCTGGCAGGCGTTCGAGTAGGTCGTGCCGTCGCAGCCGCAGACGGGGGCCACCTCGTCGGTGCAGAGCGCGGGCACCTCGCGGCAGACGCCGCCTGCGTCCGGGACGAGACAGCTCTCGTCGCAGTACTGATCGCGTGTCGGGCACGCGATCGACGCGATGCCGCCGCAGAACGATCCCGAGACGGGTGCATCGAGGCGGCCACCGCCAGGCGAGTCCGCCGCGACGAACGCATCGTCGGACGAGAACGCGTCCGCCCGATCGCTCGGTGCGTCCTCGTCGGGCGTGACCGGCGCGTCCTCGCCCACGGCGGGTGCATCGGCGCCTGGGGCGTCCACACGCTCGCCCGGTGCATCGTCGCGCGCGGCGGGCGCATCCATTGAAGAGCCGCCGGTGTCGGGCGCCTCGGTGCCTCCGCCACAGGCGGAGAGAAGGGGAAGCGCAGCAAGAGAGAGGACCAGGAGAATTCGAAGCGGCATCCGTAGAGCGTACGGGCGGCGAAGGCACCTCGTCACCTGGGGTGCCACGAGCGCCGACCACGCGCGCGAGCGGAGCCGCGCCGAGCTGCGAGCGCGAGGGCGAGCGCGCCCAAGAGCGCGTGCCCG
>JAFLCL010000063.1 GCA_017303575.1 Deltaproteobacteria bacterium
GGCGCGCCTCCGCGTCCGGCCTCGAGCCAGCAAGCGATCACGGCGCAGAAGGGCCCCCCCTCGCAGCACGACGCGCTGTCGGCGCGCGGCCACTTCGATCGCGGCAAGGCCCACCTCGTCGCCGGTCGCATCGCGCCCGCGAGCCACGACCTCGCGCGCGCGCACGAGCTCGAGCCCAGCGACGCCAACTACCTCCTCCACGCGCGCTTCGCGCACTACCTCCAGGGCGTGGGCGATCGCGCCGCGCTGGAGAAGGAGCTCCTGCAGCTCGCGACGGCGCGCGCGAAAGAGGCCGAGGGCGACGCGTTCGCGTTCCACGTGCTCGGTCGACTCGCGTTCGATCAGGGCGACGACGATCGCGCCCGCAAGGCCTTCGGACGCGCCGAGCGCCTCGCCCCGAACGACGTCGAGACGCTGCGCTACCAGCGCATCCTCGCGAGCCGCGCCAAGAAGTAGGCCCTCGTTCACTCGCGTAGGGCGAGCAGATCCTTGGGCAGCGGGCTCGTGACGATCACCGAGCGGCGCGTGACGGGATGCAGGAAGCGCACGCTCGAGGCGTGCAGCGCGTGGCGGGCGAGGCCTGCGGCGAAGGGGCCGCCGTAGAGCGTGTCGCCCAAGAGCGGGGCGCCCACGTGCGCGAGGTGTGCGCGCACCTGATGACGAAACGCGTGCGGCGCGCGCAGCTCCACTTCGAGCGAGCGGTCGTGACGACGCACCGACACCACCTCGGTGCGCGAGCGGCGCCCGTGCGCGAGCATCTCGCCCACGATCACGCGCCGCGGATCGCGCGGGTCGTTCGCGATGTCGACGGCGATCACGTCGCCCTCCCGCACCGAGCTCGTGGGATCGACGAACGCGAGGTAGCGCTTGTCGATCTGATCGGCCTCGAGCTGCTCGCGCAGCGCCTCGAAGCTCGCCTCCTCGCGCGCCACGAGGAGCACGCCGCTCGTGCCGGTGTCGAGGCGGTGCACGATGCCCGGCTCGCGCGCGCGGTAGCCCACGAAACAGGTCTCGGGCCAGCGCGCGACCACGAAGCTCGCGGCGGTGCCCACCTCGTCGGGCCGCAGCGGATGGCTGGGGATGCCTGCGGGCTTGTCGATCACCGCGACGTGCTCGTCCTCGAAGCGCACCTCGATCGGCACGCTCGCGTCGGGGAGCGCGGGGAAGTCGCTCGGCACCGGCGCCTGCGCGAGCGAGAGGCGATCGCCCTGCGCCACGCGATCGCCCTTGCGCGCGCGCCGACCGTTCAAGCGGATCGTGCCGCTCTCGAGCATCTCCTGCGCACGACGACGCGAGAGGCCCTCGACGCGACGCGCGAGCACCACGTCGAGGCGCGTGCCCGCGTCCTCGCGCAGCGCCTCGATCTCGAGGTAGCTGCCGTTGCCCGGCGGAGCGGGCGGAGGCAGCGACGCCGCGGCCACACGATCGCTCAACGCGCGACCTCGCCCATCCCGGCGCGCGCCATCACTCGAAGAGCCCTCGCAGCTTCTCGAAGAAGCTCTTCTGCTGCGGGTGCACCTCTTCGCCGAACTCCGCGGCGAGCTCTTCGATCAGCTTGCGCTGCTTGGCGGTGATCTCCTGCGGCACCTCGACGAGCACCGTCACCAGCTCGTCGCCCTTGCCCGCGCCCCCGAGCACCTCGATCCCCTTGCCGCGCAGGCGGAACATCTTTCCGGACTGCGTGCCCGAGGGGATCTTCATCTTCACCTTGCCCTCGAGCGTGGGCACGTCGACCTGCGTGCCGAGCACGGCCTCGGGGAAGCTGATCGGCACGGTGACCTTCACGTCCGCGCCCTCGCGCGAGAAGAGCGGGTGCTCCTTCACCACGATGCGCACGTGCAGATCACCGGGTGGACCGTTGTTGCGTCCACGCTCGCCGCCGCCGCGCATCGAGCGCAGCGCGCCGTGCTCCACGCCGGGCGGGATGCGCACGAGCACCTCTTCCTGCGCAGGCACGGCCGTGCGTCCCTTGCAGGTGGGACACGGGCTCTCGACCTTCTTGCCCGTGCCGCCGCACGAGCTGCACGGACGCGACGCGGAGAAGAAGCCTCGCTGGAAGCGCACCTCGCCCGTGCCTGCGCACGCGCTGCAGCGCTCGACGCGCGTGCCTGGTGCCGCGCCCGATCCCGAGCAGGTGCCACAGTCGCGCAGGCGCTCGACGGTGAGCGTCTTCTCCGCCCCGAGCGCCGCTTCCTCGAAGCTCACCGCGAGCTCGACCTCGAGGTCCTGTCCTTGTCGCGCGCGACGCGTGGCGCCTTGCCCGAAGACCTCGCCCACGAGGCCTTCCAGCATGTCGCCCACGCTGCGGAAATCGACGCGCTCGAAGCCCGGCCCGCCCGCGGTCGCGTGACCGAAGCGGTCGTACTGACGTCGCTTGTCGGCGTCGAAGAGCACGTTGTACGCCTCCGACGCCTCCTTGAAGCGCTCCTCTGCCTGCGGATCGTCCGGGTTCTTGTCCGGGTGCAGCTGCTTGGCGAGGTTGCGGTACGCCTGCTTGATCTCGTCTTGCGTGGCGGTGCGCGGCACGCCGAGCACGTCGTAGTAATCGCGCTTCTGAGCCATCAGGTTCCGGCGCGATGATAGCGGGCGGAGCCGACCTGCCCAAGCGCGACGTGCGAGGGCTCGCTCAACCGCTCACGCTCAGACGCGAGGCCACGTAGGCGTCGATCGTCGCGCGCTCGGAGGCGCTGAGCTCGCGGTCGTAGAGGAGGATCTCGCGGATCTCTACCGTGCCCGTGGAGGATCGCAGTCCGACGGCTTGTCGATCGGGCGTGTGGAAGATCGCCGCGGCCCCTTCGTCCATGAGCGTGCGGGCCGCACCGCTGATGTAGAGCGCCGCCGTGCTGGGGTCGTGGTTCGTCGGCATGGTGAGCACCTCGCCCACGAAGCCAGGCGCGACCCCACCGTCCGCGTGGGCGATGCGCGAGGAGCCGTCGTAGGCGTACGACGTGGCGTCGTGCCGCAGCCCCGTCACGCCGCCGGGTCGGTTGGTCGCTGTGGTCGCGAACGGATACGTGAAGCCGTCGCTGGTGTGCCGCGCGATCACGACGATCGTGCGCGCGTGGTTGAACGGAAGCGCGAGGGCGTCGGCGACCGTGAGCAGATCGCCGGGTGCCATCACCACCGCCGAGCCGCCGGTCACGGTCGTGAGCTCCGGCGCGCGGCTCCGCGAGGAAGGCCGCAGGACGAGCCCACGGATCCCATCACCCCAGCCGCACACGCCGTACGCGCGCGTCACGAGGTTCGCGTCGTCGCGCCACCACAGCACGGGGCCCGAGGGTGAGATCGGAAGCCCCGCGGCCTCCGGGTCGAGCCTCGCGGTGCCCACCACGCACGGCATGCCCGCGCAGTCGGGGTGAGCGCTGCAGTCCGTGTCCTCGCAGTCGATCGCACCATCCGCATCGCCATCGACGCCATCGCTGCACGATCCTTCGGGCCCAGCTGGCGCGAACGCATCGGGAACGACGAACGCATCTGGAACGACGAACGCATCTGGAACGACGAACGCATCTGGAACGACGAACGCATCGGGGACGACGAACGCATCGGGGAACGGCGCGTCGAGGTCCATCGGAAGCCAGGCGTCGGGGGTGAACACGTCGATCGGGACGAACGCATCGAGACCGGCATCGGTCACGGGCGCGCCCCCGTCGCCCATGGGCCCTCCGTCGAGATCTCCATCGATGCTCGCGTCGAGATCGGTCGGTCCTGCATCACGCGGCCCTGCGTCGGTCGCGATCCCCGACTCGGGCTCGCACCGCATGGTCTGTGCTGAGCAGTACGCGTCGTCTTCGCACGTGTCCTCGAGGGGCTCCACGCACACGCTCGCTTCACACGTCGGCGTGCCCGCGCACGCGATCGTGGCCTCGCAGTCCTCGCTCGAGCGACACAGCGTGGGGTCGTCGTCACACGCGTCACCGAGCAGCGAACGATCGCAGCACAGCTCGGCGGTGCTCGGATCGTCGGGGTCGCAGCGCGGATCGACGCAGCGCCCGGCCAGGCACTCGCTGAACGCCGCCGAGCCCGCAGGCGCGGGGCACTCGACGTTGACGCAGTCGCTCGTGAGCGGGATGCGCAGCACACGGCTGCCCGTGATCGACACTGTCACGCAGCGCGTGAGGAGCGTGGCTCCGTCCTCCGGGTCGCCTCCCGCATCGGGCGGAGGTCGCCGCACCCGCGCGCGCACGGTGTAGACGCCGGGCGCGAGGTCCGTGATCTCTCGCACCGTGAACGAGCCGTCGACGAGCGCAGCCTGATCGGACTCGACGATCCCGCGGCCCTCGGCGAGATCGTCGACCTCGCGACACGCACGCGCGCCAGCCACGAACGCGGCGTCGACGTAGCGCACCTCGTGCTCGGCGCGAAGGCCCGTCTGGATCCGCACGGTCAACGTCGTCGACGGAGGATCGCAGCCCCCGATCGCCACGAGGTCACGAGCAAGCGCTGCATCGCAACCAGCGTCTTCGACCTCTCGGTGAAGCGTCAACCCTCGAGGTCAGCTGGACGCGCCTTCGTAGCGTGCCTCGAGGTAGGCCTCGATCATCGCGCGCTCGGCGGGCGTGACGGCGTGGTCGTAGAGGAGGATCTCCGCGATGATCACCTCGCCCTCACCGCCCAGCACGAGCTGCGGCACGGCAGCGATCGAGCTGCTGCCCGTCATGTCGGTCCCCGACTGGAGCATCAGCGGCACCACGATGCCCTGTCTCCGGTACTCGATCTGTCCCGCGATCGAGCTCGCGCGGACGAGCGAGCCCACCACGAAGCTCTCGCGCAGCGGATCGGAGGAGGGCACGTCGCCGAGCGCGTACGTGTTGCCACGCACCACCACACCGAAGCTCCCCGAGCCAGCCGCGTGCGAGGTGGTGAACACCTCGTGCGTCACCCCAGGCAACCACGAGCGCAGCACGGTCATCGTGCCCATCGCGCCGGCGCGCTGCGCCACGATGAACACCGAGAAGTCGCCGCGCTGCGAGAGGCCGAGGTCGTCGTCGTCGATGACGAGGCGACGGCGATCTCCGAAGCCCACCGCAGGCTGGCTGCCGAGGCTCGTCGCGTAGACGAAGAGATCGTCGCGGAAGAGGTGCGCGCCGCCGACGATGTCGCGCCACCCGCACACGTCGGTGCGCAGACCGGTGATGCGTCCGTAGTCGCCGCGGTACCAGTGCGTGGGCGTGGGGATCGCCGCAGTCGGCGGGACGCGCGGCGAGTACGGTGGGCAGTCAGGATGCACGCAGAACGGGTGCGTGAAGCACGCCGGGTCGGCGCAGTCCGCGCCGCCGAGGCCGTCTTCGTCACCCTCGAGCGAGCAGTCTTCGGCACCGCTGAACGGCGCATCCGGACCGACGTACGCGTCGGGCTCCTCGTACGCATCGGGAACGTTCGCGTCGACACCGGGCGGCACGTGCGCGTCGACGGGCATCGCCGCGTCGTCCTCGAACGCGTCGGGGAAGGAGGCGTCCACGCCGGGCGGCACGTACACGTCGATCGGCATCGCCGCGTCGGGCACACCTGCGTCCCCACGCGCGCCCGAGACCGGCAGGCACGTGCTCGTCTCGACCGAGCAGTACGCGTCGTCTTCGCACGCGTCCTCGACAGGCTCCACGCACACGCGCGCCTCGCACGACGGCGTGCCCGCGCACGCGAGCGTCGGCTCGCAGTCGTCGCTCGAGCGACACAGCGTAGGGTCGTCGTCGCACGCATCACCGAGCAGCGCGCGATCGCAGCACAGCTCCGCGGTGCTCGGATCGTCGGGGTCGCAGCGCGGATCGACGCAGCGCCCGGCCAGGCACTCGCTGAACGCCGCCGAGCCCGCAGGCGCGGGGCACTCCACGTTGACGCAGTCGCTCGTGAGCGGGATGCGCAACACACGGCTGCCCGTGATCGACACCGTCACGCAGCGCGTGAGGAGCGTGGCTCCGTCCTCCGGATCGCCTCCGGCATCGGGCGGCGGCCGCCGCACCCTCGCGCGGACGGTGTACACGCCAGGCGCGAGGTCCGTGATCTCTCGCACCGTGAACGAGCCGTCGACGAGCGCAGCCTGATCGGACTCGACGATCTCGCGGCCCTCTGCTGCGGCGTCGACCTCGCTGCACGCCCGCGCGCCCGACACGTAGGCGACCTCGACGTAGCGCACCTCGTGCTCGGCGCGCAGGCCCGTCTGGATCCGCACGGTCAGCGTCACGCCCGGCTCGGGGCACCCGCTGGCGAGCACGGTGACCGCGGCCGCGAGGAGCCACCGGCCGGCCGCAGGACTGAGCGCACGCATCGAGAGAGCCTCACCGACGGCGGCGCGCAGCGTCAATCGGCGCGGCCCACGGCATCACCACGAGTACCAGTAGTGCACCAGCGAGCCGTCCGGCCAGAGCCACCATGTGGTGCGCTCGTGTCCATACGTCCACACCACTCCGCCGCTCGGGGCCAAACCTGTCACTCTCCTGACAGCTCAGCGGGGCGGGCTCCCTTTCGCTTCGCGCGCGGCACGTCCATCCTCCGGCGATGGCGAAGGAGCGATTCGAGCTGGTGTCCCAGATGACGCCCAAGGGCGATCAGCCCAAGGCGATCGAGACGCTCGTCGCGGGCGTCGAGAAGGGTGAGAGCCGGCAGGTGCTGCTCGGCATCACCGGCTCGGGCAAGACCTTCACGATCGCGAACGTCATCGAGAAGACGCAGCGGCCCGCGCTGATCATCGCCCCGAACAAGACCCTCGCGGCCCAGCTCTACGGCGAGATGAAGGAGCTCTTCCCCCACAACGCCGTCGAGTACTTCGTCTCCTACTACGACTACTACCAGCCCGAGGCGTACGTCCCCACGAGCGACACCTACATCGAGAAAGACGCGATCATCAACGACAAGATCGACCGCATGCGCCACTCGGCCACGGCGTCTCTCTTGTCGCGCGAGGACGTGATCATCGTCGCCTCGGTGAGCTGCATCTACGGCATCGGCTCGCGCGACGCGTACGTCGAGATGCTCGTGATGATCGAGAAGGGGATGACGATCTCGCGCGACATCCTCCTCCGGAAGCTCGTCGACGTGCAGTACGAGCGGAACGACTACGACTTCTCGCGCGGCACCTTCCGTGTGCGCGGCGACGTCGTCGAAGTGTTCCCCGCGGCCGAGGAGAACAAGGCGATCCGCATCGAGATGTGGGGCGACGAGATCGAGCGCATCGCCGAGATCGATCCCGTGCGCGGCAAGGTGATCCGCGAGCTCCCGAAGTACGCGATCTTCCCCGCGTCGCACTACGTGACGCCGGAGGAGGAGCGACGCCGCGCGATCGAGACGATCAAGGTCGAGCTCCAAGAGCGTCTCTCGCAGCTCTCGAACGAGATGAAGCTCGTCGAGAAGCAGCGCCTCGAGCAGCGCACGCTCTACGACCTCGAGATGCTCGAGCAGACGGGCTTCTGTCACGGCATCGAGAACTACTCGCGCCACTTCTCGGGCCGCAGCGCGGGCGATCCGCCGCCGGTGCTCGTGGACTACTTCGCGCGGAACTTCCTCCTCATCCTCGACGAGTCGCACCAGACGGTGCCGCAGATCGCGGCGATGTACCGCGGCGATCGCAACCGCAAGGAGGTGCTGGTCGACCACGGCTTCCGCCTTCCTTCGGCGATGGACAACCGCCCGCTCAAGTTCGAGGAGTTCTGGGAGCGCGCGGGGCAGACGATCTTCGTGTCCGCCACGCCCGGCGAGTGGGAGCTCGACGAGACCCACGGCGAGTTCGTGGAGCAGGTGATCCGCCCCACGGGCCTGCTCGATCCCGTGATCGAGGTGCGGCCCGTCGGCTCGCAGGTGGATGACCTCCTCGGCGAGATCCGCGAGCGCGTGAAGAAGAACGAGCGCGTGCTCGTGACCACGCTGACCAAGCGCATGGCCGAGGACCTCACCGAATATTATTCGGAGCTCGGCGTGAAGGTCCGCTACCTCCACTCGGACGTCGACACGCTCGAGCGCATCGAGATCCTGCGCGATCTACGGCGCGGCCTCTTCGACGTGCTCGTCGGCATCAACCTCCTGCGCGAGGGCCTCGATCTGCCGGAGGTCTCGCTCGTCGGCATCCTCGACGCCGACAAAGAAGGGTTCCTCCGCAGCCCGCGCTCGCTGATCCAGACGATCGGCCGCGCCGCCCGCAACGTGAACGGCCGCGTCTTCATGTACGCGGACAAGATGACGGACGCGATGAAGCGCGCGATCGAGGAGACCGATCGACGTCGCACGATCCAGGCGGCCTACAACATCGCGCACGGCATCACCCCGGAGACGACCAAGCGCGCGGTGCTCGACATGGGCGATGCCTCGAGCGGCACGAACGACTGGATGCCGATCCCCAGCGCGAACGGCTCGCTCGAGGGCAAGAACGTCGATGTGTCGAAGCTCAGCGCGGAGGACCTGGCCGATCACGTCGAGGAGCTGAGGAGCGAGATGCTCGCGCTCGCCGAGTCCCTCGAGTTCGAGCGCGCAGCCAAGCTGCGCGATCGGATCACAGAGCTCGAGAAGAGCCTGGACGCGCGACCGCGCGAGCGCCCAGAGCGCAAGAGCGACGTCGCCCCCAAGGCTCTCTCCGTCCAGTCGATGCGCGCGGGCACGAAGAAACCGACGACGGGCAAGCCTGCCCCTGGCAAGACGCGATCGAAGAAGGCCTGATCGGCACCGCGGGTTGATTGCGGGGAAGCAGCTGCGGCTAAGCTCGCGGGTCTGACTGCCGCGAACGAACCTCCCTCGAACGACCCACCGAGTGTCTCCGGGACGCTCGTGCGCGGCCTCTTCGAGGCTGGTCACGAGCTGCTCGGCAAGGAGGTCGTCGAGCGTGGTCTGTCTGCGGTCGCGCCGGCGATCCGCGCTCGGGTGGCCGGGGCGGTCCCCGGTGAGTGGATCCCGATCGCGTCTGCCGAGGAGACGTTCCGCAGCATCGCCGACGCCGCCGAGCGCGACTGGCCCGCGCTGCACGTCGAGCTCGCGCGTCACACGGTCGAGCGCGCGTACCGCACGTTGTGGCGGATGCTGCTTCGTCTCTCCTCCGACAGCGCGCTCGTGAGCCGTACCCCGGTCATCTTCGGCAAGTCGTACAACCGCGGGAGGCTCGTCGCGTCCGTCCTGTTCTCGGGCCGAGGCGAGGTGGAGCTCCTCGACTGGGCGGACGTCCCGGACTGGCCCATCCGGGGAACCCAGGCCGGGATCGAGACGGGCCTGCGCATCGCGGGTCGACGGAACGTACGCGTGGAGTCCAAGAGGACTCGGACCGGCGCGTCGTTCCACGTGACCTGGCGCTGAGGGCGAAGACGAGCCGACGAAGAATCCACGCAACCCGATCGAGCTCGTGTCGACAAGGGACCCACGCGGCGAAGTGCCGCGGACAAGGAGTCCCTCATGACCATCGGTTCCGTCTCTCGTTCGCAGTCCGTCCACACCACCACTGCCGCTGCGCCGCCGCCTCCGCCGAGCGACGCCGCGCCCATCGACATGTCCCGCGACGTCGCGGACACGACGCCGTCGCAGACCTCGCGCGGTGAGCGCACGCAGGCCGCCGTCGCGATCGCTGCGCCGCCGCGGACGTTCGTCGACCCGCAGATCCACCGCGCCGCCGAGGCCTTCGCCCGCGATGGCATGCCGGGCCTCGAGCGCTTCCTCCGCGACCACCCCGACGATGCGCGCTTCATCCTCTCGATCTCTCGCGAGCACCTCGCCGAGGGATTTCGGGCCGATCTCGGTGCACGGGCCGGCTACCAAGGCGCGTTCGGATCGATCCGCGCGTACATCGACGCCGAGGCCATCGATGCGCGCCTCGTCGCCGTCTTCCAGCCGCGCATCCGCGAGGACGTGCGCGACCTCGTGGTGAACCGCCTGGACACGATGATCCACGGGCTCGAGTCGATGTCGATCGATCAGGCCGTCACGGCGCTGCGCAACGCGCCCGCAGGCTCGCCGCTCGCCGAGCTGCGCGAAGCGATGCACATGCCTGGCAACTCGATGGATCGCGAGCGTGTCGAGGGCTGGGTGCGCGCCTCGCTCCACGAGCTCCACGCGCTGCGCGACACGGCGATGGGTCAGTCGTGGATGCCGGACGAGTTTCCCGGATCGATGGCGCAGGTGCAGCGCACGATGGGCCTCGAGCGCGCCACGCCGCACTCGATCGCGGGCGAAGCGCTCTTCCGCGGGCACCACGGCGCCGCCGATCGTGCCCACGCGCACGAGACGGCCGTGGACACGACGATCGTCGCGGCCGAAGGGACGCACCTCGCGCTCGAGGCTGCGCACGTCGCCGCCACCCACGGCGGCGTCGCGGCGATCGCGGTGGACGCCACGGTGATCGCGGGCTCGGGAGGTCTCGCCGTGGGGCTCGGCGGTCTCGCGTTCGGCTACATGCTCCACCACCAGATCCAAGAGAACCGAGCGGAGCGCACCGAGACGGCGCGTCAGCTCGGCCTCTGATCGAGTCCGAGAGGAGACGCCGCCATGCTGCGCAACCGACCGGAACGTTGTCCCTACTGCGACCACGACGTGCGTGGACGCCTTCTCTGCGGGCACTGCCGACAGCCGATGCCCATCTCGGGATCGATCGAGGAGCGCGACGGCTGGAGCCGCAGCTACCTACCGTCCGAGCGACCCTGGCCTCGATGGATGCTGCCGACGCTCGTCTCGGGCGTCGTCGCGGAGATCCTGCTCGTAGAGGTGTGGCCCGAGATGCTCTACGCGATCGTCGTCGCACCCGTCCTCGCGCTCGTGATCGCCTTCGTGGCGCCTTCGATCGCGCGCGTGCGTCGCCAGCTCCGGGGCGAGCGTGTGCCGACCCGTCTGTCCGAGGCATGCGAGAGACTCGCCACGGAGCGGGACGCGATCGTGACCGTGCGTGGGCACGTGAGGACCGAGCTCCCGGCGAGCCCGTTCGCTCGCTACGCGCTGTGGAAGGGAGTCGGTGGGCGCTTCTTCGTCGTGACGAGCGATGGCGAGGCCTTCGTCGACGACGACCGCATCGAGATGGCTCTCCACGAGCGCGCCGGCGATGGTGAGCTCGTCGAGGTCACGGGCCCGGCGCGCCTCGAGGCTGAGGCGAGCGAGTACCGAGGATCGCAGCGGCGCGTCGTGTTCGAGGGAACGAGCACGGAGCCGCTGCGGATCCGGGTGATCTGATCAGGCGGTCGTCGCGCCACCCGGGGCGCGATAGCGCAGCACCGGCTTGCGCGCGGCGCGTGTCTCGTCGAGGCGACGAAGGCGCGTGTGGTGCGGCGCCGCCTTCACGTGCTCGGGCGCCTCGTGCGCTTCCTTCGAGATCGCCTCGAGCGCCTCGACGAACGCGTCGAGCGTCTCCTTCGTCTCGGTCTCCGTCGGCTCGATGAGCATCGCGTTCTTCACCACGAGGGGGAAGTACACGGTCGGCGCGTGGAAGCCGTGATCGAGCAGGCGCTTGGCCACGTCCATCGTCACGACGCCGGTGTCCTTGAGGTGGCGGTCGTTGATGATGACCTCGTGCATGCACACGTGGTCGTACGCGACGTGCCACGTCTCGCCGAGGCGCGCGCGGAGGTAGTTCGCGTTGAGCACGGCCATGTCCGTCGCGCCCTTGAGGCCGTCGGGGCCCATCTCGCGGATGTACGTGTACGCGCGGACCATCATCCCGAAGTTTCCGAAGAAGCTGCGCAGGCGCCCGACGGTGTGCTTGCGGTCGTAGTCGAGGAAGTACGTGCCCTGCGCGTTCTTCTCGACCGTGGGCGCGGGCATGAACGGCTCGAGGCCCTTCTTCAGCGCGACGGGCCCGCAGCCAGGGCCTCCACCGCCGTGCGGCGTGGTGAAGGTCTTGTGCAGGTTGAACTGCATGATGTCGATGCCCAGATCGCCCGGACGCGCGCGGCCCAGGAGCGCGTTGAGGTTGGCGCCATCGCCGTACACCAGCGCGCCCTTGTCGTGGAGCATCTTCGCCACGGTCGGCAGCTCGCGCTCGAAGAGGCCCACGGTGTTCGGGTTCGTGATCATCACGGCCGCGACGTCGTCGTTCAGGAGCGGCGCGACCTTGGACGGATCGATCACGCCGTCGTCACCGGCCTCGAAGGGCACGATCGAGAGGCCGTTGAACGAGCAGCTCGCGGCGTTGGTGCCGTGCGCCGTGACGGGCACGAGCACCTTCTTCGGCGAGCGTCCCTGCGCCTCGTGGTAGGCGCGGATCATCATCAGGCCCGCGAGCTCACCGTGCGCGCCGGCAGCGGGCTGGAGCGTCACGCGATCCATGCCGACGATCTCGGCGAGCATGCGCTCGAGCCGGTACATCACCTCGAGCGCGCCCTGCATCATGTGCTCGGGCGAGAGCGGATGAAGTCGCGCGAAGCCGGGCAGGCGCGCGGCCCACTCGTTGACCTTCGGGTTGTACTTCATCGTGCACGAGCCCAGCGGATAGAAGGCCGTGTCGATCGACATGTTCTGCTGCGAGAGGCGCACGTAGTGGCGGAACGCCTCGGGCTCGGACACCTCGGGCAGCGCAGCGGCCTCGCTGCGCGCGGCGCTTCCGAAGAGCGCCGCGGGATCGACGTCCGGCACGTCGAGCGCGGCGTGCGAGGAGCCGTGGCGGCCCGGCGCACCTCGCTCGAAGATCAGCGGCTCGACGAACGACAGACCCGACGTGGCTTGGCTCGGCATGGGCACTCCTCCGAAAGCGCCGCGAGACTAGGGTCGCGATCGGTCGCACGCAACGGAGACGTAGCAAAACGAAGAGGGCCCCGTCTCCGGAGCCCTCTCTCTGTCGGCACGCCTCGGCGTGCCGTCGTGGTCGACGATCGCTGCTAGCTCACCAGCCGGCGCCGCCCTGCTCGGGATCGCCGCCACCCTGCTGCTGCTGCGGCGGGGGCTGGTAGCCCGTCTGCTGCTGCGCAGGCGCGGGACCCTGGTAGCTGCTGAGGCCGCCGTTGAGGCCCTCGACGCCCTCGAAGTTGTAGCCGAAGCCGATGCCGGCCCAGCCCGTCACCGAGCCGATGTCCATGGTGAACGGCACGGGCTCGCCCTCGCGCGGCGAGATACCGACCGAGATGCCGACCTGACCGTTGACGGAGAAGTTCCGGTCGAACCAGTGCTCGATGCGCAGCGGGACCTCGAGGCCGAGGACAGCCACGCTCTGATCTTCGCTCTGCAGGCGTGCACCGACACTGACGCGCCCACCCAGCTCGAGCGCGGTCGCGTCGCCGCGCGCGATGACGCCGAAGATGCCGACGCCGAGGCCGAGCTGCGTGACGAGGTCTCCGCCGTTCGGCGCGATGAACGCGGCGCGTCCGATGAAGTCCAGCATGAGCGAGTCGCTCAGCCAGTACATGAGGGAGAGGCCGCCGACGCCGAGACTTCCCGACGCGGAGGTCATCTGCCCCGCCGCGAGGGCGACATCGGCGCCCAGGGCGAGGCCGCGCGGGCGCACCTGCGCGTGCGCGCTGTGGGGAGCGAGAACGAAGGCCGCGGCGAGAACGAGCGCGGCACAGAGGCCTACCTTTTTGATCATCACGAGATGTCCTCCATACGAGCGCCCGCTCGGGTGAGTCCGAGAGAGGCTTCTCGACGCGAATGGTCGAAGCCCAGGCGAGCGCTGTCCAAGAAACGACAGCTCGCTGATACGGCGTTCAGAGGGCCGAATTCCCCGCCTGCGCGCGCGGTGCGCGATCTCTCACGGCACGACGACGAACGCCGAGCCGCTCCACTCGACGCGGGCGCCGCTCGCGAGCGCGAGCTCGGACAGGCCATCGCCGTCGACGTCGGTGAGATCGAGCGCCGTCGGATCCGCGAAGCTGCCCACGCCGACGTCGCCCGACGCAGGCGTCGTGAGGATCCGCGGTCGGCCGACGATCGGCAGATCGCCGCGCGCGGCCCAGAGGCCATCGACGAGGGCCCACACGTGCATCGCGCTCGCCGGCACGTCGCTCACGTCGAAGCGCGCGCCGCTCGGCATCGACTCGACCACGAAGACGAGCTCGCGCGACGGCAGCAGCCGATCGGTCGCGCCCCACACGTAGGTGTTCAGGCTGCCCGTGAGGCTCATGCCGTCGCGCACGCGCCGCACCTGCATGCCCCACGTGCCGGGCTGCGAGACGATGCGCGAGATGCACGCGTTCCACGCGGCCGTCTTCTCGGGCGTCCAGGTGGGCGGTAGGTAGAGCGCGTACTGCTCGTCGAGGCACGTGTCGACGGTGCCGCTCGCGACGAACGAGTCGAACATCACTGCCTCTTCGCTCGAGACGACGACACGCGAGTCCGCGAAGCGATGGATGCAGCCGTTCGTGAAGTCGCCCAGGCGGGCGAGGTCCGCGCTCGGATCGCTCGCATACGCAGGGCTGTACGTGCGGAAGATGCTCGAGGCGAAGCCGAAGTAGTCCGACCATGCGAGGTGCCGCGTGCTCGGCATCGCGCGCGCCTGCTCGAGCACCGCGACGAAGCGCGAGACGTTGCAGTTGTAGTCGGCGAAGCTGCCCACCGGCGCACCGCCCACGATCAGCGTGCGATCGAGGCCGTCTGCGCCACGCGCGAACGAGAGCGTCCCGTAGTTGCGGCCCGAGTGGAACCAGCGCGGCGAGCTCGGCTCGTCGGCGAGCGCGACGTCGTACTCGGTGTCCGCGAGGAGGAGGCCGGTCCTACCCGAGTAGGAACGAAGCCGCGTGTGGTAGACGAGCGTGAGATCGCCCGTGCCGTCGCCATCGAGGTCGCTCGTGAGGCCACCGACCTCGCGGAACCAGTTGCCGTCCGAGCGCGTGTCGATCTCGACGAAGCCCGCGCCGCAGCGCGAGCTGGTCGCGCCCACGCGGAACACGCACGCGTAGCCCCAGAGCGCGGCGGGAGCATCGCCGTAGCCGGGCGCGAGGAACGGCGCGCGTCGCGCGGGCTCCTCGAGCGCACCCACGAACGTCGCGAGGCCGTACGACTCGAAGCGCGCGAGGTCCGCTGGTGAGCTCGTGCTCGCGACGAGCAAGCGCGCCTCGACGTCGAGCACGGCCAGCGCCGCGCTCGCGTTCTTGCCGCGATCGATCGCGAACGCGACGGCGACCTCGGAGCGCGCGCCGCCCACGTGATCGCCGATCGCCTGCAGCGCCGGGCCGGAGAAGGTCACGCCGCCGGGCGTCGCGCGCGCTGTCGCGCCGAGAGGGATCTCGAAGGCATCGGTGGCGGTCTCGACGCGCAGCGCAGCGCCGCCTGCGCCGTCGAGCAGCGCGAGGTGGGTGTCGTTCGTTCCGTCGCGATCGAGATCGAACGCGAATGCGCGCGTGGGCGTCGCGGCGTCGTCCTCGGGCGCATCGAGCGCATCGAGCCCGGGCGCATCGATCACGCCCGCATCGGGAAACGTGATCGACGTGTCGGTCGGGCTCGCGTCTCCATCCTCGCGCCGGGCATCGTCGGCAGCACGCTCGGGCTCGCACGCGCAGATCGCCGTGCACAGAACGACGATGCCCGCGCTCGGTGCCTTCGGTCGGTGAGGCACGGGCGCGGGCATCGTGTCGGATCCGATCGGATCAGCGGGGGCGGATCACCACGCAGCGATCGGCCGCCGCGCGGATCTCGCTCTCCTGGAAGGCGAGGCGCGGCTGCTCGTTGCGGATCCAGAGCAGCGCCTCGTCCATCTTGTGCGGGCTGTTCGGGTCGATGCTCTGACCGCCGGGGAGCGCGTTGAACGCGATCGGTCCGTCGGGCGTGACCTCGACCACGAGGCGCTGCGAGGCGCCCGAGCCGAAGCGGAAGCTGCTCGTGTTCCAGAGTCCGTACTGACCGGGATCGACCGAGCCGTAGTCGCCGTGGCGCGGGAAGCCGTTCGGGTAGGTCGCGTCGCCGTCGCGGGGGATCGAGAGGATGTCGGTACCGAGCGTCGGCAACACCGACTCGAAGCGCACCGTGTGGAGGCGGCCCCAGCGCCACGTCGAGATGTCCTCGCCGAGCGTGGTGCGGAGGAACGCGAACGCAGCGACCGTCGCGCGGACGAGCGCCTGCTCCTTGGTCTCCGTGGTGCCCTCGGTGCTGAGATCGTCCCAGTAGATCTCGAGGCGATCCTGCTGCTCGGTGGTGCCCGCGAACGAGTCCTCGACGAAGCGCGCGACGCGCGAGGTCGAGAAGCTGCCGCGGCCCATCGCCGTCGCCTCGTCGCCCAGGCCGATCGGGCCGATGCGGGTGAGGATGCCGTTGAAGATCGTGGTCGCGATGCTGTCGGCGATCACGGCCGCGTCGGTCGAGGTCGTGGCCTCGGGCGTCTCGAATGAGGTCCACGCGAGCAGGCGCGTGCGCGCCGTCTCGACGTCGGCCTGCTCCGCCGTCGTGAGCGTCGGCACGTGCGTCATCGCGTCGTCGAGGATCGCGGCCCAGCCCGCCGCGAGCTGGCTGCCCATCGCGCTGCGCGACTCGGCCTGCACGCGGATCATGTCGGCCGTGGTGATGTCACCGCGCGTCACGAGCTCCTGGAGGTCGCTCTGGATGCGCTCCTCGCGCCAGCCCAGGTCGAAGTCGCCGCCGATGTAGTGCGCGTCGTTGCAGGGGTTGCCGTCGTCGGTGACGCCGACGTTGTCCTGGTTGGCGGTGGCGATCCATCCGCGCGCCGGATCGCGATCGTGCGGCACGAAGCGCGAGTCGAGGTCCGCGCCCCACTCGTGATCGCCCTGACCGGGGAGCACGAAGATCGGGCACTCGCCCGTCATCGTGCCGTCCGCGTCGTACGCGAGATCGGTCGCCTCGTCGGGGCGCGTCGGGATGCGCGCCTCGGTGGACCAGCCGATGGAGGTGCGGTCGGCGACGATGAAGTTCTGCGCGCCGACGCGGAACGCGTCCTGCGCGGCGGTCGCTTCGGCCACGTTCGTCGCCGTGGCGAGGCCTGCGAAGTACGCGAGCTCGTCCGAGACCTCGTAGCCCGTGTAGCGAACCGAGAGCGCGGTGAAGCGGCCCGGCATGCCGTCGACCGGCTGGCGCGAGCCGGGGAGGATCGGCGAGAGCGTGCCCGCAGGCCCGTGCGTGGTGACGTACTCGATCTGCCGCGTGGTGTCGGCGCCCGAGACCACGATGATCTCGTCCTGCACCACGATCGGGACCTGCTCGAGGTCGCCGTCTCCATCGGTGTCGAACGCGACGGTGTCGGGCCCGCCGCCCGTGCCCGCCGTGATCTGCTCGAGGTAGACGTCGGTGACGTCGTAGCCCGTGGTCGTGGCGCCCCAGGCGATGTCGCGGTTGAAGCCGAGCACCACGCCGGGAAGGCCCGCGAACGCGACGCCCTCGACGTCCATCATGTCCTCGCCGCCCATCTTCGCGGTGTTGAGGTGCACGTACCACCACACAGCCGGGCTGATCAGCGAGAGGTGCGGATCGTTGCTCATGATCGGGTTGCCGCTCGCGGTGTGCGTGCCGGCCACGAGCCAGTTGTTCGAGCCGCGGCTCTCGTCACCGAAGCCGAGGCGCTCGAACATCGCCTCGGTGTGCGCGAGGAAGTCGTGCGCGCCGCGCAGCGTGGCGAGCGGCGCGATCACCGACGCGGGGCGATCCGCGCGCGCGCGATCGGGGCGTCGCAGCGCCATCGAGGTGCCGTCGTTGAAGCCGTCGCGCGAGTAGACAGGTCGCGCCGGGGTGTCGTCGAAGAGATCACGGTAGATGCTCGCGCGCGGATCGCCCTCGGGGAACGTGGCGCGGGCCTGCGCGAGCAGGGTCGTGCGATCGACGTCGGCGCCCGCGTCGAAGCTGAGCGAGGCGGCCTGGAAGCGCGCCATCGCGAAGATGTCCGAGCCCAGCCACACGCGATCGACCGCGGGCGTGGTCAGCAGCGTCACGAGGTCGCCGCCTTCGACGCGCGGATCCTCGGTGCCCGCATCGATCGCCGCGATGTACGCGTTGACGCCCTCGGCGAACGCGTCCGCCTGCATGCGCGTGCGCGAGGTGGCGGGGAGCGAGTCGTAGATCGCGCGGCCCATGCGCGCATAGCCCGCGACGCGGCTCTCGAAGTCGGTCTGCGGCAGGTCCTCGCTGAGCGCGCCGGCGACCTCGGAGAGGCGACCGAGCACGTTGCGTCGGATGAAGTCCATCTGGCCGAAGCGATCACGCGCCATCAGGTACGACTGCACCATGATGACGTCGTGGACCGTGGTGCCGTAGATGTGGGGCACGCCGCGATCGTCGTGGACCACCTCGATCGGGCCATCGAGGCCGGGGATCGACAGCGACTCGTCCGCGTCGATGTCGCCGAGGCAGCTCCCGGCCTCGACAGGCGCATCCTCCGTCGAGGGCGAGTCGATCCCGACGCCCGTGTCCGTGACGGGATCCGAAGGGCAGCCGGCGAGGGTGAGCGGGACGGCCGCGAGCGATCCGATCGCGACGGCGGTGAAGAGACGAGCGGGCTTCTCGAAGATCATGGGGGTGAAAGTAGCCCAGGCGGACGCTGGGTCGGAAGCGCTCGCTGTGAGCGAGCGAGGCGCGCGGTCGACGAGAGGGCTTCCCATCGGCCGTGAGATCGGTAGGATCCGGCGCCCTGAGAGAGGTCGAAGATGCTCGTCATCGTTGGGATCATGGTCGGTGTCGCCGTCGCCTGTACGCTCTTCGCCCTGATCGGCGTGCGCATCGGCGCGCAGATGGAAGCGAAGAAGCTCGGCGCAGGCATCACCGAAGAACAGATGAAGGGTGGCTTCACCGCGAGCGGCCTCGGCGGCCTTCTCGGCATGATCCCCTTCCTCATCTTCATCGTGATCCTCGTGGTCATGGTCATCACCGCCCCGCCGCGTCCGGGCGACGAAGCCGCCGCCGCGCCCGCCGCCGCTGCGCACTGATTTCCTGAGGGGTCGTGCGACCCCTCCCCCACGTCGTGGGGCCCCCTCCCGCTCCCTCGCTGCGCTCGGCGCAGAGGCGGCTCGCCTAGCTCGCCGCTGTCGTCCCGAGGGTCGGTGCGACGCTCCCTCGCTTCGCTCGGCGCAGCGGCTCGCCTGGCTCGGTGGGCTTGCGCTCGCAGGGCCGCGGTGACTATGTCTCGCGCACCATGAGCGAGACCCGCAGCGTCATCATCATCGGCTCCGGACCCGCAGGCCTCACGGCCGCGATCTACGCCGCCCGCGCCAACCTCAAGCCGCTCTGCATCGAGGGCTTCCAGGCCGGCGGCATCCCCGGTGGTCAGCTGATGATCACGACGACGGTGGAGAACTATCCGGGCTTCCCGGAAGGGATCACGGGCCCCGATCTCATGGCGAAGTGGCGCGAGCAGGCCGCGCGCTTCGGCACGGACTTCATCACCGCCGACGTCGATCAGATCGACTTCAGCAAGCGCCCGTTCACCGTGCGCGCAGACGACGAGACCCACACCGCGCACGCGATCATCATCGCGACCGGCGCGAAGGCGAAGTGGCTCGGCCTCGAGTCCGAGCACGAGCTCGAGAACCACGGCGTCTCGGCGTGCGCGACGTGCGACGGCTTCTTCTTCAAGAACCAGGACGTGGCCGTCGTGGGCGGTGGCGACACCGCGATGGAGGAGGCGCTCTACCTCGCCGGCCTCTGCAGCAAGGTCACGCTCCTCCACCGCCGCAAAGAATTCCGCGCGTCGAAGATCATGGTCGACCGCGTGATGAAGCACCCGAAGATCGAGGTCGTCACCGACACCGTCGTCACCGAGGTGAAGGACGTCGCGCAGAAGAAGGTCACCGGCCTCCAGGTGAAGAACCTCGTCAACGGCGAGGAGCGCGAGCTCAAGGTCACGGGCCTCTTCGTGGCGATCGGCCACGTGCCGAACACGCAGCTCTTCCAGGGCGTGCTCGACATGGACGAGAACGGCTACCTCAAGACGCAGGCCGGCACGACGAAGACGAAGATCGAGGGCGTGTGGGCCTGCGGCGACGTGCAGGATCACGTGTACCGACAGGCCGTCACCGCCGCGGGCACGGGCTGCATGGCGGCCATCGAGGTCGAGCGCTGGCTCGGTGCGCAAGGGCTGCATTGACCTGAGGCGCATGCGACGCGTGCTCCTCACCGGGTTCGAGCCGTTCGGCGGCGAGCCGATCAATCCATCGTGGCTCGCGGCCTCGCGGCTCGAGGGTGAGGTGATTGCGGACGCGACGGTGATCGCGCGGCAGCTGCCGTGTGTGTTCGGCGACGCGATGGCCGCGCTGCGTCGCGAGATCGACGCGCACGATCCGGCGCTCGTGATCTGCACCGGCCAAGCGGGCGGTCGTGACGGCTTCTCCATCGAGCGCGTGGCGATCGACGTCGATGACGCCTCGATCCCCGACAACGCAGGCAAGCAGCCGATCGACGAGCCCATCGTGCGCGGCGGTCCCGTCGGCTACTGGAGCACGCTGCCGATCAAGGCCGTGGTCGCCGCGCTGCGCGAGGCGGGCCTGCCCGCGCACGTCTCGCAGACGGCGGGCACGTTCGTCTGCAACCACGTCTTTTACGGCCTCATGCGCGCGCTCGAGGGGCGCCACACGTCCGACGGTCCGGTGCGGGGCGGCTTCGTGCACGTGCCGTATCTGCCGGAGCAGGCCGAGCGCCACGCGAACGCGCCGAGCCTCGCGCTGCACGATCTCGTGCGCGGCCTCCGCCTGGTGATCGCGACCTCCCTCGCCACCTCGACCGACGCACACCTGATCGGTGGCGCCACGCATTGACACTCACGTCATCGCGCGCGCCGCGCGTGACTCACGACACGGTGCAGCCCGCGCGATCGAGGACCTCGCCGAGCGCGATGGGCGGAGGCAGCGTGCTCGCGAGCCCTTGCGTGATCGCCCAACGGATCGCGGGCATCGCGCTCGTGCTGACGCGCCCCATGCGGAAGTGATCGAGCGCGGCGCTTCCCTCGCGGATCGCGCCGCGCACCCGCAGCCAGCCCGCGAGGTAGCCCGCGTCGCGCGCCACGCCGCCGCCTCGGAACGCGCGCTCGGTGGTGGAGATCGACTGGCTCGGCGACAGGCCCACGTCCTTCACGAGCTCGCGCGCCGTCTCGCCGAAGCTCGCGCCCTCGTGCATGCGATCGGTCGCGAGCACGCGCGCAGCGAGCACCCGCAGGCGAAGAGCATCGAGCGCGCCGGCCTCTTCCTCGAGCACGATCGCGAGGCCTTCCTGATCCGCGAACGAGCCCGCCGTGCCGACCTCGAAGATCGCGAGCGTCTCGTTCGCACCCCGGTGCGCCGCAACCGCGTGACCCAGCACCTCGTGCGCCACGAGCCGCCGCGCCTCGATCGCACCGAAGGCCCGATCCTGGAGGTAGATCGTGCGATCCCCCGCGGCCGCGCCCGCGCTGAGGCGGGGGTCGATCTTCACCGTGAGCTCGAGCCCCACCTCGCGCGCGGCGCGCTCCATCCGCGTCGCGAGCTCTCTCGCGGAAACGACGCGCGCGTCGTGGTTCGGCGAGACGTCCGCGAGGATCGTGCGCGCGCGCTCGCGCAGCGAGATCCCTTCGACGACGTCGGCGCCCGTGCCGAAGCGACGCGCCGCGATCGGACGCACGCGCCGCGCGTCGCCGAGCGCGTCGAGCAGGGCGACGTCGAGCTCGAGCTCCTCCAAGCGCGCGCGGTAGAGCGCCGCGATCGCCTCCGGCATCGCCTCGCCCACGACGCGACGCAGCTGATCGATCACCGCCACCAGGCCGCGCACGTCGCGGCGCTCGAGCGGTTGCCAGCGCGGCACCGGCACGCGCTCGGCCTCGAGCTCCTCGGTGAGGCGCGCCCGCTCACTCACGGCGTTCTGAGGATGGAGCGCAGGAAGGACACGCGCGCGCCGCGCGAGCTCGACGAGCGCGCGATCGAGCGGCGTCCTTCCGTCGCGATCGTCCATGTCCGTGAGCGTGCGCGACGAATCGTCGAGCCGCACGCACGTCGTTCGCCGCGCTGTCCCGCCGCGATGGCAGTCGCGGCCTCGAACCACCGTGTTTCCGGGCGATTTCGTGATCGTCGTGCCTCGTGTCGGCAGGCACGCGTGCTGCGAAGCAGCGCCCATGCACCACGCCCGCGTCGCGCTCTCGGCCCTCTCACACCTCGCCCTCGTTCCCCTCGTCGTGCTCGACGCAGAGCCCGCGCGTGCCGACGCACCTGCCGCATCGGAGGCACGCGCGCTCGCTGCGCCCCATGCGCTCGACGATGCGCCGGCCCCGCCCGTCGCGCCCGAGGTGTTCGAGGGACCGATCGGCCTCGAGCTCTCGCTCGGCCTCGGCAGCGCGAGCTCGCTCTCGCTGGGCCTCGTGGTCGCGCCCGAGCTCGCGATCGATCTCGCGCTCGAAGGCTTCCTCGCGCAGCTCGACGGCGTGACGCTCGCAGCGCTCACGATCGGCGTCGTGTTCGAGGTGAGCTTCACGCGCCCGTACGTCGGCGAGGTCACGCCGATCGCCGAGCTCCTCTTCGGCGCAGCCGTTCCTGCGATCGTCCCCGCCGGCTGGCAGGCCTACCCACGCGCGTTCGGCTCCCTCGGCCTCGGCGTCGGCTACGTGCTCGATCCGTCGCTCGCGCTCCGTGCGCTGGTGGGCCCCACGCTCGCGCTCGACGAGTTCACGCTCGTCGTCGGCATCACGGGCCACCTCGCGGTCGTCGCGCGCGTGTGACTCACGGATCCCAGCGCATCGTGGAGATGGCGTCCGTCAGCTCGCTCAGGTGCTCCGCGGTCGTGTCGCCGTGGACCAACGCGCACGCGCTCACGCCGTACCCATGCACGATCTCCACGCGGCAGCTGCGCCACTGAGTGACACCGAAGTCGGAGATGAAGCGGCCGTGGATCCACCGATGGCTCCCTTCGTCGACCACCTCGCGGTTCTGACTGGTATCGAAC
This sequence comes from Deltaproteobacteria bacterium, assembly GCA_017303575.1. Classification (GTDB taxonomy): domain Bacteria; phylum Myxococcota_A; class Polyangia; order Polyangiales; family Sandaracinaceae; genus JAFLCL01. The sequence continues at coordinate 22,717 of JAFLCL010000063.1, forward strand.
GGATTGCTCGTGAGGAGATCGAGGCCGGACGTTCCACTCGGCACCCCAGGCTCGAGGCTCACGAAGATCTCGTCGACGATGTCACCAGCCTCGTCCGTGCGACCGACCCAGGCGTCGAATCCCGCATCCTCGCGCAGTGGTCGTCGCAGCGCGCGCCAGCCTTCGCCCGGCAACGCCATCGAGTACTCGAGCGCCCGGCCGCGGACGACGGTCACGTCACCGAGCTCGTACACCGGGTCGACGAGCGTAGCCGCCAGCCTGCTCAAGCTCGGGACCAGGAGAGTCGTCAGACCTGCGACCATCGCGACCGCTCCACCGATCGTCGCCCATCGCTCGAACGACGCGTTCTCGGAGCGCTGGTAGAGGACGAGCGTGATCGCGCCGAGCCCGAACACGAACGACATCTGTCCGAGCGCTCCGATGAAGCCGAGGTCTCGGTAGGACACGAACACGTCGAGCAATTCCATCACGACGTTCACGACGAGCACCGCGACGCCGACGGGCTTCCTGAACCAGAGAAGCACGCCGGCCAGGATGGGTCCTACGACGCCGAGCAAACCTGGCTCGTCGTCCGCGAGGTGGGCGAGTACGACGAGGACCAGGAATACGACTCCGACGACGCGAGCACGCGCGCGCCAGAGCGGCTCCTCATCGTTGCCCACCTCGCTCACGAGGCAGATCGTGCCAGGAGCGGCGATCGAAAAGGAACAGGAGCGGCGATCGAGACGGATCGGGTCCTCGATGATTCGATCCGCGTCGTCGACGACGGAGAGAGACCACGAGGCGTCCCGCAGTGTCCTAGCGGTGAACCTCGAGGTCGTCGGAGCGGTGCGGCAGCACGGGCGACACGGCGCGTACCTGCACGTCGCTCGCGTCTTCGTCATCCATCGGGCGCTGTGCGTGCAGACGCGAGCGGGGTCGCGACGAGAGCCTCCTCGGGAGTCGCGACCTCGCACCCTGGGGATGGATCGAGCCCGCGATGTACGTGAGCGGGGTCGCGTCGGGAGCGCGCCCTTCTCTCGCTAAGGGTTCCAAGACGAACCGAGAGGCGCGCGTCGCGATGCGTCGAGCGCTCGCGGCGCGACGGTGCCAGGCCGCGCGCGCAGGTTCGCGGGCTCGCGCCTCGCGCGCGGTGATACCCTCGGCTCGTCACGCCTTCGTGGCCATCACCCGAGGACATCCGCGCATGTCGATCCGTGAAGACAGCCTCGTCAGCCGCATCGCGTCGCTCCAGGACCTCACGACCTACCGCGACCTCTCGTGGGAAGGCAGCTTCGAGGAGTACCTGCGCGTGGTGCGCGAGCGACCGCAGGTCACGCGCAACGCGTTCCAGCGGCTCTACGACATGATCGTGAGCTACGGCGAGGAAGAGTACGTCGACAACAAGAAGCGCCTCGTCCGGCATCCGTTCTTCCAGGACCCGATCGACGGCGGCAAGGACGCGATCTTCGGCCTCGACATCCCGCTCATGCGGCTCGTGTCCACGCTGCAGGCCGCAGCGCTCGGCTACGGCCCCGAGAAGCGCATCATCCTGCTCCACGGCCCCGTCGGCTCGAGCAAGAGCACGATCGCGCGCCTCCTGAAGAAGGGCATCGAGCGCTACTCGCGCACGCAAGAGGGCGCGCTCTACACCTACAAGTGGGTGAACCTGAAGGAGACGGGCCTCGCCGGCGATCAGGACGAGATGCCGTGCCCGATGAACGAGGAGCCGCTCAAGCTCATCCCCGAGGAGTGGCGCGACAAGGCGATCAAGGACCTGGGCCTGGGCAACGATCGCTTCCGCGTGGTGGTGCCGGGCACGCTGAACCCCGCGAGCCGCTTCATCTTCCGCGCGCTCATGGATCGCTACGGCGGCGACTGGGCGCAGCTGATCCAGAAGCACATCCGCGTGAAGCGCCTGATCCTCAGCGAGAAAGATCGCGTGGGCATCGGCACCTTCCAGCCCAAGGACGAGAAGAACCAGGACTCGACCGAGCTCACGGGCGACATCAACTACCGCAAGATCGCCGAGTACGGCTCGGACTCCGATCCGCGCGCGTTCAACTTCGACGGTGAGTTCAACGTCGCCAACCGCGGCGTGATCGAGTTCGTCGAGATCCTCAAGCTCGACGTGGCCTTCCTCTACGACCTCCTCGGCGCGACGCAGGAGCGCAAGATCAAGCCGAAGAAGTTCGCGCAGACGGACATCGACGAGGTGATCATCGGCCACACCAACGAGGCCGAGTACAAGAAGCTCCTCGACAACGAGTTCATGGAAGCGCTGCGGGATCGCACGATCAAGATCGACATCCCGTACATCACGAAGTTCGGCGAGGAGAAGCGCATCTACGCCAAGGAGTTCGGCGAGGGGCGTTTGCGCGGCAAGCACGTCGCGCCGCACACGCTCGACGTGGCCGCGATGTGGGCCGTGCTCACGCGGCTCGAGGAGCCGAAGAAGCACCAGCTCAACGTGCTCCAGAAGATGAAGCTCTACGACGGCAAGACACTGCCGGGCTTCACGCAGGACAACGTGAAGGAGCTCCGCAAGGAGGCGAACCGTGAGGGCCTCGACGGCATCTCGCCTCGCTACATCCAGGACAAGATCTCGAACGCGCTCGTGAAGGACGGAGTCGAGGGCTACATCAACCCCTTCATGGTGTTGAACGAGCTCGAGAAGGGCCTCGCGCACCACTCCTTGATCTCCGATGGAGACGTCAAGAAGCGGTACATGGAGCTCATCGGGGTCGTGAAGACCGAGTACGAAGAGATGGTGAAGAACGAGGTCCAGCGCGCGATCTCGGCGGACGAAGAGGCCATCAGCCGCCTGTCGGCGAACTACATCGACAACGTCCGCGCCTACACGCTCAAGGAGAAGGTCAAGAACCGCTACACCGGCAAGGACGAGGAGCCGGACGAGCGCTTGATGCGGTCGATCGAGGAGAAGATCGACATCCCCGAGAGCCGCAAGGACGACTTCCGCCGCGAGATCATGAACTACATCGGCGCGCTCGCGATCGAGGGGAAGAAGTTCACCTACGACACGAACGACCGCCTGCGCCGCGCGCTCGAGATGAAGCTGTTCGAGGACCAGAAGGACTCGATCAAGCTCTCGAGCTTCGTGTCGAACGTCATCGACAAAGAGACGCAGGACAAGATCGACGTCATCAAGGACCGTCTGATCAAGTACTACGGCTACAACGAAGCGAGCGCGAAGGACGTGCTCAGCTACGTCGCGAGCATCTTCGCCCGCGGCGACGTGAGGAAGTGAGCTAGGTCGCGTTGTTCGAGAGCGTTCACATCGAGAACTTCCGAGGCATCGAGAGCCTCGACGTGCCGCTCTCGCCGCTCACCGTCCTCGTCGGCCCGAACGGCGTCGGCAAGAGCAGCGTTCTCGACGCGATCTCTCTCGGGGGACGTGACGTTGGTGAGGCGTCAGCTGCGTTGGTCAACGATCGCCGGCAAGGACTTGCCGACCCTGCGACATGGCTCGTGCGTTACGGCCAAACCAAGACCCAACTCAAGCTTGCGCGCTCGCGTGGAGAAGTCGTCGATGTCACCTTCCATGTTCGCGACGCCGTCATGGTCCTCGATCGCAAAGGACCGGATCCGTGGGAGGCGCACTTCGAGGGCCGTTTCGGTCCAGGCGACCCGCTGCATCGGCGTGCCGGACGACTCGGTCCCGTTCCGGTCGCGTTCGTGGATTCCGCGCGAGCCTACGACCGCAGACAAATGGCGGTCAGCTTCAGCGAGATCAAGCGCAGCAATCTCCGTCCGGAACTAGAGGCTGCGCTTCGTGCCGTCGACGGTCGCATCCGGGCCATCGATCTCGACGCGGCATCCGATGGTGATGCGCAGGCGGCCGTGGACCTTGAAGGTGTCGGGACGCGCCCACTCGCGCTCTCGGGTGACGGTGTTCGATTCCTCGCTCAACTGATCGTCGGTCTCATGCAGGCGCGAGGCGGCACCGCACTCTTGGAAGAGCCAGAGACGCATCTGCATCCATCGGGCATTCGGGCGCTCGCGGATGCAGTCGTGAGTCGCGTCGCGGCTGGCGACCAGATCGTTCTGAGCACGCACAGTCTCGAGCTCGTCGAGCGACTCCGAGGACGACTCGGAGAAGGCGGGCCGTCGGTCGACCAGATGAGCGTCGTCCGCCTCTACCGAGAGGGCGGCACGCTCAAGACTCGTGTGATCGACGGCGAACGCATCGCGTTCGTGCTCGACGAGATGGGCGAGGATCTGCGGTGACGCTGCCGATCGTCGTTCATGTCGAGGGGTTCGATGACCGCCACTTCCTCGCCGGCATGGTCGAGCGTCTCGGATGGATTCCAGCGCGCGAGAAGCACGCGCAAGAGCGCGTGAAGACGCTGCTCGCCGACTCGCGAACGCCCAACACGAGCTTCGGCTACTTGTCGCCGTCGCGTGATCGTGCGCTCCTCGTCAACCCCGGTCTCGCCGGCCATGGGAACGAGGCGGGTGTGTTCGAGCGCGTCGCGTTCGCGCTCTCGGAGCCTGAGCGTCGACGAGAGCTCATCGCGTGCGTCGACAGCGACCTTCCCTCGGACGACCCGGATCCGACTCGACCGCGGCTCGACCGCATGCGCGTAGTCGATCCTGACCGACGCGTGGAGCTGGCCGTATGGCATTGGCGTCCTGGCGTGGATCGTCAGGGCGTTCCGAAGAAGCAGACCCTCGAGCGGCTCGTGCTCGGTGTGCTCAGTGAAATCGAGGGCTCGAAGGGACACGGTGCGATCGTCGACCGATTCCTCGCCGAAGCACCCGCGGCGTCGTCTCTCACGGGCAAGCATTTCGCGTGGGCGACGATGGCAAAGTGGTACGGCGAGCACGGATGCGGCGACTTCTACCAAGCGCTCTGGCGTGAAGATGCGTTCGCTCAGGCCATGCGCGCGACGCTCGACGAGCACCGCATCCTGCCCCTCTTCCGAGAGGCGCTCGCGCGCTGAGGGACATGCTCGACGACCGTCGCACGTGAGCGCTTCGTGGAGCTGACCCATCATCGTCTGCCCGACGAGCAGGAGAGTCACTCGTCTTTGCGGTGACGACCGTGCACGCCCGCTCGGCCACGCATCAGCGAGCCTACGGCGGTCGAGGCCCGAGTGGTCGTCACACGTCGGAGTGGAAGTGCGCCGAGGGGAAGGGGGTTCGATAGCGCGTGCCGCGAATCCACTGCACACGATGCGACGAGATCGTTCGCTCGGAGGACGTCGAGCTCGCGACGTGTCTGGCCAAGTGTGCGTGCGGAAACGTGTTCGACATCTCCTCGCAGATCGCGCGTGGCGCCACGAGCGCGCGGAGAGAGCTCGCGCTCCCAACGGGCTGGACGATGGAGACGCCGACCCGCGTCGAGCCCGTGGGAGCGTACCGCGCAGGGTCGTCGGGCGAGGGTGCAGGGCTGGTGCTCACGCGGCGTTGGCGGACGCCGTCGGTGTTCTCCGCGCTGGCGTCCGCAGTGACCTTGGATGGCTTTCTCGCCTTCTGGTACGCGACGCTCATCCCTCTGTTCTTTCGTTCCGAGGGTGCGCGCGAAGTTCTGTTCGGACTCCTTCTCTTCCCGCTCCTCTTCGTCGCCGTGGGCGTGTGGCAGACCTACTCCGCGATCGCACGGCTGGTGAACCGCACGAGGCTCCGTGTCGATTCACACACGCTCACGGTCAGGCATCAGCCGTTGCCGTGGCCGGGCCAGCGAGAGGTGTCGCTCGAGGGTGTCCGAGCGTTCTTTGTGCGACAGATCGGACCGCTCGGACGACCCTCCGAGCCCTGGACGGTGCTCGCCGATGCGGGCGAGCCCGCGGCGCGCGTGGTGCTCGAGCGACTGTCCGAGGAGGACGCTCGTTTCGTCGCCGCGCGTCTCGCGGCGCACCTCAGGGTCGAGGGGCCGTAGGCTCGTGTGGTGTCGTGGCTGTCGCGTTCCTTCCGCAGCGCTCGCTCGACGCGATTCCAGTCGAAGGTGCGCACGTGGACGTCGAGTCGTCGTCACGTCCCCGGACGTTCTCACGAGCCCCATCGCGCCCACGCGCGCGCAGCACATTGCGGATGAAGGCATTCGTCGTTGCCAACGCGCGCACGAGCGGTGGCTACCGCGAGGCCTCGAGCGAGCCACTCGCCGACTTCCGCGCCGTGCGCGCGGTGCACCTCTACGACTAGGGCCTCTGATCACGCGCGCTTGCGCTTGCGGCGCAGGGCCTCGTCGTAGGCAGCGCGCACGGCGCGGAAGGCCTCGTCGGTGCCGCCGCGGTCGGGGTGCGTCTCGAGAGCGCGCAGCCTGTAGGCGCGACGGATCTCGATCTCGGTCGCGCTCGCGCTCACGCCGAGCGTGTCCCAGATCGACGTCGGCTGCAGAGCCTTGGGTCGGGGCGCGGGTGCTTCGCCGAGCGCGCGTCGACGCTGGCCGTCGTTGAACGCGGGCTGACCGCGCAGCGTGCGCAAGAACGCGTGCGCCCACTCGCTGTCGATCTCCGCCAGCGCGCGCCCCGTGGTGCGCTCGGCGTCCGCGCGCGCGGCGTACCAGTCGCTCGCGCCGCCTCCGCTCGCGTCGGGCTTCCGGAACGGTGCGAACGTCGGCGCTCCGGTCCACCACGCGGCCCAGAAGAAGCGCCCGCGCTGCGTCTTGGCGATCGAGACGACAGCGCGCTCGAGGCTGGCTCCGCTCGCCGTCATCGGTCGCCGTAGCGCTCGATCCAACGCGCTGCGTAGGGTTCGAGCGCGGGCAGGCGCGTCGCGAGCAGACCGAGCAGACGTGTCGTGCGGACGTCGTCGACCTCGCCGCGCGCTTCGATGAAGACGGCGGCGTGACCGCGCATCACGGCGACGCCGAAGCCACTGCCGCGCGCATAGCGGATTGCACGATCGCCGATCGCATCGACCTCGACGATCTCTCCGCCGCGCGTCGTGAACGCGAGGTGGTTCTCGAACTGTGAGCCCCCGAGATCGCCGCCCATCTCGATCGTCGCGATCGGCTGATCGGACCCGTCGACGAACACGGCGGTGCAGTGCAGGTCGGCGCTCGCGTCGCTCACGCTGCCGAGCGTCACGGACTGTCCGAGCACGTCGGAGAGCTCGCTCTCCGAGACGATCGATCGACAGCCCGAGTCGAGCGTGCCCATCCACGCGTAGAGCCCCAGCGGCCAAGCGACCATCGCGCCGATGATGCACGCGAGCACGATCGAGGCGCCGCCGATCACCGACCACGGCACGGGCAGCTGATCGCGCACCAAGAGGCCGCTCGTCGGATCGATCTCACCGACACGCAGCGTGCGCACGCCTGCGCCGACGAAGACGGCTCCGAGCGCGAGCCCGACGAAGCCCATGCGGATCATCCCGCGCCCCGGCCCCGACTGGAGGAACGGCAGGACGATCATCGTCAGGCCGAGCACGAGCGACGCGAGACCGAACGCGACCGCGCCGACACCCGTGATGGTGCGCCGGAGGAGGATCGATCGACGCAGCTGCGCTTCGGGATCGTCGGGGTCGGACACGGCGCGCACTCTACGCGACGCGTGCGGACGAGGCCTCGGAGGGCTCGGCGAGCGCGGTCGGAAAGCTGCGGACGAAGAGCAGATGTCGCGCGGCGGTGCGACGTGAGCGCGGCATCTTCGTGAAGTAGCGAACCGCCGCGGGCAGCGTGCCGAACGTGCGCTCGATCGGTGCCCACTTCGGTGAGTCCGCGATGTTCGATCGGATCGGCGGCAGCGCGCTGCGATCGGCGCGGTAGGCGCGCACGAACGCGAGCAAACGCGCGTGGTAGCCCGCGTCCTCGACGGTGGCCGAGAGGCTCTCGGTCTTGGGGTGCGTGCCTGCGATCACGGCCTCGGTCTGCGCCTCGAGCGACGCGAGCCCCTCGTCGTGCACCTCGAGCAGCTGGAGATCGTAGGCGGGGTTGGCGTGTGTCACCTGCAGCAGGTGATCGATCACGACGTCGCGATCGGTGAGGAAGCCGGTGGGATCGACCATCGACGCGGGCTCTTCGAGGATGCGGAGGATCTGATGGAAGCCGAAGTGGATGCCGCGCTCGCCGTAGTACTCGGCGGCGGCGGGTGAGATCCAGAAGCGCAGCATGTCGATCGAGCCGACGATCAGCTGCAGGCGCGTCGGCACCGCGTCCACGTGACCGAGCTCGACGAGCCGCGCCAGGCGCGCATCGAGAAGCGGCCGATCGGCGTACGACGCGAGCGCGCGCCCGAGCCTCGCGAGCTTGTCGCTCACGTCGCGCGGCGAGCCCGCGGCCTTGCGCAGCAAGGCGAGCGGAGAGTCGGTGAGGCGCGCGACCGTCTTCATCATCCGCAGCGGTCTTCGAAGTAGACGAAGCCGTCCATCGCTTCGCTGACGCTCACGTAGAGGATCGTGTCGGCGCGCTGATCCGCGGTGAGCGCGTCCCACGCCTCACCCATCACCCGCGCGTGCTCTTCGGTGTCTGCGTAGACGAAGACCATGTGCTTGGTCCACGCGTGCTCGGGCGAGACGAGCGTCGAGGCCTCGTGGATGTCGTCGACCTTGCGCGTGAGCAGCGTGCTCGCGGCCACGAGCGTGTACGTGTCCGCGCGCATGCACATGCCGGTCACGGTGACGGCGCGCGTCACGCTCACGCCCACCTGCGCCCCGTCGATCGAGACGAGGAGGTCGGCGATCGCGCCCGGTGTCGAGGTCTCGTAGTGCACCATCGTCTCGCTCGCGACGAGCACGGCGCCCTCGCAGCGGTGGAGCACCTCGAACGCGAAGGCCTCGCTGTAGCCGCTCGATCCGCCCGCGGTGCCCTCCGCGAGGATCGTCTGCGCGCCCATCGAGAGACGAGATCCCTCGGCGCGCGTGAAGCCCTCGGGGAACGTGCTCGTGCTCTCGATCACGTACGGCAGCTCGTCCGTGAGCTCGGTGTCGAGCGTGCCGCACGCGCCGCCGATCGCGAGGATCGGATCGAAGGCGGCATCGGTCGTGGAGAGCACGTCGTCGGCGCGGACGGGCGCGTCGATCGTCGTGCCCGCATCGATCGCCGAGGCCGCGTCGATCTCCGGGCTCGCGTCGAGCTCCGACGTGGAGGCGTCGGCCTCCTCGGCTCGCGCGTCGATCCGCAGCTCCGCGTCGGGCTCCGGGGGCTCGCTCGGACAGCCCGAGAGAACCATCGTCGAAGCGAAGAGGAGGCATCGAGCGCGCGTCGGCATCGCGTCGAGCCTATCGCGAGCGCCGAGGTGCGTGGAGGCGACGACTCGTTGCGCGCGCCGCGCTCGACAGGAGCGCCACGCGCAGCAAGAACGCGAGGCATGTACACGCTCTACTTCTCGCCCGGTGCCTGCTCGATCAACCCGCAGATCGTCCTCCGCGAGGCCGGTCTTCCCTTCGAGCTCGTGAAGGTCGACCTCCGCGCCAAGAAGCTCCCCGACGGCGGCAGCTACCTCGACGTGAACCCCAAGGGCTACGTGCCGGCGCTGCGCCTGCCGGATGGCAGCGTGCTCACCGAGAACGTCGTGATGGTGCAGTACCTCGCCGATCAGGCGCCCGACGCCCAGCTCGCGCCCGCGAACGGCACGCTCGAGCGGCTGCGACTCGCGGAGCTGCTCGTGTTCATCACCACCGAGCTCCACAAAGGCATGGGCCCCTTCTACAACCCGCTCGCGAGCGCGGAGCTCAAGGCCTCGCTCACCGAGCGACTGGGCCTGCGCTGGGGCTACCTCGAGACGACGCTCGGCGAGAAGCCGTTCCTCGTGGGCGATCGCTTCGGCCTCGCGGACGCGTACGCGTTCTACGTGATGCGGGCGTGGCAGCGCGTGCACAAGCAGACGCTGCCGGCGAAGCTCGCGGCCTACTACGCGCGCCTGGCGGAGCGTCCGAGCGTGAAGGCGTCGCTCGAAGCCGAAGGCCTCACGGCGTAGCCACCGCGCCCACCCGAGCGTGTAGGGTCCAGGGGAGGAGAGGAGAGAGCCGACGTTCTCAGGCGTGAACCGTCGTTGACGGAGCTCGGAGGGATCGCGTCGGATTCCTCTGGCGTTTCGCGATCGTTCCCCTGGCCTGGGCCGTGCTAACTCGGCGGCCCATGCGTCATCGTCGTCTCGCCCTCGCTTCCCTGGTCCTCACGCTCACGAGCCTCGCTGGCCTGAGCGGCTGCGCGCGCCGCGCGCGGGTCGCGACCACCCCCGCCACCGTCGTCGCTGCGCAGCCCGACACCCAGTACTACCAGCCGCCGCCGACGACGGTGCTGCTCGCGCAGGCGCAGCAGCCGCAGCTCGTGCGTGCGGGTGTGGTCCGTGCGCTCACGCAGCTGGGCTACCGCACCGAGGGCGAGGAAGGGCAGCGCATCGTCGCGTCGTACAGCCGCGGTCGCGAGAGCGTGCGCATCCAGATCGACTACTGGCCCACGCAGGCGACCATCAGCTACCTCGGCTCGACCGGTCTGCGCTTCCGCCCGAACGGGACCTCGCCGCACTACGACCGCTGGATGCAGAACCTCTCGCGCGAGATCCCGAGCCACGTGGCGTTCCTCGCGCGTCAGCAGGTCGGTTATCCGGGTCAGATCATCATCGTGCAGCAGCCCGCCACGGTGGCGCAGCCCAGCACCGTCGTGGTGCAGCCGACGCCTCCGCCCTCGCAGGTGGTCGTGCAGCCCGCACCCGCGAGCGCCACGGTGCAGGGGACGATCATCATCTCGCAGTGAGCGAAGCCGTCGCTCGCGCTCCGCGCCCGTCCCTCCTCGTGAGCGGCGGGCGCGCTGCGTTCCGTCGCCTCGGCGCTGCGTCGTGCGGAGCGATCATGTCCGAGATGTGTCCGTCTCCTTCCGTCGTTTGACGGGACCGTCACCGTGTTCGTACGCTCGATCCCGCTCGCGCCCGTTCGTGGTGGAGCGCTTCGAGGAGCCGACATGAGGTTCGTTGCACGCTGGGTGTTCGCGGTCGCGATGGTGATCGCGGGCACGTCGCTGACGTCGTCTGCGTGGGCACAAGAGGATCGCGAGGCCGCGCGCGCCGAGTTCGAGCGGGGCCGCAGCTCGTTCGAGGCCGGCGCCTACCGCGAGGCGCTCGATCACTTCCAAGAGGCGTACCGCCTCGCGCCGCACCCCAACGTCCGCGTCAACATCGCGAACTGCTACGACCAGCTCGATCGCCCGATCGAGGCGCTCTTCCACTTCGAGCACTTCCTCACGGAGGCCGATCATCCGCCCGCCGCGCAGCGTCGTGAGGTCGAGACGGCGATGGCGCGCCTCCGCACGCGTGTGGGGGCGATCACGCTGCAGATCACGCCCGACGGCGCGCAGATCACGATCGACTCCACCGAGACGCGTCGCGCGCCGGTGCCCGAGCCGGTGCGTGTGACCGCGGGCTCGCACGTGGTCGAGATCCAGCTCGACGGCTACCGACCCGAGCGACAGACGGTGGTGGTCGAAGGCGGCGGCACCGCGCGGCTCGCGCTGCGTCTCCAGCGCGCCGAGCCAGCGGTCGCGAGCACGGGCACGGGCACGGGC
>JAFLCL010000064.1 GCA_017303575.1 Deltaproteobacteria bacterium
GCCGCCGCGGGCGAGCGCGACGATGCCGTCCACCGCGCCCCACGCCGCGGCCGCCGGGCACGCGATCGACGCGAGCCAGAGCCACCGCGACGCGAGCCCTTTCCAGTAGCGGCCCGGCAACCACGGAGGGGTTCGCGCGATCACTCGATCGCGATCTCCGCGAGACCGCCGCCGTGCTGGTGCCAGCTGCGGACCTCGAAGCGAACGCGATCGACGCCCTCGATCGAGCCGAGGTCGTGCGTGACCCACGCGGGCGAGGCGCTGAACTCGAACGCGCCGTCGATGACGCGCGCCTCGCTGCCGTGAGCGAAGACCTGGATGCGGTACTGGAGGCTCGCGCGATCGTTGTACGGCACGTTGTGCGTGTTGAGCACGCGGATGCGCGAGACGGTGCGTGAGGGATTGATCGTCACTTCGACCCAGCCGGCCGTGCGATCAGGAAGGAGCCAAGACGTCTCGGTATTCCCGTCGAGCACGCGACCGGGCTCGAAGTCCGGAAGCTCGTTGAAGTGGGCGGAGGCGCGCGCGTGGACGCCCTCGGGCGTGCGGGTGGCGAGGTAGCTGCCCACGATCGCGATCGCGCTGAGCGCGACGACGGTGGTGATGCGACCGGCGCGGCGGAAGGTGAGCTCGCGCGGCAGCAGCGTGACGTCCGCGAGCGCGCGCGCGACCTGGGTGCGCGTGTCGGTGAGGCGATCGAAGAGGTCTCCGTGCGTGGGCTGCACGTCGGCGTCGAGCTGCGGCAGCGTCGTGGCGGCGAGATCCTTCTCGAGCGACGCGAGCCGCTCGAGGCTTGCGCCCGAGGCGCTCCGCTGCGCGAGGAAGCGCGCGAGGCTCGATCCGTCGACGGTGGCGACGACCGCCGTCGAGGCAGCGGGCTGAGGCTCCGACGCGAACGGGACCTCCGACGCGGGTGCAGCGGCTGGCTCGGACGCGGCAGCCGCCTCGGAATCCATGGCCGATTCGGAGGCAGTGGCCGATTCGGAATCCGTGGCCGATTCGGAGGCAGTGGCCGATTCGGAATCCGTGGCCGATTCGGACACCGGCGCGGATGCCGTGGCCGACTCGGACACAGTGGCCGGCTCGGACGCCGACTCGGATGCGGTGGCGGGCTCGGAGACCGCGGCGGGCTCGGCCTTCGTCGGCTCGATGGGCGCGGTGCCTGTCGCGTCGAGCCATGCCTCGCTCGCCTCGCGCGTCGTGCCGAACGCGTCCACGAGGAGGCGCAGTGCCTCGGCCGGATGGCCCGCCGCCCACAGCGACTCGGCCGCGTCTGCGCGCTGCTTCGCGAGCCCCGCGCGCTCGAGCACGCGCTTGCGGCCGGCGTCGTCGAGGCGCGCTGCCTGTCGGGCGGCCTCCTTCAGCGTGAAGAACTCGACGAGCGACGCGACGACCACGTTGGGCACGGAACCTCGGGGCAGTGGGTGGGCCCGCGCGTCGTGCGACGCGAAACGGGCCGGAAAGCGGCCGAACGGTATCGACTCGGCCCCCATCCCGCAAGCGCGCGACGGCGCATCGCCGCACCCCGCGGCGACTTTTCTCGATCCTCCCCTACGTCAGCACCGAAGCGTCGGTGGCCTACACGTTCCGCGCGCGACCTGTCCCACGCCGTTCACGTTCACCGTCGCCGGCAGCAACCGCTATCGCCCCATGCCCATCCGCATCGAGGCCGTGCGCTGACTTGCGCCGAGCGGTGCTATCAACGGCCGCTTGCACGCACTCCGCACGTGGCTGTCGACGCTGTCGCGCGATCGTGATCAGCGTGCCCTCGTGCTCGTCGCGATGGCGCTCGTGGTCGCGGCGATCGCGCGCGTGGGCACGGCGGGCTGGGGCCTGCCGATGCGCTACCACGTGGACGAGCTGGGCTTCGTCATGTGGGTCGCTGCGCACGCCGAGTGGCACGGCTTCGTGCGCGGCAGCTTCGAGCCCACGGTCACGACGTACGGGCCGTTCGTCTACGAGCTCGCGCTCGCCACCAAGTGGTTGATCTCCGGCACCGGCGGCGCCGCCGAGGCCGCGCAGCAAGTGCCTGATGGCTGGGCCTACCTCACGCTACTCGACGATCCAGAACGCACGCCGCTCACGATGAACGGCTGGATCCACGCGATGCGGATCGTGTCTGCGTGGGTCGGAGTCGGCACCGTGCTCCTGCTCGCGCGCGCGACGAAGCGCCTCGCGGGCCCCGAGGCCGCAGCGATCGTGGCGTGGCTCGCCGCGCTCGCGCCCGGGCTCGTGCAGGTCTCGCACTACTACACGCCCGACGCGCTCCTCCTGCTCTTCGAGGTCATGGTCCTCGACGCCGCCACGCTCTTGCTCGATCGACCCTCGGCCACCCGCGCGGGCTACGCAGGCCTCGCGATCGGCCTGATCCTCGCGACGAAGATGACCGGCGCGCTCGTGGCGTTGCTCGTGCCGTGGGCGCTCTTCGCGCGGCGTGAGCACGGTCCCGACGTGTCAGGCAGCGGCGCCTTGGTGCGCGCGTGCTTCTCACGATGGACGTGGATCGCGGTGCTGGTCTCGATCGCGACCTACGCCACGCTGTGCCCGTGGGCCGTGATGCGCGGCCCCGACTACTTCTCGGGCGGAGGCGGGCCGACCTCGGGCGCCTTCATGCTCGGCACGCTCTACGAGCGCGACTTCGGCTACTACGACTGGCGCTTCGCGTACCTCGACGACGTGCGCGGCCTCGCGTTCTTCACGTCGCTGCTTCCCTACGTGATCGGTGTGCCCGCCGTGCTCGCGGGGCTCGCGGGGCTCGTCTTCACCGAGCGGCGCACGCGCGTGATCGCGTGGGGGCTGCTCGTGCCCTCGTTCGCGCTCGTCGCGGGCTGGTCGGTCCTCACGATCCGCTACGCGCTGCCGCTCGCGCCTCCGCTCCTGGTGTCGGCGGCGGCCGTGCTCGCGCGTGTCGCGACCAGCCCGCGTGAAGCGCCGCGACGCGTGCCCTGGCGACGCGTCGGGGCGGTGCTGCTGACGGTGGTGCTCGGCTGGAGCCTCGCGCGCGGGCTCGCGTGGACGCTCATGTTCACCGAGGAGGATCCGCGCACGCTCGCGTCGCGTTGGATCGCCGCGCACGCACACGACGGGGACGTAGTGGTGGCGGAGGGCGATCGCTCGTACACGGCACCGCTCGGCGCTCCCGACGAGCCGATGGGCCCGCTGCCGTGGACGATGCCCCGTATCGAGGTGCGTCGTCTCTTCGGCGCGGGCGAGGTCGGGCCGGCGATCCCGCCGCACGCGAGCCGGGTGCTGCGCAACGCGCGATTCCTCGTGGTGAGCCAGTGGATGGAGAGCCGCGCACGAACCGACGCGGCCGCGTCACGCTCGCCCGAGCACGCGCGCTTCTATCGACGGCTGCGCGCGGGAGAGATCGGCTTCACGGAGGTGGCGCGCTTCGATCGCTCGCCGCGCTTGGGGCCGCTCGTGTGGGACGAGACCGACGAAGAGCAGCTCGCGATCTGCTTCGATCACTGCCCCGTCGTCATCTACGAGCGCACAGGCGAGTACGTGAGCCCGTTCGCCGCGGAGTGAGGAGTGATCAAAAGGTACCGGAGACGGAGACGCCGCCCGGTCCGATCGACACCTGGGTCGTCGTGCCTCCGCTGCTCGAGGCGACGATGCCCCACGTGAGGCCGGCCGCGGCGGCCACACCGCCGACCACCAGCGTGGCGATGCCCACGTCTCGCAGCGTCACGGCCTCGGCGTCGATCTCCGCCGCGCGCGCCGACACGGGCTCTGCCACCGCCGCGTCGTGACGCGAGACCGCCACGCCGATCAGGACGGCGCCGCCCACCGCAGCCGCCGCCCCCACGCCCATCACGACCCAGGCAGGGATCGCGTCCGCGCCGCCATCGCTCGGAGGCGTCGTGATCGGTGCGATCGGAGGAGTCGTCTCCGCCGGCGTGACCACCTCGACCGCCGGCTGGGTTGCGCGCTCGGCTGCGGCGATCTGCGCGTCGAGCACCTCGATGCGTCGCGCGCACGTCGCGCTCTGCTCGGCGTTCGGCTCGGCCTCGAGGTAGCGCTGGTAGGCGTCGCGGGCCTCGACGATCTGCCCGTCCGCGTCGAGCGCGCGCGCGAGGTTGTAGAGCAGCACGGCGGCGGGCTCGAGGCCGTACGCCTCCCGCAGCATGGTGGCCGCGTCGGCGAACCGACCTGCGCGGTAGGCCTCCACGCTCTGCTCGAAGAGCGCGATCGCTCGCTGGTGCACGCGGGCCGAGGCGTCGTCGGCGGGCGGCTCGGGCGTGCGTCGTCGCGACTGCGCCTCGAGCACGCTCGGCGTCAGCCAAGCCCCTCCCAGCACAAAGGCTGTCGCGACGAGCGCGATCCGATACCATCGGCGACGTGAGCGCAGCGGACGCATCAGCGGGCAGAATACCCGACCGCGTCGGCAAGCACCTCATCGTCGGCAAGCTGGCCAGCGGTGGCATGGCCACGACGTACCTCGCGCGCCTCGTGGGCCCCGCGGGCTTCGAGAACGTGGTGGTGCTCAAGCGCATGCTGCCGCACCTCGCCGAAGACCAACGCTTCCGCGTGATGTTCGAGGACGAGGCGCGCACCGTCGCACGCATCCGGCACCCGAACGTGGTGCGGATCTTCGAGCTCGTGTCCGACGTCGGCGAGCTCTACCTCGTGATGGAGTACCTCGAGGGAGACACGCTGCGGCAGCTCATGAAGAGCCTCGCGCAGCGCGGCACGCGCCTGCCGTGGGCGATGGCCGCCTACATCGTGAGCGAGGCCGCGCTGGGCCTGCACGCCGCGCACGAGCAGACCGACGACGACGGACGCACGCTCGGTCTCGTCCACCGCGACGTGTCCCCCCACAACCTGTTTCTCACCTGCGACGGCGGCGTGAAGGTGATCGACTTCGGCATCGCGAAGTCGGCCGACCACGTGAGCCACACGTCCACGGGCGAGCTCAAGGGCAAGTTCGCGTACATGTCGCCCGAGCAGGTCGAGCAGCGCCCCGTCGATCGGCGCACCGACGTGTTCGCGCTGGGCGTGGTCCTCTGGGAGCTCGTGGCCCGCAAGCGCCTCTTCGCGCGCGACACGCAGATGGCCACGATGCGCGCCGTCGCGAACGACGTCGCGCCGCCCCTCTCGAGCCTCGATCCCGAGGTGCCCGCCGCGCTCGAGGCGCTCGTCGCGCGCGCGCTCCAGAAGGACGAGAACGCGCGCATCGCCGACATGCTCGAGCTGAGGCGAGGCCTCCTCGAGGTGCTGCGCGACGCGGGCATCGTCGATCCCAAGGACGAGCTGGCGAAGCTCGCGAACGAGGCGTTCGTGCGCGAGGCCGCGGAACGAACCGAGCTGATCCGTCGCTCGCGCGGAACGACCAGCGGTCTGGTGTCGATCCCCGACGTCGCCGACGCGGAAGGTACGCCCTCCAAGGTCCGCACGATGACGGCGGGCTCGGCGCCCGCGCGCGAGACAGCGGGGGCCGCGGAGACATCCAGCCCGTCGCGACGCTTCCTCATCGCGTGGTCGCTCATCGCGCTGCTCGTGATGGTGGCGGTGGGCATCGGCTGGATGGCCGCGGGGAGCACGCTGCCGGTCGCCGAGGTCGCGCCGCCGACCTCGCCGCCGACGACACCGACGCCGGCCGTGATCGAGCCGACGCCCACGCCGCCGATCGAAGCGCCCGTCGCGCCGGCGCGCGTGCACGTCACGTTCGAGAGCGATCCGCCGGGTGCGCTGGTCACCATCGACGAGATCGCGCGCGGCACCACGCCGCTCGTGCTCGAGCTGCCGCGCGGCGAAGCGCCGCTCCACGCCGAGCTCGAGCTCTCGGGCCGTCGCGCCGTCAGCCTCAGCTTCCTCCCCGATCGCGATCAGACGCTGCGCACACCGCTGCCGCGGTCGGGTCGCGCGTCGAGCGGAGAGACGATGACCGAAGGGTCGATGGGCACGAGCATGGAAGGTGGCGGTTTCTATGCGTTCGAGTGACGCCCTCCTCGCGTGCCTGACGACGAGCCTGCTGGCCGCTGGCTGCTTCGAGCCCATCGATCACACGGGCCGCGAGTGTCCGTGCGCGAGCGGCTACCAGTGTGATCCGGTGACCGAACGCTGCGTCGCGGACGGCCTCGACACGGGCACCGCCGACGACGGCGGCGCGCGCGACGGAGGCCGCGATGCGTCCGCGCTCGACGCCTTCGCGTTCGACGCGTTCGATCCATCGATCGACGCGCCCACCTTCGACAGCCCGACGCCCGACGCGGCCCTCGACGACGACGCCTTCGCGTTCGACGCGCACGTTCCCGGGGCCGATGCGTTCGCGGTGGATGCCTTCGGGGTCGACGCGTTCTCGCGTGATGCGTTCGTCGTCCCCGATGCGTTCGCGCGCGACGCGTTCGTGGTGCCCGACGCCGGCTTCGTGCCCTGCCCCGCCGGCATCCTGCTCTGCGACGACTTCGAGAGCGCCGTGAGCACGCGCGTTCCTCCGTGGGGCTACTACGACGGCCTGGCCGCGCGCAGCACCGAGCGCGCCTACCGCGGCAGCGCGTCGGGCCGCTTCGCGATCGCCGAGGCAGGCGAGACGCAGAGCCTGGGCAAGTCGGTCGCGACGCCGGCCGAGGTGTGGATCCGCGGACGGTTGCTGGTTCGCCCGCGCATGTCGATGGCGCGACGGGACGTGGCGTTCTTCCACGTGGGCGACGACACCGCCCCCGGCTACGACAACGTCAGCTTCGTGGTGGGAGACGACTCGGCCGGGCTCTTGCTCGGCACCTACAACACGTCGTCCGGCGTCTACCACCCTGGCATCACCATCCCTGACGACACGTGGATCTGCATCGCCGCCCACGTTCGCACCGGCGCCATGGGCTTGGTCGAGCTCTACGCGGGCACGACCCGCGCCGTGTCCTTCGCAGAGTCGGTCGTCTTCGCGGGCGGCGGCATCCGCGTCGTCGACGTGGGCATCACCTACTCAGGTGACTCCACGAGCGCCGTCACGCTCCACCTCGACGACGTCGCGGTGAGCACGACGATCCCGCTCCTCTGCGACTGACCGCGCGCGCTCGAGGCGACGATCACTGCTCGGCCGGCCCCGCGCACGAACGGCGCACACGCTCGGCGAGGCCCGCGGGCGGGTGACCGGCGAGGAACGCGTCCGCATCGCGTCGCGCGCCCTCCACGTCACCCAGCTCGCACAGCGCCAGGATGCGAAGACCTCGCCGCTCGGTCGCGAGCGCGCCGCGCGGGAAGCGTCGCGCATGCTCGTCGAGCATCGCGATCGCCGCGCGCGGATCGCCTCCTCGCGAGGCCGTGTGGGCCTCGCGCAAGAGCTCCGTCTCGCGCTCGATGTCGGCCATCTCTCGCTCCACGGCCGGACGCGGATCGCGCTCGACCTCGGGCTCGGGCACGACCTCGGGCTCGGGCACGATCTCCGGCTGCTGCGTCACCTCGGGCTCGAGCGTCACCTCTGGCTCGGGTGTCACGTCGGGCGTGACCTCCGGCTGCGACGTGACCTCGGGCGCGAGCACCGTCGTCGGCTCGGGCGTGGCCTCGTCCTCGGTGCTCGCCTCGCGGGTCACCATCCACGCACCACCGCCGAGCGCCGCGATCGCGAACACGGTCAGCGCGATCTTGGCGCCCACGCCCAGCCCCGCCGCGCTCGTCGCGCTGACGCCCGTACCGCTCGCCACGGCCGCCGTGCCTGCCGCGGCCGAGCCCACGGCCGCCGCCAGCACTGCGCGCTTGAGGCGCGAGCGCTGCGCATCGGAGGGACCGAGCGCGGGGCGAGCTTGGTCGATCAGCGATCGATCGATCGGCGCGTCCGTCTCCGGGCCTTCGCTCATCGCTGCCTCCACTCGTCCTTCGCGCGAAGACGCGCGAGCTGCTTCTCGTAGTCCTTCCGCGCGAGGCGGAGGCGCGAGTACACGGTGTTCACGTTCACCTCGAGCGAGGCCGCGATCTCCGGCACCGGCAGCTGCTCCACCTCGGCGAGGACGAAGACGACGCGCTGATCCTCGTCCATCGTGCCGAGGATCTCGGACAGAAGTGCAACCGCTTGGTTGCGCGCCGCTTCGTCCGCGGGCGTGGGCTGGTGGGTGTCGAGCGCGTCCTCGACGAGCTCGTCGTGGCCGCTCTCCTTGCGTCGAAAGCGCCGACGGTGCTCGGACACCACGCGCACGAGGATGCGCGTGAGCCACGTGCGAACCGAGGCGCGCCCCTCGAACTCGGGGAGCCGCCGGTGCACGACGAGGAAGAGATCCTGGAGGACGTCGTCGATCTGCGAGGGCGAGACGCCCATGCCGCGCGCCGCACGCCAGAGGTAGTCCACGTGCTCTTCGTAGACGACGTCGAACGTCGGCGGCACGAAGGCGCTCGCGGCCTCGTCGCGTCGTTCCTCCTCGGGCGGGCTCGCCGACGCGGTGCTCGCGAGCGTCGCGCCCTCGTCGTGCGCCGTCATGCCCACGAACGAAAGCACGGCGGGCGCGCTCGAACAACGTGACGAATGCGATCTGGCCAGCGCGCCGGCGCGTATGCTCGTCCCATGCGCACCTCGCTCGCCCCTGCCTGCTTCGCGACCTTCGGTCTCCTCGCTCTCGGCTGCGACGACGGCCCCGCCGATGGTCTGCCGAACCCGCCGCCCGCCGGCACGTGGATCGCTGTCGAGCCCGGCGGGGACACGGTGTGCTCGCGCGGCACCGACTACCGCTTCTTCGTGCGCGGCGGCCGCAGCGATCGGGTGGTGATCGACTTCCAGGGCGGCGGCGCGTGCTGGGACGAGATCACGTGCGGCGCGGCAGGCGCGCTCGATCTCTTCTCGGACGACGTGGGCACGCTCGATCAGTTCACCGCATGGATCGAGGCGAACGGCCAGGGCGGCTACCTCAGCGACGATCCCGCCAATCCCTTCCGCGACTGGACGATCGTGCACGTGCCCTACTGCACCGGTGACATCCACTGGGGCAACACCTCGACGACGTACGGAGAGATCGAGCCGCTGACCATCGAGCACCGCGGCTTCGTGAACGCGAGCGCCGCGCTCGACTGGACCTACGCGCGCTTCACGAACCCCTCGAACGTCTTCGTCTCCGGCTGCAGCGCGGGCGCGTATGGCGCGGTGCTCCACTCCGCCTACATCGCGAACCACTACAGCGACGCGCAGGTCTCGGTGTTCGCGGACTCGGGCGCCGGCATCATCACCTCGAGCTTCCTCGAGGACTCGCTCCCGAACTGGAACGCGCAGCCGAACCTGCCCCCGTTCGTGCCCGGCCTCGACGTGCCGCTCACCGAGCTCACGCTCGCCGATCTCTACACCCGCATCGGGATGCGCTTCCCCGAGATGCGGCTCGCGCAGACGAACACCAACTACGATCAGGATCAGGTGTTCTTCTACACGGCGATGGGCGGCATGGCGGTGGACTGGCCGGACGAGATGCGCGCGAGCCACGACAGCATCGCGGCCGCCACCACGAACTTCACGTCCTACGTGCCCGGTGGCTCGGTGCACTGCGCTGGCATCTATCCGATCTTCCAAGAGCGCACGGTCGATGGCGTCTCGCTCGTGGACTGGACCGAGCAGCTCGCGACGGGCGAGACGATGCCCGCGCGCGTCGTGTGCGAAGGCGCCGAGTGCTGCGACGATCCGATCTGCGAGGAGTGCGCGGCCACCCCCGAGGCCGATCGCGCGACCTACTGCCAGTTCTGCCGCGACTGGCCCACCGCCTGGTCGGAGTGCACCGCAGACTGATCCCGCGCCTGGCTCACGCGTCGTCGGGCCAGCGTCGCTCTCCGATCACTCGCACCACCAGCCGCTCGAGCGTGTCCGCGTCGAGCGCAGCGACGTTCGCGGCGCGGGACTCCGTCCACGGGATCCCGTGCTCACGACAGAGCGTGACGAGCACGGCGATCAGGCCCTCGGCTTTGCCCTCGGCGACGCCCTCTGCCCTCCCGCGCTCATAGTTCTCGCGTGCGAACTCGCTCTTGTACGGAAAGCTCTCGGACTTCATCACCACCTCCAGCAACACCCGCATGTCGTCGCGGCTCAGCGAGGCCAGCACGGCGTCCGCGTACAGCCTGCCACGGTTCTTGTCCTCGAGCGCCACCGTCGACGCGGCCACGAACCCCGCGAGGCCCACGGCCAGAGCATCAGCGTCTCGGCCATGCATCATCGTGGAGAGCACGGCGAGCTCCGGGTCGGCGCGTGCCTCGTCGAGATCGAAGACGCGGGGGATCGCTGCCGGACCGATCACAATCGGACGGAACGTTCCGTCGTGGAACGTCGAGATGGGACGTCGCGCCCAGTCCGCGACCGACTCTTCGAACGCGAGCACCACGAGCCATGTCCTGCGTCGGGTGCGGGCGTGGGCGCCCGCGACGTAGAACGGCCAGCGGAACACCTTGTCGGCGTCGCGCTGCCGCTGGACCTCGACGATCAAGGTCGCCTCCGGACCCGTGAGCACGAGATCGGCCACGTACGTGCTGGGCTCGATCTCGTCGAATGCCTCGCTCACGGAAACGAGCTCCTCGCCCACCTCGATCCCGAACGCGTGACGGAGAATCCGCGCGAGGGTGCGCGGACTGCGGCGGAGGAGGTCGATCGCGAGCTCGTGATCGCGGCTGGGCATGTCGCCTCGGGAGCACGGCTCGGACCGGCACCGAGACCATCGAACACAAGGGAATTCGCGCGCGGTCTGGCGGCCCCCGCCGCCATCCCCCTGGCGGCCGCCACCCTCGAGCTCACTCCGCGGACTGCTGGGCCTCGTCGGGCTCGCGGTCCACGCGCTCGGCGAGGAAGCGGTCGATGCGCTCCGCGATCACGTCCTGACGCTCCACCGGCGCGGCGTGGCTCGCGCCTTCGAGGAACAGAAGCTCCGCTTCGGGGATCGCCTCGGCCATGTGCTTGGCGAGCTCGGGCGGCGTGAACGTGTCCTTCTCCGCCGCGACCACGAGCGTGGGTACGTCGATCGTCGCCAGCAGATCCTCGGCCGTGTGCTCGCCTGCGAGCTTGAGCATCGAGAGGAACATCGCGGGCTCGAGCGTGGAGACGTGCTCCACGTACCAGACGAAGTCCTCTTCGCGCAGGGCCTGCACGTCGACCTCGCCCGAGAGCTTCGCGAGCTGGAACGCCATCTTCGCGGGGATGCGGCCCCAGAGCGCGCGCGCCAGGCCCTTGTTGCGCTCGACCACCTCGATGATGCCGGGCAGCACTTGCTTCAGCCTGCCGCGACGGCCCACCGTCTGGACCGAGTGCGCCGCAGACTGATCAGGCTTCACGGAACGCGGGACTCGAGCAGGACGACGGGCGAGTCGTCGGCGTCCTCCGTCAGCCACTCGGGCGCGCGCACCGACAGCCGGCACGGGTCATCGGGGCACGCACGCACACTGAAGGTGCCGCCGACGCCTTCGGCGATGCCTTGCCTCCGCAACTCGGCCTCGACCGCACCAGGCGTCACGCACGCGTCTCCGGTCGCCGCGAGCCGACGATGGACGAACAAGGCGACGACCGCGCGGACCGCCGCCTCTGCCTCGGCCGCGCGGACGAAGTAAGGGCTCACGCTCCTCACCGTCTCCGCGTAGTCGACGAGCGAAGGATCGACGAGCGACGCAAACCAACTCGGCTCGGCCCGCACGGCCTCGGTTCGCCATGCCTCCACGCACTCACGACGCGTCGTCGCGCCGGCGCACACCGCGCGTGCCCGCGCGAGGTCGGCCTGCGCACCGACGAGCGCTCGATCGTACGCGTGCGGATCGTCCTCGCCCCACGGAAGCGCGGGGCCCATCTCGTCCTCGATCGCGCGAGGCACGGTCCAGCCTCGTTGCTCGAGGGGCGCGCGCAGCAGCATCAGGATGTCGTCCTCTGCCCAGTGCTCAGGCCCGCTCTGCGTTCGCCCGAGCACGAGCGCCTGACGCTCGAGCGACGCGAGCTCGATGGGCGCATCGCGCGGGAGCTCGCGCATCAGCCTCGTCAGCGTCTGCACGGGCGCATCGACCATCGCGCTCGCGATCATCGAGGCCAGGAATGACACGCGCCCGCGCGCGACGTCGCTCGCGAGTCTCAGCGCATCGAGCGCGATCTCCAACCCTTCCTGGACGCGACCTTCCTCCGCTCGTGCGCCGGCGATCGCCGCGAGCACACGCGCGAGGCGTACGTAGTGGACGACGCCGTGTGGTTCGTCGCCGATCGGCAGTGGGCTGCAGACGCTCTCGTGCTGCAGGGCCTCCGCGACCTCGAGCTCGATGCCTGCGCACGACGGCGGGATCACGACGTCCGTTGACTCGCCGTCCACGGGCGCGAGGGCGACGAGACACGAACCGTAGGCACCGTCCGCGCTCACGAGCTCCCGCAGCGCCCGCGCGCCATCGCCCGCCAGCGGCGTGCCTCGGAGAACCTCGCGCGGACACGGCGTGCGTCGCGCATCCACGTACGCGTCGCCGACGATGCGACCGACCTCGGCCACCACGGCGTCGCTCGGGACGGTCACGCTCCAGTGCCAGAGCCCTAGGCCCGTGACCACGACCGTGATCCCTGCGCCGATACCCACTGCGATGCCTCGACGCCGCGTCCCCATGCGCTCACCCCACCCTCGAGCTCACTCCGCGGACTGCTGGGCCTCGTCGGGCTCGCGGTCCACGCGCTCGGCGAGGAAGCGGTCGATGCGCTCCGCGATCACGTCCTGACGCTCCACCGGCGCGGCGTGGCTCGCGCCTTCGAGGAACAGAAGCTCCGCTTCGGGGATCGCCTCGGCCATGTGCTTGGCGAGCTCGGGCGGCGTGAACGTGTCCTTCTCCGCCGCGACCACGAGCGTGGGTACGTCGATCGTCGCCAGCAGATCCTCGGCCGTGTGCTCGCCTGCGAGCTTGAGCATCGAGAGGAACATCGCGGGCTCGAGCGTGGAGACGTGCTCCACGTACCAGACGAAGTCCTCTTCGCGCAGGGCCTGCACGTCGACCTCGCCCGAGAGCTTCGCGAGCTGGAACGCCATCTTCGCGGGGATGCGGCCCCAGAGCGCGCGCGCCAGGCCCTTGTTGCGCTCGACCACCTCGATGATGCCGGGCAGCACTTGCTTCAGCATGTCGGAGCCGTGGAACGTCGCGGTCACGCGGCCGTAGCTGCCGCACACGAGCACGAGCCCTTCCACGCGATCGGGCGCGAGCCGGTACGCCTCGAGCGCGACCTGGGTGCCCATGGAGTGACCGGCGAGCACGGCGCGATCGATCTGGTGTCGATCGAGCAGTGAGATGAGATCACGCGCGTGCGCAGGCACGTCGATGCGCGCGGGATCGTTGGGCAGGCCGCTCCGGCCGTGGCCCCGGTAGTGCCAGTGCAGCACGCGGTGACGCTCCGCGAGGTGCGGCTGGAGGTACTTCCATGCGAAGCCGTCGCAGCCGATTCCGTCGTTGAGCACCATGACGGGGCCGTTCGGTTCGGCATCGCTCGCGCGCGGGCCCGCGAGCCCCCAGAAGAGGCGTGTCCCATCGAGCGCCGACGCGAAGCCGCTCTGGTCGTACTGCATGACCGCGCCTGCCGGCTTCGACTCGTCCGCCAAGGTCGCTCGCTCAGCCCTTGGCCGCGCGGCCGCCGGCGCTGGTCGTGCTCGCCGCGGTGGTCCCCGCGCTCGTTCCCGCGCGTGTGGTGCCGACCTTGGACTCGCCCATCTTCGTGTCCTCGTCGAGATCGTCGAGGCCGTCGTCGCTCAGATCCACGGAGTCGGGATCGTTGATCGAGGGCATCTTCTTCAGCTCCTCGAGCCCGATGCGCACGCAGCGCTGGACGAGCCACGACACCGTGCGCTCGAGCCGGATCGACTCGCGTCGCAGCTCGCGGATCATCGGGCCGGGGAAGTAGACGCTGATCTTGCGGGGGTCCGACATGCGTGCGCTCCGAGAAGCCCGTCGCGGCAAGGGCCAAGCGACGTGTCCGTAGTACCGTGCGCCCCGGAGGCCAGTCAATGCAGCCCGAACGTCTTCGCTCCCTCGCACGCACGCTCGTGATCGCGATCGCCGCCGCAGGGGGCAGCTTCGCCGCCACGTGGTGCCTCTCGCCGAGCCACGCCTCGGCGACGGAGACCGACGCGAGCCCGTTCGCGAACCTCACGATCTTCGCGCGGGCGCTGAGTCAGATCGAAGGCGGCCACGTCGAGCCGCCCGATCAGGATCGGCTCGTCTACGGCGCGATCCGCGGCATGGTCGAGACGCTCGATCCGCACTCGGCGTTCCTCGATCCCGTCGAGTACGCGATCCTCGAGGACGACACGACGGGCGCGTTCGCGGGCATCGGCGTGGAGATCGACGTGCGTGATGGCTGGCTCGTCGTCCACGGCGTCCTTCCAGGCGGACCGGCCGAGCGCGCCGGCGTGCGCGCGGGCGATCGGTTCCTCGCGCTCGAGAACCGCAGCGCGCGCGACATGCGCCTGTCGGAGGCCGTCCGCATCATGCGCGGCGAGGCGGGCTCGCCCGTGTCGGTGCGCATCCGGCGCGAGGGCGTCGAGGACGCCGTGCAGCTCACCATCACGCGCGAGATCATCCACGTGGACGCTGTCGAGACGCGCGTGCTGCCGGATCGCAGCGTCTACATCCGCATCCGCTCGTTCCAAGAGACGGCC
Organism: Deltaproteobacteria bacterium; assembly: GCA_017303575.1. Taxonomy (GTDB): domain Bacteria; phylum Myxococcota_A; class Polyangia; order Polyangiales; family Sandaracinaceae; genus JAFLCL01. Next base: position 14,553 of record JAFLCL010000064.1, read on the forward strand.
ACCGACGAGGTGCGTCGCGCGCTCGACGCGGCGGTGGCGAGCACAGCGAGCGCAGGCGGCGTAACGGGCGTCTTGCTCGATCTGCGCGGCAACCCCGGCGGTCTGCTCGACGAAGCTGTGCGCATCTCGGACGAGTTCCTCGAGGGCGGCGTGATCGTCTCCACGCGCGGCCGCGACGGCGTGGTGCTGAGCGAAGCGAGCGCCGAGCGCGCCGGGACGCGCCCCGACTGGCCGGTGGTGGTGCTCGTCGACTACTACAGCGCGAGCGCGTCGGAGATCGTGGCGGGCGCCCTCCAGGATCATCACCGCGCGGTGATCGTCGGCACGACCACGTGGGGCAAGGGCAGCGTGCAGAACGTCATCGAGCTCCCCGATGGCAGCGCGCTCAAGCTCACGGTCGCGCGCTACTTCACGCCGAGCGGTCGCACGATCCAGGCGCGCGGCATCGAGCCCGACGTGCGCGTGGAGCAGCTCGACGAAGAGACCGCGCGTCGCCTGGGACAAGAGCAGCCCGTGCTGAGCGAGGCGATGCTCGAGGGTCACCTCGAGGCGAGCGGACACGAGCGCGCGCTCGAGCTCGCGAGGAGCGCGATGCGCGACACCTCCGCCGCCCCCGACCTCGCCTCCTTCCCCGACGACTACCAAGCCCGCATGGCCCACCAAGTCCTCCGAGGCCTGGCCGCCGTGCACCGCACACGCCCCTGAGGAGAGCCTCGACTCGGCACGGCGATCTCGAGAACGCCGAGTCCGAGGTCCAACTTGGCCGGGGCGAGGTCGAGGAGGGGACGTGCGAGGTCCAACGCGGGCGGGACGGTTTTGAGATCGTCGAGTCCAAGCTCCAGCTTGGCCGGGACGGTTTTGAAATCGTCGAGTCCAAGCTCCAGCTTGGCGGGGACGGTTTTGAAATCGTCGAGTCCAAGCTCCACCTATCGCCGGAGGATTTCAGAACCGTCGGCGAAGCTCGGACCCTTGGAACACGCCGGAATTCGCGTGTTCCCACCACGCCGCAGATCACACGCAACGGCCTCAGGCTCGGGTCGATGATGCGGCGACGTCTCTCGCCTCGTTGCGCGTACGCTCGGTGCCCGGAGGTGACCATGGAAGGTTGGAAGGTCGGGCTCGTGGTCGGCGGGATGACGCTCGCTGGCGTGGTGGTCGGTGCGACGTGCTTCGGCACGCAACGCGTGAGCGCGCAGCAGGCCGGCGGCTACCGGGAGTGCTTCTTCGGACGGCAGGAGAGCGTCGACATCAACAACGAAGGGATCGTCGAGCGGCCCGGCCGCAACCGCACGATCATCGTCCCCGCGGGCTTCGAGGTCGTCGGCGGCGGTGGCGCTTCCACGATCAGCAACGGCAACGCGAACGACGCATCCGTCCTCTTCTGTCGACGCTGACGCGCCCGCTCCGCGGCATCATCGCCTCATGCGCTGGATCCTCACGCCCGTCGCGCTCGCGATCTCCACCGCCGCGACCTCGATGGGGTGCTACGCGTCACACGCGAGGATCGACGGTCGCGACGTGGGCACGCGCGTCGATGCCTCGGTCGCGCGTGTCGACGCGACGACGATCGCAATCGATGCGCCTCTCGTGAGCCCCGACGCGTGGCTCGATCCCTCGTGCAGCCCACGCCCGCTCGACGTCGCGTGCACCGACACCGGCACTGGCTTCGTGCCTGTCGGCGTGCCGTACGCGCTGCCCGTGCGCTTCGGCGACGGCAGCACGTGCTTCTGTGGGGAAGCCATCGCGTGCGCTGCGACGGTGAGCGGGCGGGACCTCTTGCTCGAGACCCGCATGTGCGCAGACCTCCTCTGCGACGGCTGCTTTCCCTACGTCGAGGGGACCTGCGCGCTGCCTCCGCTGGACGAGGGTCGCTACCGGGTGCTCGTGAACGGAGCGCCCTCGTTCGAGCTCGACGCGTCCAACGCGACGCCCGCGATCGGTCCCGTCGACGCGTGCCTCCGGCCACCCGTGGACGAGCACGCGTGCGGCTGGGAGCTCGCGCCGAGCGTGCTCGAGGCCGATGAGCTCTGCCATCCGCCGCTCGCACGCGCGGGTGAGCCGATCGCGGTGGAGGTACACAGCTTCTGCCTGCCCTGCGGATCGATCTGGGGACCTTGCACCGTCACGCGCACGGCGACCTCGATCCACGTGAGCCCCACGATCGTGAGCTCGCGCTGCGACGTCGACTGCGAGACCGACTGCCTCGACCGCACGACGGTCTGCACCATACCGCCGCTCGAGCCCGGCAAGTACCAGCTCTCTGTCGACGGGCTCGATCAGATCTCCCTCTTCACCGCGGGCGACGAGACGCGCGAGGGGCGCGTGTGCGTGAGCGTCTCGGAGGATTGAGCGCTGCTACCCTCCCCGCCTCGTGAACTGGAGCTCGCGCCTCCTCTACTTCCTGCTCATCCCGACGATGCTCATCGCCGCGGGCGTCTTGGGCTTCTATTCGATCGAGGCAGCGCAGCGGTTCGCGGAGACCACCGAGGAGTCGATCTTCGAGAGCACGCTCTCGCTCGTCGACGAGAAGATCGATCGCCTCGAGCAGATGGTGATCACCGCCGACGAAGCAGTGTTCCACCTGGTGGACCTCGCCGATCCCGCGCGCGTCGAGCGTGAGTGGCCCGAGCTCGCGCCGCGCGTCTCGCCGAGCGTGCGCGCGCTCGTGGTGCTCGACGACACCGGCAACGTCACCTCGTACTCGTGCCGCTGCTCGGCCGACGAGAGCGAAGAATTCCGCCGCCTCTTCGAGGAGCGCATCCTCGCCGACCTCGTGCTCGAGCAAGCGCCGCTCGGGCAGCTCCGGCACCTCCACCGCACCTACGGCGATCAGAGCTACCTGCTCTCGTACCGCGCGCTCCGCCACGAGGGACGTCGCGCGTACGTCGTCGCGCACCACGACACGGGCTACTTCCTGCGCGACGTCTTCCCTTCGATCTTCGGCAACGAGTCAGGCAAGCGTCAGTACAACGTCGTCGACGAGGACAACCGACGCGTGTTCGGCGAGCCGCTCACGGGCGCGGGCGACTACCTCGTGGGTCGCAACTTCCCCTCCACGTTCTACGGCTGGCGCCTCCAGGTCGCGCCCAAACAGGCACCGACGCTGCGCGCGCAGCGCGAGTCACGCGACTACAGCGAGTCGGCGCTCATCGCGCTCTCGCTCGTGATCGTGCTGCTCGGCGTGGCGTTCCTGATCTACGCGCAGGTCAAAGAGCGACGCCTCAACGAGCTCCGCAGCGAGCTGCTCGCGAACGTGAGCCACGAGCTCAAGACGCCGCTCTCGGTGGTGCGGATGTTCTCGGAGCTGCTCCTCACGGACCGCGTGCGCGAGGACAAGCGCAAGCAGTACCTCGAGACGATCCTGCGCGAGTCCGAGCGCCTCTCGGGCCTCATCGAGAACCTCTTGGACTTCTCCGCGATCGAGCGGGGCAAGGAGGTCTACGAGTTCCGCGAGGGCGAGATCACCGACGTCGTGGCGCGCGCCACCGACGCGTTCCGATCCCGCCACGAGCAAGGCCTCGAGCTGAAGGTGATCGCGGAGGAGAGCCTGCCGCGTGTCCGCTACGACGATCAGGGCATGTTGCTCGTGCTCATGAACCTGCTCGACAACGCGATGAAGTACGGCGAGCCGCCGTTCGAGATCCGTCTCGAGATGGGAAGGCGGCACCTCTACGTGCGCGTGCGCGACCACGGCGGCGGCATCCCCGCCGAGCACCACAAGCGCGTGTTCGATCGGTTCTTCCGCCTGCGGAAGCCCAACTCGAGCGTGCGCGGATCGGGCATCGGCCTCGCGCTCGTGAAGCGCATCGTCGAGGCGCACGGCGGCAAGGTGTGGGTGGAGACACCCGACGGCCCGGGCGCGCTCGTGTGCTTCTCGCTGCCCGTCCTCGACCGCCCCCCGACCGCGCGGCTCGCGAGCGAAGAGTCGTCGTCAGCGCCCGACGCGGGGGTCGCGCCGACGTCCGATCCGTCGATCGCCTCGAGGACGTGAAGCGCTCGAGGCACCGCTGCTCACGAGCAGACGTGGCCCTCGCAGCGTCGGCCCGTCGCACAGTCGACGTCGTCCTCACAGAACACCTCCGGGAGGCAGTAGCCCGTCGTCGAGCTGCCATCGCGAAGAAGATCCACGCAGTGAAAGCCCTCCGTGCAGGTGCACGGTGTGACCTCCGGGTGTTCGCTGTCCAGGCTGCAACGGCAGCTGCAGAAGACTCGCTCGTCGCGCTCTCGCGCCTCCACGCAGGTGCTCGAAGCGGGACCCGGCGGACAGCTGTCGGTCCCGACGACGCGCTCGGGGTGTCCGTCGAGGCGATAGACCAAGCACGCGCGCGTCGCACACTGGACGGACATGGTCTCGACGTAGCTCTCGCTGCTCGTGAACCCCATCTCGGGGATCGACTCCGGAACGCAGCGATCGCCGAGGCCCACGATGCGTTCGTCAGCGTCCTGCCCGACGTCCCCGGCCTCGTGCACCTCGCCGCAGGAAGAGCACACGAGGAGCATCACGAGGAGCGACGAGCGACCCATCGGCAGAGCGTGAGGCTCCGCCTCCCACGCATCAAGTCCACCCGAGGCGGCGACGATCCCCCGACGCGCTCTCACGCGGTCGACGGGACGACGGACGCACGAACGCCGCCCCCGGAGGGACGGCGTCCGCTCGCGACACGGTGTCGCGTCTACTTCTTCTTCGCGTCCTTCGGCGTGCTGAACGCCGCCTGCTTGGTCGCAGCGCCCGCCTTGTTGGTGGCCTTCGCGGCGTCCTTCTGACCCTTCTCGCGTTGCTTCGACTTCGGTGACTTGTCGCCCAATCGGGCCTCCTCTGTTCTCTGGCTTGCGTGTCGTGTCAGATGGGGATGTCCACGCCGTCCGGGGGGACGACGATGAACACCTGACGGCTGTCGAGCTCGGCCACGCCGTTGCCGACGACGATGATGAGCGCGCGGTAGATCTGCGCGGTGGGCGGGGGCGTGACGAAGTCGTTGTAGAAGTCGACGTCGAAGGTCACGCGCGTGCCGGGGATGACCTCGTAGAAGGTCGTCGCGTCCTGGTGATCGTAGGTGACGCCCGGCATCGGGCCGCAGGCGCCGCTCGCGGGGCTACAGCCGGTCTGGGGGACGATCATCTTGATGAAGCCCGTCGCGTCGACGCCGTCGGGGTTGCCCGCGACGTTCTCCGCGCGCGTGTTCACGTCCTGCGGCGTGCCGCCGATCAGCGTGCCGATGCCGTCGATGATCGAGCTCGAGACTGTGCCTCCGCTCGAGTCGTAGACGAGCGGCGAGCCGCTGCCGTCGACCGATCCGGTCGCGCGCGCCATGGCCTCCATCTCCGTGCGTCCACCACCACCGACGGCGACGCCGATGAAGCGCGCGCCGATACGGTTCATCTCGGACACCGCGCGATCGAACGTCGGCGGCGCAGGCGAGATGCCCGAGTAAGGCTCGGAGCCCGACGGCCCGTTGTGCCACGACACGTCGCTGACGAGCACGACGATGGGCAGCGCGCCGGCGCGGAAGCAGGGATAGCCGATGCGGCGTCGCGTCTCGTCGGGGAAGGCCTCGCAGCGCGCGGCCGGGATGCTCCAGCTGCCCGTCGAGTGTGTGTACGAGCCGCCGAGGCCGGAGGCCGTGTGGAAGATCGACTGCGTCTGCGACTCGGGCCCGTCCGCGCCGCCGCTCGCCGACAGACGCGCGAGGCCCGCCTGCACGTCGGGCACGCTGTCGGTGATCACTTGGTGGTTCACGTAGGCGGTGTCGCTCGCGTCGCCGTAGCAGTCCCCCAGGAAGTCCTCGCAGAACGGGAAGTCCTTGTGCTCGCCGACACCCATCTGCACCGAGCGGATGCGGCTCGAGAGATCGGAGGCGATCGTCGTGAGCGAGCTCTGCACGTTCGCGATGGGACCGCCCATCGAGCCCGTCGTGTCGATCAGGAAGTACACGTCGGCGACGCTGATGTCGGTGCCGAACTCGAGCTCGCGGTTCTCGTGCGCGCCGAGGTACGGCAGCACGACGAAGAAGTCGCCCTCGGGGATCGTCGAGCTGGGATCGGTCGGATCGGTCATGGTGCCGCGCACCTCGCCGAGATCGGTCACACCGTCGCCGTCGCTGTCGATGCTCGTCGGATCCGTGCCCGCCCCGACCTCTTCGACATCGGAGAGGCCGTCGTTGTCGCTGTCGAGATCGATGTAGTCGGGCGTGCCGTCGATGTCGGAGTTGCGCGGCGCGCAGGGGTTGCCACCACCCGCCTCGGTGGTGTCCGGGATGCCGTCGCCGTCGGAGTCGGCGTCTTGGTAGTCGGGCGTGCCATCGCCGTCGGTGTCGCGGCCGATCTGACGACCCTCCGACCAGTCGGCGATCCCATCGCCGTCGGCATCTTCGGTCGCGACGCAATTGGGATCGACGAGCGTCCAGACGTCGGTGCCGCGGGGGCCCGCGTCACGCAGTCGGTTGGGGGGAGAGGTCGTGCACGCGGTGAGGCCCGCGAGGGCGACGACGCAGCCCAGTGTGCGCGCGGGCCGAGCAAGGGAGCCGCGCTGATCTCGAGCAGTCATGAGGCCTCCGAACGAAGAAAGTGGTCCGACCACGAACAGACCTGAGTACCACGCATGGTTTTTCGATGGAATCGGGGTGGTGTGAGGGAAACCCCTCTCCGCGCGGAGGATGCCCTCAGGCATCCTCGGGGCATGCGCAGTACCTCTTGGCTCGCCCTCGCCTCGTCGTTTGCCTTCGCGTCGCTCGTGCTCGGATGTGACTGCGGAGGGCCTCCTCCCACCACGGGATGCGAGACCTCGCGTGACTGTCGCTCCGCGCAGGTGTGCGTCGACGGTGTGTGCGTCGCGCGGCTCGACTCGGGCCCGACCACCGCCGATGCGCCGTTCGAGTCGGTGGACGCCGTGGTGCCGACGCCGGTGATGCTGCGCATCGAGCCCGCGGACGTGGTGCTGAGGTCCGAGGACGGATCGATGCCGACCCAGCACTTCGACGCGATCGTCGTGCTGAGCGATGGAACCGAGCGCGCGGCGATGGGCCCGCTGTTCGAGATCGGCTCGCGCGAGATCGGCGAGCTCGACGCAGCGTCGGGCGACTTCGCGGCGAACGGCGCGATCGGCGGCACCGCGACGATCACCGCGAGCGCGATGGGCCTCGCCGCGACCACGACAGTGCGCGTCGTGCTGCATCGCACCGTGCGCGTGGGTGATCTCCCGGACGATGTCGTCACGCGCTTCGAGGCCGCGCCGGTGACCGACGACACGCGCACGACACAGCTCGTCTATCCGCTCGATGGCGCGGTGATGCCGCAGAACGTGTACCCCGCGGATCTGCAGTGGCTGCGTGGCGACGCGGGCGATCTCTACCGCGTGCGCATGGAGAAGAGCGACGTCTCGGTCGACGCGTACGTCGCGCACGACGGCCTGCGCCACTGGCTCGCAGACGCGGCCGCGTGGCGCGCGCTCGCGCAGACCGATCCCGACGAGTCGGCGAGCCTGCGCGTCGATCGCCTCGAGGCCGCGAGCGCCACGGTGATCACGGGCAACACGATCTCGGTGACCTTCGCGCGCGCCGCTCTGACGGGCAGCGTCTACTACTGGGACATCGTCGCGGGCCGCATCATCCGCATCGACGACGGCACCGCGACGCGCGCGAACTTCCTACCCGATCCGCCCGTCGCGCTCGATGGTGCACGCTGCGTGGGCTGCCACGCGGTCTCGCCCAGCGGTCGCTACATGACGGGGCGCCTCGGCGGCGGCAACAACATCGGCGGCGTCTTCGACCTCACGACCGACCTCACCGCGTCTCCCGCGCCGACGCTCTACCCCACGAGCATCACGCCTCCGAGCGCGACGTGGTGGTTCTCGTCGTGGAACCCCGAAGAGACGCGCGTCGTCGTGAGCTACGAGGAGGGCCCCGGACGGATGCGCTTCATGGATCCGTTCGCGGGCACGTTCGTCGACGTCTCGACGCCGGTGCCGCTGCCCACGTCGATGACGCACCCGAGCTGGGCGCCCGATGGTCATGCGATCGCGTACGTCTCGGATCTCAACGGCTGGGGCGGCTCGTACACCGTCGGCGACATCGCGATCATGCCCGTCACCGGGCCGGATGCGGTCGGCATGCCGAGCACGGTGCACCGCGGCGTGGATCTCTCGGGCAGCGCGCCTGGCGGCAGCTGCGACAGCTACCCCACGTGGGCGCCCGACTCGCGCAACCTCGTCTTCGCGCACGGTCCCGATGGACGCAGCGAGACCGGACAGTCCGCGCTCTATTCGATGGGCTCCGACGGTACGCACGTGGTGCGTCTCGATCGCGCGAGCGGTGGCGAAGCGAGCGTGGACTCGTTCCAGCCGCGGTTCTCGCCCTTCGATCAGGGCGGCTACTTCTGGCTGAGCTTCTTGAGCCGCCGGGACTACGGCAACGGCGAGGTCGGCACGCGCGGCCGCGCCTACCAGCAGATCTGGGTCGCCGCGATCCGCAAGGACGCGCTCGGCACCGACGGTGATCCGAGCGCCGTGGCGTACTGGGTGCCCGGACAAGCGACGACGTCGCGCAACATCGCCGCGTACTGGGCGCCGCGCGCGTGCAGGCCCGACGGCGAGTCGTGCGAGGTCGGCAGCGAGTGCTGCGGCGGCGAGTGTCGTCCGCCCGCGGGCGGTGGCGCGCCTGTGTGCTCGCCTCCTCCGCCCGAGCGCTGTCGTCGCGAGAGCGAGACCTGCTCGACCGACGCGGACTGCTGCCCGGACCTCGGCCTCACCTGCCTCGGCAACGTCTGCGTGATGGCGCCCGGCTGAGCGCGTCGTCGCCGGAGGCGCGGCAGCGCTAGGGCACGCGCAGTCGGAGCGGCACACGGAGATCGACGGAGCCGGTGGCGCTCGAGAGACCGCCCAGCTCCACGCCGCGCAGCGCCGCGACGAGGCAGGCGTTCTCCTGCTCGTCACCCACGTTGCCGACCTCGACCACCGCCTCCTCGACACGTCCTCCGCGCGCCTCGACGCGCAGCCTCACGACGAGCATCGCCTCGCGTGAGGCGCCGCGCGCGACACCAGCGACGTGACACGCGAGCAGCTGCCGCGAGATCGCAGGAGCACGCACCGCGCGCGCCCACGCGTCGGAGGCAGGACCGCCGCTCGTCGTCGGCGCGCCGATCGTGACCTCGGGCTCGAGCGCTGCGTTCCGATCGGGATCGTCGCTCCAGGCGCGCAGGCGATCGTTGTCCTCACGCGCGAGCACCGCGCCCTCGGCGTCGAGCAGCTCGACGAACGCGATGTCCGCGCGCACTGCCGTCACGGCTTGGCTCGCGCGCACCAAACACGCGCGCCGCTCGGGCTCGTCGAAGCCGAGGAAGAAGCCGAGGCGCACACGCGCGCCGCGCGCACGCGCGACCTCGAGCGTGCGGGCTCGCTCCTCGTTCGCCACGAACGCGATCGTCTCGAGGTGCGAGGGAACGATCTGCACGCTGCCACCGAACGCGCGGAGGCTGCGCGCGTCGGGGATTGTGTAGAGCACCTGGCCCTCTTCCTCGCCCTCGTGAGGCTCGAGCGTGGTCGGCGTGTCGAGGACGATGGAGTAGAGGCGGTCGTGGACGCCATCCTCGTCGGCCGCGTGACAAGCAGCGTGCATCGCGGGGAGGCTCGCGAGGCCTTGGTCCTGCGCCTCGACGACGCCGCTCGTGCTCGACACACCCAGCGTGCCCACCACGCCCGCGAGCGCGAGGACACCGTTCGGTCGCGCTCGTCGCTGTGTCACGTCGTGCATGGCACTCGGGGTAGCACGGGAGCCGATCGAGCTCACTTGCGGTCGCGCGCGCTCTCGCGCGGATACTGCGCGACGACCTGACGCTCCGGCCGCTCGACGCTGAGCACGGGGCTCGTCACGAGGTCGCGTCCCGACGCGTGGAAGAAGAGCGACTCACCGACGCTGGGGATGCCCGCGTTCGCGTGGATGCCGCCCGCGCGCGTGAAGCGGAGGCCGCCGTGGATCTTCTGCGCGAGCGCGAGGTGCGCGCGGAGCCACTCGCCGCTCGTGCGATCCTTGACCGCGACGCACACACCCTTGCGCAGGTGGTACTCGGTGTTGCGGGTGACGAAGACCTTGTGAATGCGTCGATCCGCGCTGCTGGTCGATCCCTCGTTCGCGCCTTTGTCACCGATCATCACGACACCTCCACGCCGTTTGTACGGACGAGGTGCGAAAGCCTCCAAGTTTTCCGCCGCGGCTGCCGCGAGCGCGGGCGCCTGATAGAACGGCGCCGTCATGCGCGCGCTGCCTCGGCCCGTGCTCCTCTCCGGCGACGTCTACACGTCCGCGGCCCGTACTCCGTGGGGAGGCACGCGCCTCGTGAAGCACTTCGCGAAGCGCACGATCGAGTCGGGCAGCGCACGCATCGGCGAGTCGTGGGAGCTCTCGCTCGGGCCCGAGCTCCCATCGCTCACCTCGAAGGGTGAGCCGCTCGGGATGCTCATCGCGCGTGACCGCGACGAGTGGCTCGGGAGCTCGGGCGATCGTGCCGCCGGCCTCCTCGTGAAGCTGCTCGACACCGACGAGCCGCTGTCCCTCCAGATCCACCCGCGCGACGAGGACGAGCACCTCGCGGCCGACGAGAGCGGCAAGCCCGAGGCCTGGTACGTGGTGCGCGCAGAGGCAGACGCGTGGATCGCGTTCGGTTGGCGCGACGGAATCGGCCGCGAGGACGTGCTCGGCGCGCTCTCGCGCGGCGACGGCTCGCTCGCGCAGATGCTCCAGCGCGTGCACGTGCAGGCGGGCGACGCGTTCGTCGTCGACGCGGGCACACCGCACGCGATCGGACCGGGCGTGACGCTCGTCGAGCCGCAGTACGTCGCCCGTGGAAAGCGCGGCGTGACCTACCGCTACTGGGACTGGGAGCGGCGCTACGACGCGAACGGCGCGCTCGATCGCGCGGGCGTGCCGCGGGCGCTGCACGTGGACGAAGCGCTCCGCGTGACCGACTGGGACGCGACCGGGTCCGAGCTCCTCGAGCGATCGTTTCGTCGGCACGGCGCGCCCGACCTCGACGCCGAGCTCGCGTTCGATCTGCTCGCGGGCCTCCCGAGCCAGCCGAGCACCGTGCACGACGGCCGCGTGATGGAGCCCCTTCCCTCGCAGTGGCTGCGCATCGTGCGGATCGCAGGCACCGGCGCGCGCCCGTTCTTCCACGGCGAGAGCCTGCACGCGCTCACGGTGCTCGAGGGTCACGGTCGCCTCGTCGATCGCAAGGGCGAGTGGGCCCTCGAGCTCTCGCCGGGCGTCACTGTCGCGATCCCTGCCCATCACGAGGAGCTGCGCCTCGAGGCTCAGGGCTTCCACGCGATCCGCACGAGCATCGAGCCGTGACGTCGCTGCGCATCGCCGACGAAGTGCGCGACGCGATCGCCGCGCGGCGCCCCGTGGTGGCGCTGGAGTCGACGATCCTCTCGCACGGGCTGCCGCGCCCCGACAACCTCGCGGTCGGACGACGCCTCGAGTCGATCGTGCGCGCGGGCGGCGCTGTGCCTGCGACCGTGGCGGTGATCGACGGCGCGCTCGTGGTCGGCGCGAGCGACGACGAGATCGTACGCCTCGCGAGCGAGCCCGACGTCGTGAAGGTGTCGCGCCGCGATCTGCCGATCGTGATCGCTCGGCGCGCGCTCGGCGCGACCACCGTGTCGGCCACGATGATCGGCGCGGCGCGCGCGGGCATCGCGGTGTTCGCGACCGGCGGCATCGGAGGCGTGCACCGCGGCTTCGAGACGAGCCTGGACGTCTCTGCGGATCTCGCCGAGCTCGGCCGCGAGAATGTCTGCGTGGTGTGCGCGGGCGCGAAGTCGATCCTCGATCTGCCGCGCACGATGGAGGTGCTCGAGACGCTCGGCGTGCCTGTGCTGGGCTGGCAGACCCGCGAGCTCCCCGCGTTCTTCGCGCGCGAGAGCGGCCTGAGCCTCGATCACCGCGTGGAGGGCGCCGCCGAGGTGGCCACCATCCTCCGCGCGAAGTGGTCGCTCGGCCTCGCCGGAGGCGTGCTCGTCGCCGTGCCCCCGCCGATCGTGAGCGCCCTCCCCTCGCTCGAGATCGACGCCCTCGTCACCGCCGCAGTCGAAGAGGCGCACCAGCGAGGCATCCGCGGCAAGGAGCTCACGCCCTACCTGCTCACACGCCTGCGCGAGGCGACCGAGGGTCGCTCGCTCGTCGCCAACGTCGCGCTCGTGTCCGAGAACACGCGCATCGCGACCCAGATCGCCTGCGCGCTCTCGGGCTGACCTCCACTCAGCTACCCACCGCCCCCTGGGCGAGCCATCGAGATGAAACCCAGTGGACGGGTCACGCGGGCGGGGGCCTCCGCTCCGCGTGTTGTCTCCGCACCGACGCTGCGCTGCGACCCCCGCCCGCGTGCCCCTCGCGGTGTCTTTCTCGTCAGGTCAGATCGGAGACCGAGCAACAATCGATTCACGACCCGAAGGGACGCGGTGGTGGGGGGTCCAGGGCGAGCTCCGCAGGCAGAAGGCCGAGGATGTTTGAGCATCGGACCCCCCTCCGCCGCGGCCCGACTCGAAGCGGGGGATTCTTTCTCGCTCTCTCAGTCATCCATGCCGAGGAAGGTGCGCGTTCGCGGATCCTTGGGGGACGCGAGCACGTCGTCGGGGTGACCGTCCTCGATGACGTGGCCTTCGTAGAGAACGAGCGTTCGATCCGCGAGCTTCTGCGCGAACTTCATCTCGTGCGTGACGATCACGAACGTGAGGTTCTCGCTCTCGGTGAGGTGCTCGAGCAGCTCGACGAGATCACCGACGCGCTGCGGGTCGAGCGCCGAGGTCGGCTCGTCCATGAAGAGCACCTTGGGCTCCATCGCGAGCGCGCGCGCGATCGCGCACCGCTGCTGCTCGCCGCCGGACATGTTGCGCGGCAGCGCGCCCTCACGGTGCGAGAGGCCGACCTTCTCGAGCAGCACCTTCGCGGCGTTGCGCGCCTTCTCGACCGAGACGCGCTTCACGTGCACGGGCGCCTCGATGATGTTCTCGAGCGCCGTCATGTGCGGGAAGAGATGCCAGGTCTGGAACACGAGCCCGGACTCGAGGCGCAGGCGCTGCAGCTCACGCTTGTGGCTCGCGAGCGGGCCGGGCGAGAGCCGCGCGTCACCCACGCGGATCGCACCTTCTTGGAAGGGCTCGAGGCCCGTCATGCAGCGGAGCGCCGTGCTCTTGCCGCCGCCCGAGGGCCCGACGAGCGCCACCACCTGTCCGGGCGTGATGTCGAACGACACGCCCTTGAGCACGGTGCGATCGCCGTACTTCTTCACCAGCTTCTCGACGGTGATGACGGGCTTCTCGACGGCGGCCGTCTCCGCTTCCACCTTGCTGCCTTCGGTGCTCATGACGACTCCCGTGCGAGACGTTCCTCGAGCCGGCGCGAGAGCAGCGACAGCGGATAGCTGAGCGCGAGGTAGAGGCCCGCGCAGAGGAGGCCCGGCAAGAGGTAGCTGCGGACGTCGATGGCTGTGATGGTCATGCGCTTGGTGAGCTCGACGACCGTGATGACGGAGACGAGCGAGCTGTCCTTGAGCAGCGCGATGAAGTCGTTCGTGACGCCCGGCAGCGCGATGCGGAACGCCTGCGGCACGATCACGCGACGCAGCGCGAGCGAGGTGCTCATGCCGAGCACCGTCGCGGCCTCCATCTGCCCGGGCGGGATCGCCTGGATGCCGGCGCGGTAGATCTCCGCCTCGTAGGCGGCGTAGTTGAGCCCGAGGCCCACGATCGCCGCGAAGAACGCGTCGTACTCGGTGCCCGCATCCCACGAGAGCGAGGCCCGCAGCACCGGCATGATGCCGAAGTAGAGGACGTGGAGCTGGAGCAGCACGGGCGTGCCGCGGAAGAGCTCGACGTAGGTGGTCGCCGCGACCGAGAGCGGCCGCGGTCCGTACATGCGCGAGAGCGCGAGCAGGAGACCGAGCGCGACCGCGAGGATCATCGCGAGGCTCGACACGACGAGCGTCACCGCCGCGCCCTGCACGAACAGGAGCACGTGGTGCGCGGTGAACGACGCATGCTGGCGCACGAGCAACATCGCGCGCGTGTCCTCCTCGCTCCAGCTCGCGAGGCGGGCCTGACGATCGTTGTCGATCTCCCAGCGCGCGAGGATGCGTCGCAGCTCACCCCGCTCCGCGAGAGCCGCGAGCGCACGATCGACCTCGGCGCACAGCGCCTCCTCGTGCTGACGGCACGCGACGGCGTAGTAGCCATCCGCCACGTCCTCGACGAGGTGCAGATCCGAGTGAACCAGGCCGTACCGAGTCGCGATGATGTCGTCGAGGAGCACGCCGTCGATGCGCCCGCCGCGCAGATCGGCGTAGGGCTCTTCCGTGCCTTCGTAGGCGACGACCTCGACCGGCCGCTCGCGCAGGATCTCCCACGAGAGCGAGCTCGCGAGCGTGCCCACCCGGTGTCCTTCGAGCGCGTCGAGGCTGGTGGCCGTCTCGTCGTTCCTTCGCGTCACGAGCTGCGCGGAGAACACGAAGTAGGGGCGCGTGAACACCACCGTGTCGGCGCGCGCGGGCGTCACCTCGAGGCCGTTCATCGCGATGTCGAACGAGCCGCGATCGAGCGAGGGCACGAGGTTCGACCAGTCGTTCTGCACGAACTCCGCGCGCACGCCCATCTCGCGCGCCACGGCGTCGGCCACCTCGACCTCGAAGCCGATCAGCCGGCCCGGCTGCGAGGGATCCTCGAACACGTAAGGCTCGCCGCCCTGCACGTCGCCGCCCCAGCGCAGGACGCCCGTGCGCCGCACACGCTCGAGCGCGCCCTCGTGCTCACCGCCGCACGAGACGACCGCACCCGCGAGCACCGCGAGCAAGACGAGACCCGACCCACGCCCGAGGCGTTCTCTCGACATCACGTCGAGGCGTGTACACCGCGGAGGGCCCCGGACGGAAGCGCCACTATTCCTGACGCACCCCGTCGGCGGGCACCATGCGCGCGGCCCACCAGCTCGGGACCAGCGTCGCGAGCAGGCAGATGAGAACGGCGATCAGCATCGTCCATCCCACCTCGTCGCCGCTCAGCCGCACCGGGAGGTGATCGATCAGGTAGACGTGCGGGTCGAGCGGGAAGCGGATGCGATCGAGGTAGAGGCACACGCCGCCGCCGAGCAGGAGGCCCAGCAGCGTGCCGACCAGGCCGATGGTCATCCCCTGCGCGAGGAAGACGAAGAGCACGTGGACGTCGGCCGCGCCCATCGCCTTGAGGATCGCGATCTCTCGCTTCCGCTCGAGCACGATCATGATGAGCGTCGCGATCACCGTGAACGCCGCGACGAAGACGATGCTCGCGATGACGAGGCTGAGCATCACCTTCTGGATCTCGAGCGCTGTGAAGAGATTGTGGTTGAGCTCTTCCCAATCCATCGTGTGGTACGCGCCGCCACCGAGATCCTGCTCGAGGCGGCGCGAGATCATCGGGGCCAGCGAGGGATCGTGCAGACGGATCTCGACGCCATCGACGGCATCGCCGTGATCGAAGAACTGCTCGGCCTCGAAGAGGTCGGCGTAGACGAGCTCGGTGTCGTACTCGTCGAAGCCCGCCTCGAAGATCCCGATCACGCGCAGCTCGCGCGAGCGCGGCGTGCCCGGCGTGCCCGAGCCGAAGAGCGAGCTCGAGAAGCCCGCGAGCGGCGAGACGATGCGCACGCGATCGCCCACCGAGATGTCGAGCTCGGTCGCGAGCGAGCGACCCACCACGACGCCGGGCAGCGACTCCGTCGGCACGATCTCGCCCGCCTGCACCTCGTCGGGAAGCGCGCCGTTCCCTGCGGCATCGCCCGCGCCTGCGAGCGCGGCCTCGGCTTGCTCGGGCGTCGGGACGACGACGGTGGGCAGCACGATCGGCGCGTCGTCGAGATCCTCGATCGGCGCATCGTCCGACGTGGCCTCGGGCGGTGGGCCGCTCGGAATCTCCTCGGGCTGCTCGATCGCGTCGAGGTCGCGAGCCTCGCCCTCCAGCACCTCGTCGGTACGTCCGCCCCGCCACGCGAGATCGACACCGCGGAGGTACGCGTCGAGATCCTCGCCACCGCCCGCGCGTCGGTCGCGCTCCTCGGGGCGCGTCGGCGGCCTGGCGCCCGCGACACGCAGGCCATCGAGCGTGCCCTCGACCATCTGCTCGGGGAGATCGAGCACGGTCGGCATGAGCTCCGGGTCGACCCCCTTGAGCAGCACGCCCGAGATGCGGTCGCCGTTCGCGAGCATCATCGGCTGGATGAGGAAGGGGCCTGCGCCCGCGACCTCGGGCATCTCGCGCGCTCGCGCGACGACGTCGCGGTACTCCTCGAAGTCGCCGTACTTCATCACCAGCACGTGCGCGTTGACGCCGAGGACCTTGTCGCGGAACTCGTCCTGGAAGCCCGCGGTGATCGCCATCACCGCCAAGAGCGCCGCGACCCCGAGGGCGACGCCGCTCACCGCGATCGAGGTGATCACGGAGACGGATTTCGTCTTCTTCGAGAGCAGATAGCGGAAGCCGATGCCCAGCGCGTAGCGCACGCCCCGACGTAGCACGCCCTCCTGCCCGCGTGGCGAGCGCCCGTGGGCTCGCGCGGCACGCGGCGATTCGCTATCCTCCGTGCTCTTATGCTTGATCGGGTGCGTCCCGGGTCGATGGGCATCGCGCGCAGCGCGATCGTCCTCCATGCGCTGCTCGCGCTCGCGGGCCTCGTGCCTCTGTCGGCGTGCACGTCGTCCCCCCTCGACGATGCAGGCAGCGATGCCGGCCCCACGTCAGACGCGCCGACCACGCCCCGTCGTACGCTGACGTTCGAGGGCGAGACGAGCCTCACGATGGCGCCGCTCGCAGAGCGGACCCTGCGCGTGCGCCTCGCCGACGACCGCGGCGAGCCTGTCGTGGGCAGCGTGATTGCGTTCGCGCTCGACGGAGCGCCGCGCAGCAGCACGCTTCGTCAGCTCGAGAGCACGACCGACGCGAGCGGCATCGGATCGGTCGTGCTGGTGGCCGGTCCGCAGCCCACGACGTTCCGCCTGCGCGCCACCAGCCGCGGCGCAGCGCCTGCGGCGATCGACATCTCGGTCGGCACCGAGTTCGGCGAGCTGGTCGTGGTGCTCGAGCCCGAGGTGAGCCGTCGCGTCGAGTCCTACCTCGTGCGCGCCGTGGCCGACGTGTCGTGCGCCGCGGTGCCCAGCGCGCCGAGCGGCGACGAGCGTCGTCTGGGCGTGGAGCTCGCGGAGACGACGTTTCCTTCGCTCTCCACCGCGGCCATCTGGACCATCGTCGCCCGAGGCCAGACCGCGGGCGGCACCACGGTCGCGCAGGGATGCGTGGAGGGCGTGCGTGTGTCGGCCACGGCGACCGCACGCGCCCAGGTCGCGATCCGTGATCTCCCGCTCGATCCCACGGGCAACTACGGCGTGACCTGGACCCTGGCGGCGGGGGAGGTCGCGCGGAGCGTGAGGGAGCGGGCGCTCGACGACGTCGTGGTCGATGGAGGCGCGGCGCTCTTCCTCGACGGTCTGCGTGCGACGTTGCTCACGGGCGCGCTCGCCGACGTGGAGCTTCTCGATCGCGCCCGCGGCGCAGCGCTGGACGAGCGACTGACGCTGGCGCTGAGCGAGGGAGACGCCAACCTCGAGGCCTCCCTGGCACCGCTGCTCGACGAGGTCGCGGCGGGCTTCGCGTCGCTGTCGCTCGAAGGCACGCTTCGCACGGCGGGTACCGAGCCGGTGTCGCCGTTCCTCGCGCGCGTCGGCACGTTCGTGCTCGAAGGACTGGACACCCGCATCGAGCGCCTGAGCGTGGTCACGGGACGAGACGCTGTGGAGCTCGCCGGTCTCGAGGTGGACGTGGGGGCGTCGGCGCTGTGGATCGCCGCGTTCGAGGCGCGCGCACGGGCGCGGAGCGCCGATGGGCTCGCGGGCGTGCTCCGAGACAGCGCGTCGTGCGGGACCCTCGTGACCTTCCTGACCCGCGAAGAGGTGCTGCCCAGCTGCGACGCGCGCTGTGCCCGCGCAGGGTGTGCGGCCGCCGCAGAGCTCTTGCTCGAGCGCATGCGCGCGACGGCCGACGACTCGCAGAGCGTCGTGCGCTTCGATGCCACGCTCTCGAGCCGCGACGACGACGACGACCTCCGCGCCGACACGCTCGACGGCGGGGGTGATGCGCGCTGGGAGTCCGAAGACGGGGCGACGACGACGACGCTCGAGACACGCTTCTCCGCGGTGCGCGACGACGCGCTCGAGTGACGTGAAAGGCTACCCGCTCGAGGCGCTGCGAGGGCTGCGCGCCGAAGAAGAGGACGCTGCCCGACGCGCGTTCGCCGACGCGATCCGCGCGCAAGAGGCTGCCGCCGCAGCGACGCTCGCCGCCTCCGTCACGCGTGACGGCCACGAGCGCGAGACGCGGGCGACGATCGAGCGAGAGACCTCGCGCCCCCTCGACACGGTGCGACCGAGCGACGCGACGCAGCTCCGCGCGTGGCGCGTGCGACGGCGTGAGGAGCTCGCGAAGCTCGATGCCTCGCTCGCGCGGGCGCGTGATCACGAGGCGGCGTGCGGGCGCGCGACCGAGGCAGCGCGGGAGGCTCTCGCGAGCGCGCGCCGCGAGCGCGAGGCCATCGACAAGCACCACGCGGGATGGCTCGAGGAGCGCAGGCGCGCGGCCGAGGCGAGAGAAGAGGCCGAGGCCGACGATCGTCGCTCGCGCTGAGCCGGCCAGCTCAACCGCGACGCGGCGTGATCGTCGGCAGCTCCGGCAGCTCGCCGCGGTCGAGGAACGCGTAGACGATCCAGCTCTGGAGCACGCGGCGCGTGTAGCCGCGGGTCTCGCCGAACGGGATCTGCTCGACCCACGCGTCGAACGGCTGCTCGGCGCGATCGCGCAGCCACCGATCGACGTTGCCCTCACCCGCGTTGTAGGCCGCGGGGATGAACGCCGCGTGGCCGTCGTAGCGGCGCCTCAGCGCGCCCATGTAGCGCGCGCCGATGCGCACGTTCACCGACGGAGTGCACAGCGCCGCGGGATCGCTCTCGAGCCCCAGCGGCCGCGCGTACCGCTGCGCGGTGGGGCGGATGAGCTGCAGCAAGCCGTACGCATGCGCGACGGAGACCGCGTCGGGATCGAAGCTCGACTCCTCGCGTGCGACGGCGCGGACGAGCGATGGGTCGACGTCCTCGAGGCCCGCGGCGTCCTCGATGAGACCGATGTAGGCCGGCGGGTACGCGGTGCGGAAGAGCGCCAGCGCCTGCGCGTCGCTGGGCGAGACCAACACCGAGGCCAGCCGCTGACGCGCGAGGCTCGTGGCGCGGTGGGCATGTCCTGCCTGCGTGAGGAGGGCGGTGAGCGTCGAGACGGTGGCGAGATCGCCATCGGCCGCGAGGCCCAGCGACGCGAGCTCGCGCTCGGCGCGACCGAGCTCGTCCACCGAGAGGAGCGCCTGCGCGCGCTGGAACGTCGCGCGATCGGCGTCGGTGGCGAGGCGCGTCGCGACGGTGCGCACGGCTTCGCTCGCCGACAGCATCGACGCGCTCGGCCCGCTCGCGCCGAGCGGCGTGCGCTGCGCGATCACAGCGGTAC
>JAFLCL010000065.1 GCA_017303575.1 Deltaproteobacteria bacterium
CGAGGCGCGATCGAGCGCGACTACGACGACTCGCTCGGGGTCATCGTGTGAGCCGTCCTGGCCGCTCATGCCGCGCATCGCGCCCGGACGCGGCGCCAAAGGGGATTCTTTCTCGGTCCCTGAGTTTGCCTGGGTCGAGGGACCTCTGGCCCCTCGAGCTCCCCGTCGTTCGATCGTCGAAGACTCCTCCTCACTCCCGCTCCAGGGGTCTGCTGCGCAGACCCCGCCGCGTGGCGCCCCAACCAATCCCGCAACGAGAGAGCGATTCTTTCTCGGTCTCTGAGATCAGAGTCGGGCGCGGATGCTCGAGGCGAGCTCCTGATCCGTCTCGTGGGCGAGCAGTCCTTCGAGGGTGGTGCGCACGGCACGACGGTCCGCAGCGCTGACGCTCTCCATCGTCGACAGCGTCGCGAGCGAGACGAGCACGGCCTCGCGGACCGCGACATCGGCGTGGCCCGCGTGTCGCACGAGCTCCTCGACGGCCTGCGTTCCTTCGCGCGCCGCGAGCGCACGCAGCGCGGCGCGGAGATGCAGGGCGTCTTGTCCCGGCGCGCGCGAGAGGCCCACCAGGAACTCGTGCGCGCGCGGGCCCTCGAACCAGCCTGCGCAGGTGATCGCCCGCAGGCGAATGGCCCCGATCTCCTGGGTGTCGCCGTGCAGGCGGATGAGCGCCTCGAGACCTTCCGTGCCGAGGGCCAAGAGCTCCTCGCGCGTCGGCGCGCTCTCGATGCCCGAGAGCAACGCGCGCACGCGGGCATCCACGCTGCCTCGCTCGCGACCTGCACGCGTCTCCTGCGCCGCGGCCGGCGTGCTCGAGACGCAGCCCATCACCGACAGCACGAGGGCGAGCACCAGCGCGTTTCGCATCGGGCGACGGTAGCACGCACATCGCGTATCCTGGCGCGAGGCGGGTCTCCTCAGTCTGCAGTCACCACGAGCCCCATGATCCTCCGCACCGAGATCGTCGAGCAGACGATCGACCAGAGCCAGCGCGCCCTCTTCGTCAAAGACGTGATCATGACGGCGGGGCCGCATCCGCTGGGCATGGTGCGCAAGCGCCTCGCGCACGCCGAGCTCCGCGGGACGGTGATGCTCGTGCACGGCTTCGGGCAGAACCGATACACGTGGCACTCGAGCCGTCGCAGCTTCGCGAACTACCTCGCGCACGACGGCTGGGACGTGTTCAACGTCGACCTCCGCGGCCACGGCCGCTCGCGCAAGTTCGGCGCGCCGATGCCGCGGGTGCTCGACGAGTACATCCAAGAGGACGTGCCCGCGTTCGTGAGCGAGGCGCTCTCGCTCTCGGGCCAGAAGCAGCTCTTCCTCGTCGGTCACTCGATGGGCGGTCTCATCAGCTACAGCGTCGCGGGGAGCGCGCTGCGATCGCTCGTGCGCGGCGTGGTGACGATCGGCTCGCCGTACCGCTTCGGTCAGGGCTCGGCGCTCTTGCTCGCGCTGCGCGAGCTCGCCGCCGTGGTCGGCTTCACGGGCCTCTTCGACGCGAACCCCGCGCTGCCGGTGCGCCTCATCGGTCGACACCTCCACAAGCGCGCGGCGCTCTGGGACTCGACCGCGCTGCCGATGCCGATCCGCGGCTGGGTGCCCGGCGGCATGGAGCGCGACGTGCTGAGCGAGTACCTGAAGAAGTCGTTCGAGCACACGACGCTCGCGATCGCCCTCGACATCTTCAAGGCCGGTCGCGCCGAGGGCTGGAAGAGCCTCGACGGCATGACCGACTACGGCACCGCCTTCGAGATGCTCGATCGTCCGCTGCTCGTGATCGCGGGCACCGAGGATCACCTCGCGCCGCCCGAGTCGGTGCGGCCCGCGTACGACGCGAGCCGCGCGCACGACAAGACCTACCGCGCGTTCCCCTTCGGCCACATCGACCTGATCATGGGCCGCGAGGCGACGACGACCGTGTGGCCCCTCGTGCGCGACTGGCTCGCGAAGTACGTCCCCCGCGAGGTCGCGCCCCACGCCGTCGCGATGTGATCAGCGCGCCGCGCTCACTGGCGCGCGTTGGCCCCGTCCTCTCGGCCGCGCCTTCTTCAGGAAATCGACCAGCACCTGGACCTTGGGGGCGAGGTTCTGACGGCTCGGGTAGTACAGAAAGTACCCCGGGATCTGCGGGCAGTGCTTGTCGAGCACTCGCACGAGACGCCGCTCGGACACGAGCTCGCTCACCATGTCTTCGAAGACATAGGCGAGTCCGACCCCTTCGACGGCGGCGTCCACCAAGACCGAACCGTCGTTGGTCACGGCGCGTCCTTCGACCGCGAGCTCGAGCTCGGCGTCGCCGTCGAGGAACCTCCACCGGGCGACCGCGCCCGACGACATGCGCAGACCGATGCACTCGTGTGCATGGAGATCGCGCGGATGCTTGGGCTTGCCTCGGCGCACGAAGTAGTCCGGTGAGCCGACGACCACGAGGCGTTGGTCGGGGCTGACGCGAACGGCGATCATGTCGCGATCGAGGCTGTGGCCGAGGCGTATCCCCGCGTCGAACCCGTCGACCACGATGTTCGACAGAGCCTCTTGCAGACAGAGCTCGATGCGGATGTCGGGATACGCGTCGAGAAAGGCCGCGAGCTTGGGTTTGACGACGTCGGAGTAGCCGGTTCGCAGCATCGTGAGCCGCAGCAGACCCGACGGGCGGTCGTTAGCGTCCGGTGCGACGAGGGTGTAGGAGACCGGCATGGGCACCATAGACTCGTGGCGAACGAACGTGGACAGTAGGCTCCGTTCGAGCGGAATTGCGATCGACTGGAGTGACCGCGACTCTCGTGACTATTGCCTGGTCGAGTTGGGTTTTCGTTCTGCGCTCGAAGTGCTGCGCGAGGTTCCACGCGGGGAGGCCCTGCAAGCGCGAGCTCGAGAGATGTTGGGGGCTGTGCCTCCAGGCGACGCATTGGCAGTCGCGGCGGCACGAAGATTGATCGGACGATTTTACGAGTGCGACGTGGAGCGGCTGTCACTCCTCGACCCATTGACCCTTGTTGTGGATCCGTTCGCGGCAGACGTTCAGTACGACTGGATGGAATCGCTGAACATGGATTCTGAGTTGGGCCCTTGGTACAAGCTACTGTTCAACGCACTTCATGAGCTGATGCGTTCCGATCTGCTCAGCACATGGTATGTGCTCTTCCCTTGGCTAGAAGCCATCGGAGTCGAAACCGCTGACCGGCTGCGTGAGTGGCCCGCAATTCAAGCTCAAGGACTCAGTTTGTGCGCGAGCGAAGGGGCTCCTCTCGTGTTCCGTGCGGGCAAACCATGGCCTCCCACGATGCTCGCGTGAGAGCCGCTTCCGCGAGTCACTCACGGCATTGCAGTGTGCCGTGGGGCGCGCGAGCGGCAAGCGGTGCCGAAAGCGAAGCCCTTCGCGCCTGTGTGCCTTCCATCTTGGGGTGCCGCCTTGATCCGAGCAGCGCGCCGCGGGTCGAACCCCGAGGCGTGCTTGTAGGCTCGAGCGCGCGTGGTCGCCGGGCAGGTTGTTTCTCGCGTCAGGTATCGCGTGAGGTCGCTCGCAGAGATCTTCGATTGCCCAGAGGGCGCCTCGCGCGCCCGCGCCCGGTTCGAGCCCGCCGTCACCATGTGAGGTGCCGCGTCAAAGCCCCCCCAAAAAGCCTCAATGTTCTCGCAGCCTGCAACCTCTTGGAGTGACCCCACCAAGCGAAGCGTCAGCACGTGGCACTCGCGCTGCGCGAGCTCGCTGCCGTGGTGGGCTTCACGGGCCTCTTCGACGCGAACCCCGCGCTGCCGGTGCGCCTCATCGGTCGACACCTCCACAAGCGCGCGGCGCTCTGGGACTCGACCGCGCTGCCGATGCCGATCCGCGGCTGGGTGCCGGGCGGCATGGAGCGCGACGTGCTGAGCGAGTACCTGAAGAAGTCGTTCGAGCACACGACGCTCGCGATCGCGCTCGACATCTTCAAGGCCGGTCGCGCCGAGGGCTGGAAGAGCCTCGACGGCATGACCGACTACGGCACCGCCTTCGAGATGCTCGATCGTCCGCTGCTCGTGATCGCGGGCACCGAGGATCACCTCGCGCCGCCCGAGTCGGTGCGGCCCGCGTACGACGCGAGCCGCGCGCACGACAAGACCTACCGCGCGTTCCCCTTCGGCCACATCGACCTGATCATGGGCCGCGAGGCGACAACGACGGTGTGGCCGCTCGTGCGTGACTGGCTCGCAAAGTACGTCCCCCGCGAGGTCGCGCCCCACGCCGTCGCGATGTGATCAGCGCGCCGCGCTCACTGGCGCGCGTTGCCACGTCCTCTCGGCCGCGCCTTCTTCAGGAAATCGACCAGCACCTGGACCTTGGGGGCGAGGTTCTGACGGCTCGGGTAGTAGAGAAAGTACCCCGGGATCTGCGGGCAGTACTTGTCGAGCACTCGCACGAGACGCCGCTCGGACACGAGCTCGCTCACCATGTCCTCGAAGACGTAGGCGAGCCCGACACCTTCGACGGCGGCGTCCACCAAGACCGATCCGTCGTTGGTCACGGCGCGTCCGTCGACCGCGAGCTCGAGCTCCGCGTCGCCGTCGAGGAACCTCCACCGGGCGACCGCGCCCGACGACATGCGCAGACCGATGCACTCGTGTGCATGGAGATCGCGCGGGTGATTGGGCTTGCCTCGGCGCGCGAAGTAGTGCGGTGAGCCGACGACCACGAGGCGTTGGTCGGGGCTGACGCGAACGGCGATCATGTCGCGATCGAGGCTGTGGCCGAGGCGTATGCCCGCGTCGAACCCTTCGACCACGATGTTCGACAGAGCCTCTTGCAGACAGAGCTCGATGCGGATGTCGGGATACGCGTCGAGAAAGGCCGCGAGCTTGGGTTTGACGACGTCGGAGTAGCCGGTGCGCAGCATCGTGAGCCGCAGCAGACCCGACGGGCGGCCGTTCATGGCCGTCAGCGACTCGAACGCGACGTCGATGCCGTCGAATGCAGGCCTCAGCCGTGCGACGAACTGCTCCCCTGCCTCGGTCAAACCGACGCTGCGGGTGGTTCGCTGAAGCAGCCGCACGCCGACGCGGGCTTCGAGAGCGCGAACGATCTGGCTCACCGCAGAGGGGGTCACGCCCAGTTCGGCGGCCGCCGCCCTGAAGCTTCGTTTCTCGGCCACGCACAAGAGGGCCCGAAGACCGGAGAGATGGTCGCGCATCGTGTAGCTGGGCTACACATAGCATGCAGCATTCCGCAGGTTTTCGTTTTGTTTGGGGGGTCTAGTCTCTCGAAGCGAACCAACGCCGAGGAGACACGGATGAACCAGACACTACCCAAGCCCATCGCCGACTATGTCGAGGCCAACGCACGACTCGACGTGGAAGGCATGCTCCAGCCGTTCGCGGCCGACGCCATCGTTCTGGACAATGGCGCTCGTCACAGAGGGCATGCCGAGCTCCGGACCTTGCTCGAACAGGCGGTGGTCGGCGCCAAGGCCATCTTCACGCCGGACACCGTTCGCCACGAGAACGGCCGCGTCGTGGTCGAAGGCCCTGGCCACGGCGACTTCAGAGGCAGCCCGATCCGGTTCACCTATCGCTTCACGCTGAAGAACGACGTCATCACGAGCCTGGAGATCACGGCATGACCACCAGGGTCGATCCGACGGAGTTTGCAGGAAAGCGCGTGCTGGTCAGCGGAGGA
Organism: Deltaproteobacteria bacterium; assembly: GCA_017303575.1. Classification (GTDB taxonomy): domain Bacteria; phylum Myxococcota_A; class Polyangia; order Polyangiales; family Sandaracinaceae; genus JAFLCL01. The sequence continues at coordinate 5,654 of JAFLCL010000065.1, forward strand.
ACCAAAGGCGCCGGGCGTGCCACTGTCGAGCGCTTCCTCGCTGGCGGCGCCCGAGTGATCACCGCCGCGCGCGGAACGTCTCCGCCCATCGATGGGGTCGAGCTCGTCCAAGCGGACCTGACGACGGCCGAGGGTGGGCACACCTTGGCCAGAGTCGCGCTGGAGCGCTTGGGTGGCGTCGACATCCTGGCCCATGTGGTCGGCGGCTCGTCCTCTCCGGGCGGGGGATTCCTCGCCCTGACGGATGAGCACTGGCTCGCCGAGCTGAGCCTGAACCTCTTGGCCGCGGTCCGCCTCGACCGCCTGCTCATTCCTCAGATGGTCGAGCGTGGCAGTGGCGCGGTGGTGCACGTCACCTCCATCCAATCGGTCTTGCCCCTGCCGGAGTCGACCACCGCTTACGCGGCAGCGAAAGCAGCCCTCCGGACCTACAGCAAGTCCATCTCCAAAGAGCTCGGCCCCAAGGGTGTTCGAGTGAACGTCGTCTCGCCGGGCTGGATCATGACCGACTCGTCCGTCGATCTGCTGAAGCGTCTGCAGGCCGCCCAGGGCGGCACGATCGAGGATGCCAGACGCGTCGTCCTCGACAGTCTGGGTGGGATCCCCATCGGCCGCCCGGCCGAGCCCGAGGAGGTCGCCGACCTCATCGCGTACCTGGCCTCGGATCGCGCTGCCGCGATTCATGGGGCCGAGCTCGTCATCGACGGTGGGACCGTTCCGACCGTCTGAGACCGAGGCCCAGGACGTCGCGAGGCTCGCGTGCGATCAGAAGCTGGCTTCGAGGCCGCCCTGCACGAGGAGCGTGCGGCCCGTGCGCGCGCCGAAGGGGCGGTACGAGACGATCGGCGCGCTGTTCGTGAGGTTCTCTCCGCGCACGTAGAGGCGGATGCCTGGATAGACCTCCACGCTCGCCATCGCATCGAGATAGAACTGCTCGTCGGTGCCCTGGCCCGCGAGGATGGGCCCCTGCGAGGCCTGATCGCGCATCACACCCACGTACGTGGCCTGGAGGTTCGCGCGGAGGAAGCGCCAGTCGAAGCCTGCGCCGAGCGTGAATTGGTGCTCGGGCACGTACGGCAGGTGATCACCGATCCGCACGGTGCCGAACGTCGGGCTCTCCGAGTTGAACGCTGTCGCGAAGCGCGTGTACGTGTACGTGTAGTTGCCGCGCAGCGGGATGTGGAGGTCGTCGATCACGAACGTGTGTGTGGCCTCAGCCTCGATGCCCATCACCGTCGCGCGATCGCCGTTGAACATCCGATCGACGAGCTCTTCGGGGCAGCCGCCCGCGCCCGAGCACTCGCCCGTGAGGTTCTCGTAGTCCGAGAGGAAGTACGCGAGCTGCCCGTGCGTCGGCGTGTCGATGCGGCCGTAGCGCATGCCGATCTCGTAGTTCCACGACTGCTCGGGACGCACGCCCTCGGGCTGACCGGGCGCCACCGGTGAGTAGCCGCGGTGCACGCCTGCGAACGCCGCGAGGTCCGGGATGATCTCGTACGTCGCGCCGAAGCCAGGAAGGAGCTCCGCCTGCTGCGTGATCTGGAAGCGGCCCGTGGTCAGATCGAGCATCTCGCTCCACACCGACTCGAGGCGGATGCCGGGCGTGACGGTGAGCGCGCGCCACCGGATCTGGTAGGCGCCATAGGCGGAGAACGCGATCGACTGTGCGCGGTTCCGGAGCAGCAAGCGCTCGCCGCGGCCGTCCTCCACGAGCGCGCTGCCGTCGATGAGCACACCCACGCCGGTGTGGTGACGCGCGATCTCGTCGTAGTGCAGCCGCAGGCCCACCTCGATCGTGTGGCGCACCTCGTCCGTCTGGGCGCGGAAGCGCGCGCGCGCCTGCACGCCCTGCGACACGAACACGCGGTTGTTCACCGCGCGGAGGACCGCTTGTCCGGGCGTGCTCGCCTGCTCTGCGCCCGTGAGGACGTTGTAGTAGACGGCATTGCGCCCACTCGTGGGGTCTTGGAGCACGGCGCCGAGCGGCGTCCCGTCCACGAAGCTGTCGATGCGCTGGTAGGTGCGATCGAAGTCGTGGCGGTACGCGGTGACGAGCAGATCGAAAGGATCGGAGAGGAGCTCGTAGCGCGCCATCACGCGCGTTCGCCACCAGTCCATGCGATCGGTGCCGGCGATGCCATAACGTCGCCACGGGCTCTGGCGCAGATCCTCGAGGGTGAGGCCGAGGTAGCTGTCGTTCGAGTGCTCGAGGCCCAGGCCCGCCACGATCTCGAGGCGATGGTAGACGTCGGCGTTCAGGTCACCGTGCAGCTCGCCGCGCGCGACGATGTCGCTGCGATCGAAGCCGGTGTTGGCCTCGCCGAAGTCGAGCGTGCGAAAGCCGTCGGTGCGGAGGTGCACTGCCTCGATCAGGAAACCGCCCCACTCGTTCGAGTCTCCGTAGTGGCCGTGGAAGCGGCCGAACCACGTGGAGCCGAGCGCGAGATCGAGGCCGCCCTCGTGCGTCGCGGGGATGGGGCGATCGCGGAAGTCGATGGCGCCGCCCACGGTGTGCGGGCCGTAGGGGATCGCCGCAGGGCCCATGAACACGTCGACGCCCGTCATGCGCGTGACGAGCGGGAAGTAGTACGCGGCGGGCGCGGAGTAGGGCGCGGGCGCGAGGAGGACACCGTCCTCCATCAGCGTGATGCGGCGAGAGCGCTCGGCGTTGGCGCCGCGGATGCCGATGTTCGGGCGCAGGCCATAGCCATCTTCTTGCCGCACGTAGACGCCGGGCACCGACACGAGGATCGAGTTGGGATCGTCGTAGTCGAGCTGCTCGAGTGTCTCTTCGTCGATCGAGTGCGCCGAGCCACCGGTGTGGAACTGCTCCTCCGCGTGACCGGTGACGACCTCGTCACCCACGTGCATCGACGCGGCGTCGTCCTCGTCGTCGTCCGTGCTCGTGTCGTCGACCTCGTCGTCGTCCGCGCTCGCGTCGTCGTCCGCGCTCGCGTCGTCCTCCGCGCTCGCCTCGTCGTCGGCGCGCTCCGGCTCGAGCGCTGGCGGCTCGGGCTCGGGCGCGTCCTGCGCGTGGGCGCGCGGTGGCTCGAGCGGCGAGAGGGCCAGGAGCGCGACAGCGCTCCCGAGGATCATCGTCTTTCGCGTCGTCATGGGCTGAGCCGGGACCTCAGGGACCGAGAAACATTCGTTCTGCTGGCGCGCCCTGCGGCGGGGGAGCGAAGCTCTCCCTGGAGCAGCGAGGGAGAGGAACGGAGCGAAGCGGAGTGGACCGCACGAGTGAAGGCTCGAGGGGCCAGAGGTCCCTCGACCCGGCCAACCGAGTCAGTCGTTGTCGCCCTCGACGCGCGCCGGGAGCTCGAGATCGAGCACGGTGAGCAGCTCGACCCTGAAGAGATCGGCCACCGCGCGGATGGCGTCGTGGAGGATCAGGACATCGTCGGCGTCGGTGTCGACGGCGATCTCGAGCGGTCCGTCGACGAGATCGAAGGCCGCGAGCGCGACCACGATCGCTTCTTGGATGCGTCGATCGAGATCGGCCGCGCCCATCGAGCGAAGGAGATCGTCGAAGCCGGGCGCGTCCATCGGGGGCGGTGCACCGAGGTAGGCATCGCGGAAGGCCTCGACGTTGACGCGCGCATAGACGAGCGAGCTGTCCGAGAAAGGGAATTCCACGTTGTCGGGACAGGTCGCGGTCGGACAGTCCACGTAGATGCCAGCGGGGATCCCGATCTTGAGGTCGGTCACGTCCTTGTAGAGATAGAAGAGCGCGTCCGAGAGGCCGTTGAGCCCCACCTGCGCGCTGGGATAGAGCGTGCTGCCTGCGCCCGCGGTGGCGAGCGTGCCGAGGAAGTTCTCGCCCGAGGGCTCCCACGCGTTCACGAGCACACGCGCCTGCGCGGCCACGAGGACGGCGGCGGTGTGCGCGTAGCTCGTGCGCCGACGCGCCACCTCGTCGCGACCGAGCGCGGCCCACGTGCCGTCGGCGTTGATCGCAGCCGAGGCCGCGCAGCGGTTGCTGCCCGTCGTCTCGAAGAGCGCATACTCGATCGCGCTCATGCCGCGCGCGCTGACCGGCTCGGCGCCCAGCGTGGCGACGTCGACGTAGCGCTCCGCGACCGTGGCCTGATCGATGCCGCAGTAGCTCACGAACGGCCACGGATGGATCGTGTCGCGCAGTCCGCGTCCGCCCAGCGTGTACATCGCGAGCCCCGCAGGTCCCATCTGCAGGACCTCGACGCGCTGCCACACGCGCATCGCGTCGTGCCACGCGAGGCGCGCGGCCTCGAGGCTCTCGGGCGTGCCCAGGGTGCGGGCGTTCTCCGTCGCCACCACGAGCGCGTCGGCGACCACGACGAAGTCACGCATCGAGGCGAGCGCGACGTTCTCGCCCACCGCACCGAGCACAGCGCGGATTCCGTCGGCGCCGGTGGGCACGAAGACGTCGGTCGCCGTGTCGAAGGTCGGCGCGTCGCGATCGTCGGCGTCGATGCGCGGTGCATCCATGCCCGGCGCGTCGATCGCCGCGTCGGGTCGTGCAGCGTCGGGCCGCGCGGCGTCGGGCGCCCACGCGTCGGGCTGACCGACGTCGAGGAACGAGACCTCGACGCGCATGCAGCTCGCCGATGAAACGGCAGCGAGGGCCAGCGCGGCGATCGACGATCGTCGCACGAGCCCCCGCGTGGGATTCCGGGGTCGAAGTTGGGTGGTCACGGAACGGGGAAAAGGTACACGAGGCCGTTGTCGTTCGTCGCGGGGTCCGTGCCGCCGATGCCCACCACGACCACACGCTCGCCGCGCGGATCCACGTCCACGCCCCAGAGGTGATCGACCGTGCCTGCGGAGGTGTTGATGAGCTGCACGCCGTCGTCGCCGAACGTCGTGTCGAAGACGCCGTCGCGCGTCATGAGGACGAGCGCGCCATCGGCCTCGGACGTGGCGGTGCGGAGGCCACCGATCATGAGGATGCGCTGATCGGGGAGCACCACGAGGCCGCGCGCGTTGTCGCTGAAGTCGTAGCCGCCGAGGAGCGCGTAGCCGCCCGTGCCGTACGTGAGATCGCGAACGCCCGTGGTCGCGTCGACCCGCAGCGAGATGAAGTCGTTGTCGCCCATCGCTTCCTCGCGACCGTAGCCCGCAGTCACGAAGCTCCCGCCCTGGAGCACAGCGTCGTACGCCTCGACCTGCGTCGTGAGCACGACCTCGGTGTAGAGGCCCATCGTGCCGAAGCTGGTGACCGGCGCGCCCGTCGAGTCGAGCACGAGGATGACGGGGCGGACCGAGCCACCCTCCGAGTAGTAACCCGCGAGCGAGATGCGGCCCTCGGGCAACAGCTCCAGGCTGCGCACGCTCGCGTTCACGTTCGCGATGTCGCGCTGGTAGAGGCCGCCGGTGCCGAACGTCGTGTCGCGCTCGCCATCGGGGAGGAGGCGCAGCACGCCGAAGTCGGTGTCGGTCCCGCCCGTGCGCTTGGGGCCCACGGCGACGACGAGTCGATCCATCGCGTCGGCCCGCACGTTCCATGCGCTGTCGGCGACGTACGCGGTGCTCGGTGCGGGCAGCGCCTCGCCGTCCGTGAGGTCGATGAGCTCGACGCCGTCGGTGCCGAACGTGTCGTCGAGCGTGCCGTCGGTGTTCAGGCGGAAGAGGGCGATGTCGCGGTCACGCGTGTCGGCGCCCGTGGCCACGTGCTCGACGGTGGCGGCCACGACGATCTTTCCATCGCTCTGCAGGGTGATGCCGCGGGCGATCTCACCCGCGAGGCCGACAGCGAGGTTGCGGACGAACCAGCCATCGGTGCCGAACGTGGTGTCGAGCTCACCGTCCGCGCCGAAGTGCGCGACGACGGTCTCGTAGTCGTTCGTGGCCGCGTCGGTGCCCGCGGCGCGCACGCCGGTCACGTAGAAGCTCGAGTCGGGCGCGAAGGTGACGGCGTAGAACCGATCGTGGCCGGTCGCCGACGCGGGCACGGTGTGCGGCATTGGGTTCACGATCGCCGGCAGCGGCGGCGGCCCCGCATCACCCGGGACGAACGCGTCCGCCTCGACGAACGCATCGGTCCCCGCGTCGGTGCCAGGCTCCATGAACGCGTCGGGCGCCACGAACGCATCGCGCCCAGCGTCCGTGCCCGGGGGCATGAACGCGTCCTCGGTCGCCACGAACGCGTCCGCCATCGGCGTGACGAACGCGTCGTCCCCCGTGGTGTTGTCGGGACAGCCCGCGAGCACAGCGCCCATGGAAGGAAGGAGAAAGAGGGCGCGACGGTCGATCTTCATGAAGTTCCTCACGACAACGGGAATGGCTCTCAATACGCCGAGGCGACCGAGAATGACTCTCCCTCTTGTACGGAGCAAGCGGGGAAGCTCCCCCCTGCGCCGAATCCGTGAGATCGCTCTCACCTCGGACACCTGCGAAAACGCGGACCGCCGACTGCACTCGGTCGGTCGCGCATGGGCGCGGTCATGCCCCCTCTGCTCGCGTGCGCGCTCGCGAACCCCGCCTTCCGTCGCCTGGGCGCAGGTGCTGCTCCTGCCCGTCGAGCGCGAGGGGCACGTCGCGGACACGAGCGAGGTCGCCGACACCGCGGCCACCACGGGGACGACGCTGCGATCGCACGACGCCGCGCGCGAGGCGCTCGTCGCCTCTCACGGCGAGGATCCGCCCGAGGTCTCGGAGTCGGATCTGGCACGGTGGGTCGCCTCGAGCCGTCAGGCCGTGCGCTCGCTCGCGCGCGCGGACTACGACGGCGCACGCTCGGCGCTCGCGCAGGCCGAGGCCGTGACGGATCCTGCGCTCGCCGAGCTCAACCGCGAGGCCACACGCGCGCGACAGGTGCTCGACATGTGCCTCTACCTCGTGCGCTCGCTCGAGGAGACGAGCCAGCGCCGTCGAGCAGGGCTACGCGTGTCGACGTCTCGTGCCGCGCGGCGAGCCGACGCTCACGCAGCATCCGCCCGAGGTGCGCGCGATCTTGGACGAGGTGGATCGCGCGCTCGCGCAGATGCAGGGTGCCTGCTTGCGCGTCGTGAGCGAGCCGACGGGCTGCGCCGTGCGCCTCAACGGCCTCGACTTCGGGTCGCGACTCTTCGCGGCGGCATCGACACACCAATCCCCACTAGTGCGTGAAGTCCCGCACAGGGTCCAGAGTCCACCACGATGTCCAACGTCAGCAACGGCCACGAGGCGGAGGGAGCACGACACTTGCACGCCATGCGTCGAAATCCTGCGGCCCGATGTCGGGCAGCGCGTCGAACAGCCTCGAGTCCTCGTGATGCACCAGAACCTCAAGCGTCACTCCTTCACCCGCGACGCGCTCGATCACGTCACCCATGAGGTAGAGAAGGTCGGCAAACACACGAGGGCTCCAGGACTCGACGTCCACGGCTCCTTCCCACAGGAGTACGACCTTGGCCGAAGGATTGTCGCCGATGTAGAAACCACCAGAGATCCGGTCCAGAATCGAATCCCAGTTGATTCGGGCCGGCACGTCAGAGCCCCAGGCCGGGTCAAGTGGGAGGGAAGATCTAATCGCTACCATCAAGCCGTGCTCCGATTCTACGCCATGGGTGCGAAGAACACGACACGCAAATCCCTCCTTACACAAGCGTTCGCGTTCCTTACTGAACGAATCGGCGGAGACTAACCGCAGGTGCTCGCGGCGCATCGTCTAAAACCTCACGAAGTGCGGGGCACCCGTGTCGCCATAGTGGGTCCAAGAGTAGTAGCGTTCACCCGTATGGATGTTTAGCACCACCCTCCGAAGGCCTGCTTGAGTTTCGCCTGGCGACATGACCCTGAACTCACGAAACGGCGAAGCCTTCATGTTACCGGCAAACGACGGACCCGGGAGCCTATACTGTTTGTTGCCGTACGGCGAGTTCCAATGCTTCGCCTGGACAGGATGGGCAGGGGTGGTTCCGTTCTGAACATGCCGAAGAACAGCGTTCACGTCATGCTGCTCGTGTATTGGAAGACTCTCGAAGTGAATACGTGCGATGCGAACAGCGCTCGCAGGCTGCGAGGTGGTGCCGCCAGGCATGGCCCCGGGGGCGATGGTGAACGAAGGCGTCGGAATGTCATCAATGGCATACAAGGCTCGCCGCGCAGCCCCGTAGTTTGGAGAAGTGGCAAGCGTCCACGCACTGATCCCCAGTGACACCGACGCAAAGAACTTGTCAATACCGTCAGCCTCCGGGTCATTTAGAGTCCATGTGTCGAGCATCTCCCCGACACCGGGCTCCTGGGAGGCCGCCATCACGGCTGCGGCCACCGGAATTCCGACAGCGACGCGAGTAGCGATGCCCTCGAGGAACACTGGGAAGCCGGGGTGGGCGATCGCCTGACCCGTCGGAGTGTTGGCGAAGACATTCCACAACGCACGGTCCGGAGACCCCCCTGCCTGGCGCACGGCAACGGCGGCCGCGTCGATGATGCCGTCAGACTTGGCGGAATCGATACCTCCCCCGGGTGGAATGTAGCCCTTGGAGATATTCTGGATATAGAGAGTGATCTCGCCGCCCGACGTGGCGACCCGCCCTGAGCCATCTAGGTGTGCGCCGTTCCAGACCTGCCGCCCCCCCATCATGGAAGACGTGCGATTCCATACCAGGTCGCCGGGATTCGCCCGATACCCGTCGGGGTCCACGAAGGCGACGGGTGAATCGCCTGCATACGCGTAGGGGTTGCGCATCTGGGCGGTCGGACCGTCAAGGACCGGATCCGGTTCGAGCATTCGGCGCGTCCGTGAGTCGTACGTGCGCCCTTGCATATGAACGAGGCCCGCCAACTGAGCCGGCACTCGGTCATGGAGATGACCTGTGAACCCTTCGTCTTCGGTGGCGTCCGTGCGGGGATAGCGCCGATTCGTCCCGCCACGCGCGATCGGGTCGCCCCAGGGTGAATAGAAGTACCTCTGGACGAGTTCGCCAGAGACCGCGCCTACGACACCTGTGATCGAGCCCTGCAGATCCCGCGTGAGCACCACTCGCTCTTCAGGAATACCCGCCTGTTGAGTGACACGAACCACGAGTGACCCCGGTGTCCGGACATAGAAGTGATGCTGTGAGCCCCGCTTCTCATAGAGCCCGTCTAGCGAAACTTCGTCCACTACACCGTCGACGCGACGGGCGACCCTTTGACCCGACGCGTCGTAGTAATAGCGAGCAGTCCAGTCGTCACCACTGGCTCGATCGAGCGTGATCCGGTCAAACAGGTGAAATGCATTGTGCTGGATGTTGACGTCGAACGTAGGCGCGCTCCACCCACGCACATCCCCGTTTGGGTTGTACGTGTAGCTCGTCGTCGTTCCACTCTCAGCGTCGAAGAAGCCCGTGAGGCGGTGCACTCGCGCAGGAGCGTAGTCGTAGGTGCTCGTCCCGTCGGGAGTGGTAGCTGACAGCAGATCGCCGTCGTCGCCGTAGGTGTACGCGGAGGCCCTCGTTGCGCCTCCCACGCTGAGGGTCCAACTCACAAGTCTTAGCAGTGAATCGTGCCCGAACGTCTCGGTGCGCCCATACGCCATGTCGACACGGCGATCCAAGACGTCGTCGAGTCCTCGTTCGTAGGCGAGGTCTTGAACAACCGTCCCCGCAGCCGTGGCCGTGTGCCGCGACGTGAGGCCGGTACGCTGATCCACAACTCTGGAATGGGTGACTTCGCCGGCCCGCTCGTTGACGATGACGCCCCAGTCGTCCGTGGCCGTGGCGCGCCAGAGTTCACTGGTGGTCCGTGTGTCGACCAGTCGACGCAAATGCCCGTGAGGACCGTACTCGTAGCGAACGACGAACCTCTCGACGCCCGCGACTCGCGGATACGTCATGCGACGCAGTCTGCCGACGGAGTCGTAGTCCCGGACGAAAGTGCGCGTCGTCGACTCGCCGGAGATGCCGAACGTTCGCTCGCGCTCACGGCCAAACGAGTCGTAGCGATAGGTAGTGAGGACGGTGCCTACGGCTGTCGTGTGGGAGCTCGACGACGGTCGACCCACTCCCGTCGCGTCAGTGTCCCAAGTCCAAGAGAATCGCTCGCCAGAGGTCAGTGTACGTGTGAGGGCGCGACCGAGGAGATCTCTAGTCCATTCGCTCTCGACCATTGCGGCATCACGGCTCCACCGCAGCTCGCCGTACCCATTGTACGCGTACCGATTGTCACCTCGATCGCGATCCACGAAGCGAACCACTCGGCCTGCCGGCGAATAGAACCATGACGTGACAGATCCCCTGGGGCTGGTTTGCGACGCGATTCGTCCAAACGGACCGACGATGAATGATGTCGTCAAGGCGCGCGCGCCGAACGCGTCTGCGAGCACCTCCGTCTCGAAACGTCTCTCGCCGTTTGCTAAGACGGTCGCGCTCACACGACGGCCCCCAGTGTCCCAATGCGAGGTGGTAAGGCCCGCGTACTCGAAACGTTCCACCGCTCCGTCTTCACGCGTAGCCCGCAGGGTTCTCCCGACACGGTCGTACTCAAAAACCATGTTCACCGGGTGCGCCCCGGTGGAGTCCGGGCGAGTGGTGGAAGACAGGCGACCGAGTGCGTCGTACGAGTCGCACGCCTCGACCACCACCCCGTCCAAGCGGCGCGTCGAGAAGCAATTCGCTCGCCCGAGACGGTCTGTAGTCACACGGTCATACCGTCCCGTCGTCGCCACGGTCGTGGTGATCAACGGACTGCCCGCCGTTGCAGAGTAGTCTGTCTGGGTCCCACTACCGTCGTCTGCCGACTGCCCTCGTGGACGCCCGAAACCGTCGTAATATCGACGGCCTTCCACTCCATTCACGTCCACCGCAATCAGTGGGATGCCGAAGGAAGGGTCGATACCCATCCAGGTTTCGTGCAACTCGGCGTTCACGACTCGACGAGGATACAGACGCGCCGCGTCATAGTAGACCCGGGTCACCCGGTCCTCTTCCCACTCCTCAGACATCGTGATGGACTCGACGAGACCATCCACAGGAGATGTTGCGAAGGCCGTCGTGAACTTCTCATCGGCGCTTGCCGGCAAGTCGACAATTTCCGTCAGGAAGCCGTCAGGCGAATAGGCATACGAGCGGTCGATCGACTCTGATCGCCCGGTCCAGCGGGCATCTGTCACGGAGGCGTACGACACCAACCCGGTATGGTATGCCGACGTGGGCGGGAGCATGTCGCGATGGACGGTGGTCGTGCTGACACCGCTCACGGTCTCGACAGAGTCGATCATGTTGCCAAAGGCATCATGCCCAAGGACCGTCGTTGTCGTCGTCGTGGCGGGGAGGGAACTCAGCGCAACCAGCGTCACTGGTGCGGTCGTGTCCAGGAACGACCGAACTTCGACGCGCTCGGTCACCACGTCGAAGACCGTCGTGTCGGAGGGAAGTGGGACAGGGCGATAGGTGTAGTCGGTGTGAGAATACGAACCAACGAAACGACCGGTCTCCAGGACGACGCCGGAGTAGACATCGGTCGGCCCGCCGGCGAACGGGTATCGACCGTCGCGGGCACTGAGGTCGAAGTGGCTCCGCTCCTCAGCCCCGGTCTGCTCTTGGACACGGCGAAACACCGCAAATCCTAGGAACCCACGTCCCAATACGTCGACTCGACCGTCCGCATAGAAGAAGCGACTCGAAGTCCAGCCGTTCCCACCATTCTGGTCGGACAGACCGTTGTCGTGCTCGAGGCGCGAGACCAGCGTCATGCCGCGATTGACGCATCTCTGTGGGTACTGGCATCCGGTCGACGGGGTGTAGGTTTGGCGGTCGCCCGCCGTGGTGTACTGAACGCGACTCCGCGCTCCGAGCCCGTCGCGTACCTCCACTAAGTGGTCCGGAAATGTTGTCTGGCGGCGGACCAAGCGAAGGTTTCCGAACGGGCGGGCACCGCTCATCACGAAGTCTACGAGGCCATCGCCGTTCACGTCGCCGGCACGCGTGCCGTGGAAGCCATACTGAGGCGTGCGGTCGCCACCGGACCACGACGGGCGCATCTCGATGAACGCTCGGCCGTTGGAGATGAGAAACTGTGGAGGCGCCTCGGTGAGGGCGCCGGGTGTAGTCTCCGTGAGGATGATCAGATCATCGCGACCATCCGCGTTCAGATCTGCAACTCGAATCGCACTCGTTCCGTCCTGGTGCGGGGCGACCGGCCCCATATCCCGCGCTGGACCCAGAGTTCCATTTCCAAAGTTGACGCGAACTTGGGCACGGAGATTCTGCGTGTATACGAGATCGGCGGCACCGTCCCCATTCACGTCTGCAAACACGTGCTCGCCCGAAACCAGGCTGAACGACGCTGGCTCTCGGCGGAACGTCCCATCCTCGAACTCGAACACGTTCGGCGTCGTCGTCGCGCCCAGCTCGACCAACTCGGTCCGCCCATCGCTGTCGATGTCCACAGGCGTCGGCTGAAACCCTGGAGGCGTGATCAGATCGGGCGTCATCCATGCGTTCCAACTCGCGCCGCCATGGAACCGAACGGCCGAGCGTGGGCGACTCTCCTCGTCGGGATAGAAGTCGAGCTGGTCTCCTTGACGGTTTCCGTCGAAGTCCGCGAAGATCGAGGGCCGGGCTGGATTCCAGATCTGGTACCTGATCTCGTCTCCGGTGAGATCCAGGAGAGACGCGCCGTTCCACTCGTACGCGTGCCGCTCCCAACGGCCTGAGAAGTATGCTTCGATGAGCAAGTCGCCGCGCTCGTCCATGTCGAAGTCGGCTTCGTAGCTGTTGATGACGGTGCCAAAGTCCACCGGCGAATCAAACGACGTGCCGTTCGAGAACAGTGCAAAGGCGTTTGTCGGCGAGAGTCGGCGGCGCGTGAAGACGTCGTCGAGTCCGTCACCGTTGAGATCGACGAAGACCGTGGGCCAGTAGGCCTCGACCGCAGGAGCCGTTGCGTGCCCGGTATCCACGACCTCCCAGTCCCAAGTTCCCGTGTCCCAGCCGAGGGTCGTCGGCGGGAGGGCGACCCCCAGCCCGTCGACCTCGGCGATCGTCGACACGAGCGAGCGGCCCGTGATCGAGTCACTTCGGTAGGAGATCTGATAGGTGCGGAGCGGAACTCTCGCTGTCCCTTCGACACGGCGAATTCGAATCGCGGAGAGTCGGCGCGACACGCGCAGATGTACGCCCGCGTGGAAACCATCCTCGATGTCGGGCCGAGCCGAATACTCGAACGCAACTTCGTGAAACGTGGGGACGGTCGAATGCGTAGTGTAGTGAATGGTCGCAAGGTAGTGCTCGGTTGCCGCCCCGAGTTCATCGTCTTCATCGAACGATCCCTCGTACGCCCATTCCATCGCATTGCCGCGAGGGTCCTCTTGGCGGCTCACCGCCCACCTCACCACACTCTCCGCACCGAGTGTGGATGAGTCGTAGGCGTTGTAGGGACCCGCCAGTCGGCGTCCGACGACACGGGAGTCCGAGGTTGCCCCGTAGGTGGTCGAGAGCCCGCTTCCGTCTTGAACGATCCAGTGATCTGGCGAGCCAAGCTCCCCGCCCACGGAACGCACGCGCACCGTCGGCGCGCTTTCCGGTCGATACTCCAACCCAACCTGGCCGTACTCGGCATCCGCGGTCGCGGGGAGAAGCGGGACCCCGTCAAGACAGAATCGGCCCCCGTCCTCGAACCCAACACCACTCGCCTGTTGGTCGAGCGCCATGATCCTCGGACAGCGGTCGACCGAGCTCACACCCGACAACGAGAATCCCACGCCGAGCACGCCGTTTGGACCGCGGCTTGAGTAGTTCAGACTCAGGCTTGGTGCGAGCCCGTGGCGACCGGCAGGTGTCCAGATGGGGTAGGAGTAGGAGCTCGCGCCATCGGGTGTGGAGCTCATTCGCGTCGCGGTGCCACCGACAGGCTGAGTCGAAACGAACGCGTCCGTTGGCAACTCGGGGAACGGTGACTCGTCGAGGTTCGTGGTCACCCCTGCGGCCTCCCCACCGTCCCCTGCACATGATGCTGCGAGGAATGCCGCGACGATCCAACCCACCCGCCTGTTGTTGCCCATGGCCGAATCTCACCGAGCATGAACGTCACGTAGGTGACAGTTTTGTGACTCTTGATGTGCCTGACAGGAGGCGTGGTAGCGCGAGCGGGTGCGCATCCCGCGTGTGCTTCCCGTGGCCCTCCTTTTAGCTGCGCCAGCTCTACCTGGTTGTGCTGCGCGGCCCGCTCCGGACGATTGCGTCCGCTACGAGGCGCTGTTCTTGCGCTGCACCGGCAGTGGCGAGGGTGTTGGCGATTCCTGTGAGCGCTTTCTGGCCCAACCCGGCCGCACTGCGGAGTGCGATGCGCTGCTGACGACGTTCTTCGCATGCACGGAGGCGGCTGGCTGCGAGGCGGAGGAGATGTGCGTGCTCGAGTGGTACGACCTGGCGGGACCGTGCGCGACGACAGGCGGCCCGTACTCCGTCGCCCTTCGCGCACCACGAACGTGCCTCGGCCGAGGTTGCGAATGAGGCGGCTCGAGCAGGCGGCCATCTTGGCCCTGGCCCTTGGCGGGTGCGCGCCCGTCGATGCGAATCCGACCTGCGAGTACGTCTGCGGCCGGTGGGAGCGCAACTCCGACTGCACGCCGTTCGACCCCTCGCTCGCGATGCAGGTCCACCACTGCGTCGCGAAGTGCGAGGCAGCGCTCCCTTGCTACGACGAGCACGGCTGCAGCGCCGAGCTGGACGCATACGTCGCATGCTCGGACGAGGATGCCTGCAACTTCGGCTGCAACGACGCATGGCGCGCCCTGCGTGCGTGCGTCGGTGCCTCCGGCGAGACGTGTCCCGAGTGGTTCGGGGCGATGTCGCCCTACACCGAAGACGATCTCTGACTGGGCGCAGGAGGAAGAGCTGCTCCGTACGGAGCTGGCGTCGGCTGCTGCGGTCCGACGCGTGCTCATCGTGACCCTGAGCACGCTCTCTCTCGGCGTTGGTGAGAGGCGCGACGACGCCGAGCGCCCAGCTTCATCGCCCGACCGCCGGTCTTCGTCGTCTGATACGGGAGCCTTCGGGTCGCAGCGGGGAGGGGCCCTGCCGGCAAGAAGTGGCCGACGTTCGGCCAGACGGCTCCCAATCCGGACCAGTTGGTCTTCGCGATCCGCCGGGGGGCCCCGCGAGCCCCCCATGCGGCTCCCAGGTCGGCGCCGTCGGCTTCGAACTCCGACCCGGCGGGTTCAGGGTCCGACCAGCGAGGTCGGCGGACGGGCCAAGCGGTTCCGCAGTCGTGCTAGGTCGCTCGAGAGCCCAACAAGACGGGTCGGCTCCTACACCCAAAGCGATCAGACTCCAACCCGAAGGGTCCCGAGCCCAACCAGCCGGCTCCTCGACCCAACCAGATGGGTCTGCGCTCGAACCAGGTGGCCATTTCCAAGGGGAACGCGGCCGCGGAGCGAGCGTCGTCCAGCCCCACTAGAATTTTACACTGTCACCAAAATGGGATTGCTCACACGGGTTCGTTGCCCGGCGAGGGCATGGAGGTCAGTTGATGGGCCGCGACCGCCCCTCACCGGGCGGGCGTCCACATGGGAGGAGTCGATGCCGAAGTTCAAGCGGCGCGTCGCAGGCAAGGAAGTGTCACGACAGACACTGCTGCTGACGCCGGCCAAGGCGTTCCAGCTGCTGATGGGGATGAACAACCTCCCCACGGTGCAGGATCAGATGTTCGAGAACGGCCTCGACGAGGCCGAGGTGCTGCGCGGCTGGGAGCTGCTCCGCACGGTGGGCATGCGTCCGCGCGTCGAGCGCGTGGTGGACACCAAGGTGCGCGCGGCGGTGGCCGAGCTCGTCACCACCGACGAGAAGCTCTTCCTCTTCATCGACTCGGCGTTCACCTCGCACCCCGAGGCGCACGAGACGGTCCTCAAGGACATCGCGCCCGTCGGCGGCGAAGAGTCGATCATGGTCGTGGACACGCTGCTGCGCCGCCTCGACGAGCTCGAGAAGACCGAGGCCGGCCGGGCCGCGCTCGAGGCGCTGGCGAAGAAGAAGATCGACGCCAAGGAGCGCAAGCGACTCGCAGCGCTCGTCGAGGTCGCCACGGGTGAAGGCAAGAAGCTCGGCAACACGAAGCGCTCGGACGCCGAGGCGGCCTACGAGGAGGCGCTCCTCGATCTGCGTGACTGGTACACGGAGTGGGCGCCGATCGCGCGCTTCGTCGTGAAGCGCCGCGACTACCTGATCATCCTCGGCCTCGCAGAGCGCCGCAGCGGCGAGGGCGACGTCGACCCCACGGAAGACCCGACCGAGGATCCCACCGAGGACCCGACTGAGGATCCGACCGAAGAGCCCACCGATCCGAACAAGCCGGTGCGTTGAGCCATGGCCACCAGGACCGTCTACGATGTGGCGCCGCACGGCGACGGACGCTGGCACGTGAAGCGCCGCGGGGCCGACAAGGCCGCGTCTGTGCACGACACGAGGTTCCACGCTGTCGACGCCGGCGTCGAGGTCGCCCGCAACAACCAGCCCTCTCAGCTCGTCATCCACAAGGGCGACGGGACCATCGAAGAGGAGCGGACGTACGGAAACGATCCGTACCCGCCGAAGGGCTGAGTGGGACTGACCTTCAACATGGGCGCGCGCCGCACTCTCAAGGGTGCGGCGCGCGGCGGCTTCGAGCTCCCTGCCGACGATCTCGTCACTCATGGCGTCGTCGTCGGCATGACGGGCTCGGGCAAGACGGGGCTCATCACGGTGCTCGTCGAGGAAGCGATCCGGAACGGGATCCCGGTGCTCTTGCTCGACGTGAAGGGAGACCTCGCGAACCTCAAGCTCGCGTTCCCCAGCTACGACGCGAAGCACCTCGCATCTTGGGTCGAGGCCGCGCGCGGCGATGAAGACGGCGTCGCCGACGTCGCGCTCGTCGACGAGGTGGCCGCCGAGCGTCGCATGCAGCTGATGCAGTGGGGCATCTCGGAGGACGATCTCGCGCGCTACTGCGAGAGCACACACGTCCGCGTGATCACGCCGGGCAGCGACGCCGGTGAGCCGCTGCATCTCTTGAGCGCGCTCGAGCGCCGGAGCGCGCGCTGGGATCACGACGTCGTCAACGCGCGCGCAACGCTCGAAGCGGCGGTGTCGATGGTGCTGCGGCTCATGGGCCGCGATCCGGATCCCGCACAGAGCCGCGCGCACGCGTTGCTCACCGCGATCGCGGAGCGACGTCTCGTCGCCAACATGCCGGCGGATCTCGCGTCGCTCCTGCCCGACATCATCACGCCGCCGTTCGAGACGATCGGCGCGCTCGACGTCGAGACGTACATCGGCCTGAAGGCGCGCGGTGAGCTGGCTGCCGATCTGAACACGCTGATCGCGTCGAGCTCGCTGGCGCGTTGGCGGCAGGGTCAGGACCTCGACGTCGGTAAGTGGATGGAGCCCGTCGACGGGAAGACGCCCGCGACGATCATCAGCGTCGCGCACCTCCAAGACGACGAGCGCGCGCTCGCGCTGGGCGTGGTGCTGGAGGAAGCCCTCGCGTGGACGCGTTCGCGGCCGGGCACGAACAAGCTCCGCGGGATGATCGTGTTCGACGAGATCTACGGCTACCTCCCGCCGCACCCGTACGACCCGCCCACGAAGAAGCCGCTGGTCGCGCTGATGAAGCAGGCCAGGGCCTTCGGCGTCGGGTGTATCGTTGCGACCCAGAACCCCATGGACCTCGACTACCGAGCGCTCTCGAACGCGGGGACCTGGATCCTCGGCCGCCTCCAGACGCCGGCCGACCTCAAGCGCGTCATCGAGGGCCTCGGCGAGACGATGAAGGGCCCGATCGCGAAGAAGCTCATGCGCATCGCGAAGCGCTGGTTCCTCGTCAGGATGGCCGGCACCAACGAACTGACGATGTTGCACCCGCGCTGGGCGATCTCCCTCCTACGCGGACCGATGACCGCTCTGGAGCTCAGGCGTGCCGGTGGCGAGACTACACCGCGAGGAGCGGCGACACCTACCTAGCGCAGGCCGGGCGCGAGAGCGCTTGTGCAACGGCCCAACGTTCCCGCAGACTTGCGGTCGAGAGGGTTAGAGACGCAGGTCAGCACGGAGCACCGCCGGGGGAGACATGAGCGCTAAGACCGACCGAGAGCACTTCGAAGAGTATCGAGATCAGACGCTCGCAAAGCACACGATTCTGGAAAAGTACATCTTCGCGTACTTCAACATCGTCAAGAGGACGGGAGGATCGAATCTCGTCTATATCGATGGGTTCGCCGGTCGCGGTACCTACGACGGTGAGGACGGGCGCCCCATACCGGGCTCTCCGCTGCGGGCGCTACAAAAAATCGCATCGCACGCCGACCTCGCAAGCAAGGTAACAACCGTCTTCATCGAGAAGGACAGGCACCTCTACACTCAGTTGGTGGGACATCTGGAAGCGTTCCATTCCGCGAATCCGAGTATCCGGAAACCGCAGCACCAACTCGGCAGCTTCGCTCCGTCGATGGCCCAAGAACTGGATACGCTGGCAGCGAAGAACCGCACGATCGCGCCAGCGTTTGTTTTTGTGGACCCGTGCGGAGTCGACGGAGCCGAATTTGGGATCATCGAACGCCTCTTGAAGAGTCAGGACAAGGCGGAGGTCTTCCTCTTCTTCAATATCGAAGGTGTTCGGCGCATTCTCGGCCTGCGAGACAAGATGGCTGACACGCTCTCGAAGTTGCTGGGAAGCGACGAACGCGCGCGACAACTCCTCCAACGCGTAGATGCGTGCCATACCGCTGCTGAACGTGAGGAGGCAATCGTTACGTTCTACGAGGAGCTACTCCGCACACAGACCCCCGCCAGGTTTGTTGTTTCGTTCCGCGTCGAGAAGGAAGATCGAAAGATCACGAGCCACTATCTCATCCACGCATCACAGCACCCCCTCGGATTCGCGATCATGAAGGACGTGATGTGGCGGGTTGGAAAGACGGCGGAGGGAAAGGGGGGGCTTGCGCTGGAGCAGGCCAGTTCGGTTCCGATGAACATGCTGTTCACGCCCGAATGGGAGGCAGTGCGGCAGTCGATTCTCGCAGAACTCCTGTCCGGCATGAAGAGGGTGAGTTACTTTTGCGTGGACCTGGTTCAGAAGCCCGCAAACAGGCTCTGCAGCAAGGCATACAAGACTGCGCTGCTCGAGCTTGAGGCCGAGAAGAGGATTGTGGTCATGAGTAAGACGGGCCTCCTTCCCGCAGGTGACCGGCCACGTCTGAAGGGCGTGCTGACCCTGGGTGACGACTACTACGTCAGGCTGCCGTAACGCTGCGCACAGGCGGCATCTCGTCGTACGTCCTGCCATCGAGCGCCCGGCCAGCGGCCTTCTTGCGCACGCCGCCCCACTGCTTGAAGAAAAAGGGTACTGATGACGCAACGCAGTTCGCGTGTATCTGCTGAACCCAACTCTTCTCTATCGGGCGCGCCCCCGGTCCCGACTCGCCACCGACGATTACCCAGTTCATCCCGCTGAGGTCCAGATCTGGCAGGCTTTCCAGCAGTGGTTCTAGCGAGAGGAAACGAACGTGCGCAGGAACCGTACGAAGATGGTCTATGCGCGATAGGTATCTGCTCGATTCAACGCTGACGCCCATCCACACATTGGAGGGCCACGGCAAATTGGACGCGACGGCGGCGAGGCGCTCGGCACGTTTCGTCAGGATCTGAAACGTGTGCTGCGGTGCGTTGCGCATCGTCGTGAACACCTTGTCGATAAACTCGAGTGGCACGTCCTCGTGAAACAGGTCGCTCATCGAGTTCACGAAGACCACTCGACCACGACGCCACGAAAGAGGTTCGGAGAGCGCTTCGTGGACGAGCCTCACCTTGCCGGTCCACGCCGGCCCTTTCTTTCGAAGAACGGTGAGGCCCTCGTATGCGTGACCCGGACCGCTGAAGCGGTGCGCCATGCGCTCGGCATAGCAGCGCTCGCAACCGGGCGAGACGCGGGCGCACCCGCGGACGGGATTCCAGGTGGATTCGGTCCACTCGATGGAGGAGATGGTGCTCATGGCTCGCCGATGCGGAATCTATCGGAGGGGCCTGAGCGTACCAGGTTTCCGGGTACAGACTGAACAAACAAACAGGCCCTTGCGCGCCGTGCAGAACGTTGATACACGTTCATCATGGCGAGTGATGACGACGAGTTCGATACCATCGACCTGCACACGGACGTGAAGATCGCCGTGAATTCCAACTATCGCGGGTTGGTGGAAGCGATTGGGACCCGGCTCGGACGCCGACGCGGCTGGCAGCGCCGTGCGGCCGAGATGCTGGGGGTAAGCCCGTCACTCATCAGCCAGGTGCTGTCGACCGGCGGCCAGGCGCGCCTGAGCGACGACGTGCTGGGACGGGCGCAGCGAAGCCTCGGGATCGAACGCGACTTCTTCGTCGTCGGCTTCGACCCCGACGAAGCACTCGACACAGAGGCCGGTCGCCGCGCCCTCGCGGCCGCCCTGTTGGATGCGCGCGATCCGACGCACCTCACCCACAGCGTTCAGCAAGGGCCGCCTGCCTTGGTGACCGCGCATCGGTGGTTGACCAACGCCGTGGACGACGTGGACGCGGAACCGGGAGATGGTTTCGACGACGTTTCGGAGGGCTTTCACGTGATGCTGATGGCCGTCCCGTTCGTCCGCAGCTTCGTCGCCTCCCGCGATCCGAGTCTCTCTCCGTCACGGAGGCGCCGGGCGCTCGCGAGGGCGCAGCTTGAGTTCGGACTCGAGTTTGCGGCGCTGCGCAACTGGCTGGTTGCGAATCCCCGCGAGCGGGTCGTCGGAGATCCTCCGTGAACGTTCATAATCATACTTCCCGCGCGCAGCAGCCGAGGGGGACCCTCAGCATCTCGTTTTTCGATCTGGACGAGGCGCTCGGTGCGCTTGAGCGGCGGGGCTACACACAGTGTCCCGACGCGCCCCACTTGTACGTCAGTCCCTCAGGTCAGATGGTCGAGGTCGTGCAGTGCCTCGGGGGAGAGGTCGAACTGAAGATTGGCTCGAAAACTGGCGCCGCCAGCCGCGTCGCACCGCGTGAACTCGCGGTGTCGTGGCCCTCACCCTAGGGGCTGGCCCTACGAGGTACCCGGCGCCGCAACCGAGGCCGTCGCGGCGCACCCTTAGGTCGCGGCGCGGAGGCAGCTCTCGAGCGTGGGGTGGGTGAACGTGAAGCTCGTCTTGCCGAGGGCCTCGGGGATCACGCGGCGGCTGGAGAGGAGCTCGTCGGCGAACTCGCCGAGGGCGGCGCGGAGGGCGAACGTCGGGGCGGGAAGGAACGCCGGGCGGTGGAGGACCTTCGCGAGCGTGTCGGCGAACTCGCGCTGACGGACCGGCTCGGGGGCCGTGGCGTTGATCGGGCCGCGCACCTCGTCGTGATCGATCGCGTAGCGGATCGCGCCGATCAGATCGTCGAGGTGGATCCACGGCCACCACTGATCGCCTGGGCCCATCGTGCCGCCGAGGCCGAGCTTGAAGAGTGGGAGCATGCGCTCGAGCGCGCCGCCGTCCTTGCTCATCACGAGGCCGATGCGCACGCGCACCACACGCACGCCGAGGGCCTCTGCACGCTCGGCCTCGCGCTCCCACGCGACGCACACCTCGGCGAGGAAGTCCGAGCCCGCGCTCGCAGACTCGCCGAGGATCGACTCGCCTCGATCGCCGTAGAACCCGATCGCGCTCGCCGACACCAGCACGCGCGGGCGTTTCTCCGCGGGGAGCGCGGCGATCGCGTCGACGAGCTTGCGCGTGCCCTCCACGCGGCTTCGACGAATCGCGTCCTTCTTCTTCGTCGTCCAGCGCCCCGCGACCGGCTCGCCCTGGAGGTTCACGATCGCGTCCATCGCGACGTCGTCCGCACGCGGTGGCCAAGGACGCGCGCTGCCGCGCAGCTCGGCCGGTGCGCGCGAGGGATCGCGCGTGAACGCCGCCGTCTCGATGCCGTCGCTGCGCAGCGAACGAAGGAGATGCCGCCCCACGAGGCCCGTCGCGCCGGTGACTCCGATCATGACGACAGCTTGGGGCCGACCGACGGAAACGAGAAGCCGCGAGAACGTGCGCAACGATGTGCGGAGGTCGTCGATGGAGCCCTCCATGACGACCTCCATGGACGAATTCACCAACCCCTCGGTGGCTGATCTTCTCGGGGAGCCTTCGCCTCCCACTCCCGATCCCACCAGCTATGGTCCCCGCCCCGTGCCCGCCGAAGACCTCACCGACGACGCGCTCGATGCGCGCCTCCAGGCTCGCTTCGGCCTCGCCACGTTTCGTCCATGGCAGCGCGACGCCGTGCGCGCGATCCTCGGTGCGCCGTTCCACGCGCTCGTCGTGGCGCCCACCGGCGGCGGCAAGTCGCTCACCTACCAGTTCCCCGCGACCGAGCTCGGTGGCACCTCGATCGTCGTCTCGCCCCTGATCGCGCTGATGGACGATCAGGTGCGCGGCCTCGAGGCGCGCGGCATCCCCGCCACCTACCTCGCGTCCACGCTCGACATGGACGAGCGTCGTCGACGCGAGCGCGATCTCGCGGCGGGCAAGTTCAAGCTCGTGTACGTCGCGCCCGAGCGCCTCGCCAACGAGGGCCTCCTCGCCAAGCTCGCCGCGTTGAGGCCGCCGTTCGTGGCGATCGACGAGGCGCACTGCATCTCGCAGTGGGGCCACGACTTCCGCCCCGACTACCTCGCGCTCGGCCGCGTGCTCGCGACGCTCCAGCCCCAGCGCGTGCTCGCCTGCACGGCGACCGCGACGCCCACCGTGCGCGACGAGATCCTCGAACGCCTGGGCCTGCGCGAGAAGAACGCGGCCGTCGTGCTGCGCGGCTTCGCGCGACCGAACCTCCACCTGAGCTCGTTCGAGATCGATGGATCCTCCACGCGCAAGAAGGCGGTGCTCGGCCTCGTGCGCGAGGCGCTCGCGAAGAAGACGAAGTCGGGCGAGGGCGCGGCGATCGTGTACACGGCCACGCGCAAGGCGGCCGAGGAGTACGCGACGCTCGTGGGCGGCGCGGGCCATCGCACCGCCGCCTACCATGCGGGCCTCTCGTCCGACGAGCGCGCCAAGGTCAGCGCGGACTTCGCCGAGAAGAGGCTCGACGTCGTCGTGGCCACGAACGCGTTCGGCATGGGCATCGATCGCTCCGACATCCGCACGGTGGTGCACGTGCATCCGCCTGGATCGATCGAGGCCTACTACCAAGAGGTCGGTCGTGCGGGCCGCGATGGTCAGCCGGCCTCGGGCGTGCTCTTCACCGCGTCGGCCGACATCTCGCTGCGCCGCCGCCTCATCGAGATGGATCGCGATGGCGGGCGCGCCGACACAGCGCGCATCCAGCGTCAGTGGGCCATGTTCCTCGACCTCTTGCGGTACGTGGAGGCCGGCAGCTGCCGACACGACTTCATCCTCCGCTACTTCGAGGACGCCGACGAAGTGCTCGGAGGCTGCGGCCACTGCGACGTGTGCGAGCGCCTCGAGAGCGAAGGTGAGGGCGAGCGTCGCGTCACCGACGAGGACGCGATCATCGTGCGCAAGGCGCTCTCGGCGATCGCGCGTGTGAACCGTCGCGCGGGCCTGCGCGCGATCGTCGACATGCTCCACGGCGAGACCACGCCGAAGGTGAAGCAGCTCGGCCTGCTCTCGCTCTCCACGCACGGCCTCTTCGCGCGCGAGGACCCAGACTGGATCCTCCGCCTCCTTCGTCGGTGCGTGACGGCGGGCCTCGTCGACATCACCGCGAGCGAGTACCCGATGCCGTTCCTCACGAGCCTCGGCATCCGGACGATGAAGGGCGAGGAGCCCGTGCGCGTGATGCCGCCGCCCGCCCGCGCCCACAAGCCCAAGGCGAGCGCGGGCAGCTCGAAGTCCAAGGCGTCCGAGGGCCTCGAGGGTCCGGCGTCTCGTCTCTTCGAGGCGCTGCGCGCCACGCGCACCTCGATCGCGCAAGAGAAGGGCGTGCCCGCGTACGTCGTCTGTCACGACAGGACGCTCGTCGCGCTGGCCAAGCAGCGGCCCACGAGCCGCACGGCCCTGCGCGACGTCCACGGCATGGGCCCCGCGCGCGTCGAGGCCTACGGAGACCGCTTCCTCGCCACGGTGCGCGAGACGCTATGATTCGACACGAATCGTTCGGGCACCTCGAACGTCTGTTCCCGCGCTCCCCGAAGATGGTCTGTCGATGAACTCTCCGCGCACGTCACACCTCGTCTGCTTCGTGCTCGCGCTCACCGCGACGGTGGGCGCGCTCACGCCTGCGGACGTCGCCGCGCGCGCGAGGTGCATCGACGAGCGGTGCGGCAGGGTGACGGTGGAGGACGTGCCGCCGTTCATCCGTCCCCCGATCGTCGTGCCGCCGGTCGATCCGGGGCCTCCGCTTCCACGCACAGCGCTCGCGATCGGTGAGGTGCGGGCGCGGCTGAGCGCCCTCGGCCCGCGCGTCGACGAGTGCTTCGACACGCACTTCGAGGGCGACCGCGCGCCGCGCACCTACCCGATCACCGTGTTCGTGCACGGCGATGGCCGCTGGTCGCTCGGCTTCGGCGCGCGTGTGCGTGCGCCCCGCGCGGAGGACGAGCTCCGCGGTCAGACCCCGCTCGAGGTCTGCGTGGCGGACTGGGTCTCGAGCGAGATCGGTCCGCGTCTCCAGCCGCCCGGAGGCCGCGCCACGCGTCGCGTCGCTGTCTCGTTCCGTCCTCACCTCTCGCCCGTGCCCGCGCGGCCCTGATCCCCACCGAGAAGAGACACGCATGCGTACATCCCTCGTCCTCGCGCTCACCCTCGCGGCCCTCACGCTGTTCCACGCGCGGCCGGCGCACGCGCTCCGCGTCGCGATGCCGCGCGCGACGACCATCGCCGAGGTGCAGACGAACCTCGCCGAGATCGAGCCCCAGGTGCAGGCGTGCGGTGTCTCGACGAGCACCACCACGCCCGCGCGGGTGATGGTGCACGTGCACGCGTTCCCGCAGGGCTTCTGGGGCGTGACGTTCGGCAGCGGCCGCGCGAGCACGCCCACGATCGGCGGCCGCGGCACCACCCCGTTCGAGCGCTGCGTCGCGCAGGCCATCGAGGCACGCATCGGACCGCGCACCGAGCCGTTCACGGGCACGCGCCCGCGGGTCACCAGCCGCCGCTTCCGCCTCGTCGCCGCGGCCACGGGCACCCCCACGGTCAGCGTGGGGCCGCCCACCGTCGGCCCCATCACTGCGGCCTACGGCACGGCGGTGCGTCGGGTGCTCGCAAGCCGTCGGGCGCAGATCCAGGCGTGCTTTCCTCACACACCTCCTGCCCGCGCAGCGCGGACCGCGATCCGCTTCCGCGTCGAGGTCTCGCCGAGCGGCGCGATCCGCATCACGGGCCTCGAGCTCCCCGCACACGTCGACTTCGCCAACACCGCGCAGTGCCTCGAGCGCGCGCTCGACGGCGTGACCGGTCCCACACAGACCGGCATTCTGCGTGGCGAGATCCCCTACCAGGTGCAGATCGACGCGGCCCCTGCGGCCGATCCCGCGGCGCCCTGATCGCAGATGGCGGGAAGACTCCCGCGGTCGGCAGCGAATCATGGCCGTGCGCACGCTCTGTCGCGTCCTGGGCCTGATCGCCCTCGTGATCTGTGCGAGCACGTCCGAGCGAGCGCGCGCGTGCTCGTGCATCGCGCCCCGCATGGCACGCGTGCACGTGCCGAGGGACGGCGCCCTCGAGGTGCCGACCGACGCGACGATCCGCGTCTTCCTCACCCACACCTCGCCCTCGCTGCGCGCGCAGCTCGGCACGGAGTACCAGCTCCGCGACGCACGCGGCGCGCTCGTCCCGTTCGATGCCACGGTGGTCTCGACTCGCCTCGATCTCCATCCGCGCGTCGCGCTGCGTGCGAACGAGACCTACGTGCTCGAGCAGCTCTTCGTGTTCGGGCCCGACGGCACGCGCCTCGACGACGAGGCGCGACGTGTCGCTCCGCCCGGCACGCTGCGCGGTGCGTTCTTTCCGGTCTCGCGCTTCGTCACGTCGGCCGGCCCCTCGAGCCAGCGCGCCGTCGCGCTCCAGGTGGACGAAGCCTCGCTCTCGTTCCCGCGCGGCGGCGGTGACTGCGGGCCGGGCGCAGGCATGGCGATCGAGCTCGCGCAGACCCTGGCCGGACCTCACGATCTCCTCGAGCTGCGCGTGCGCGCGGCGGGAGGCCGCGAGCTCGCCGTCAGCACACGTCCCGCGCAGGAGACGATGCTCTACGCGGGCGATCTGCTCTGCACCCCCGATCCAGTGGCGTTGCCGCCCGGGCAGAGCGTCACCTACCGCGTGGTGATGCTCGACGCGGCGGGCCGCGAGCTCGGCGCGACGCCATGGGCACGCGCGAGCGAGCGCGCGCCGCGTCGTCGTGCACGGCCTGTGATCGCTGCGGGCCTCCCACCGGGCTGGGCGGTGACGTCGATCGTGTCGAGCGCTCTGGCGATCACCACGCAGGGCCCCGCAGGCTGTGAGCACGGCCTCGAAGAGCGAGGGCGCCTCGAGCTCGTTGCGACGGGCGCGCCGTCGTCGTACGCCGATCGTTCGGAGCTCGCGCTCGAAGGCTCACGCGTGTGGGCGTTCTATCTCTCGCCGCCCGAAGGCACGTCGAGGACCGTTCGCGCGATCAGCGTCGCGCCCGACGCGAGCCCGCTCACTGCGAGCTTGCGCGAGACGACGATCGAGGGGGTGCCCGAGGCCGTGCTGCGATCGGGGCCGCACACGATCGTGCTCGCGCGTCTCTACACCCCGGCCGCTGTCACGACCGCGACGCTGTCATCCCTCGCGCTCGGTGGCTCGGGCGCGCTCGCGACCACGTGGCAGATCCCGTTCGACGCGTCGGCGGGGCGCTACCGCATGGCGCTCGGTCGCAGCGCGCGCGGCACCGACGAGCTCGCGATCGTCTACGGGCGACGACCGCCGGGGCAGTACAGCGAGTCCCTCTCCTTCGTGTTCGTCGATCCCCGCGACGGCCGCGAGACGGGTCCCGCGCTCCACACCGCGCACGGCCTCGACACCAACGCGGAAGGCGCGTCGATCGCCCACGTCGGAGGGCGTTTCGTCGTGGTGTGGCCGAGCGGTGCGGGGCTCACGGGGCGCGGTCCGCTGCGCGCGACGACGGTCTCGTCTGCGGGGATGGGCACGATCGTCGATCTCCCGATCGACTCGTACAGCCCGCCCGATCTCGTGAGCGCGGGCGATGTCCTGGGCCTCGCGACGGCATCGCGCGACGGCCGCGTCGAGCTCTCGGTGATCGGTTCCGACGGAGCGCTCGTGCGCGGTCCCTTCGCCCTCAGCCGTGGCGTGGGCGGCCGCGACAACCGCGTACCGCGCATCGCGTGGGATGGTCAGCGGTTCGCGGTGCTGTGGGAGACCCACCCTGCAGCAGGCGCCTACGTCGTCGTCGTGGATGGCGCGGGACACGTGTCGCCCCCGCTGCGGATCGATCGCGACGAGGTCCATGCGTCGGGCCTCGGTCTCGTCGCGACGCCCACGGGCTTCGTGGCCACGTACACCGGCGGCTATGGCGAGCACGGCATGGCGGTCTCGCTCCAGTGCCGCACGCAGGCGGCGAGCGGCGCGCCCGTCGCGATCACGCCCGCGCCGTGATCGCGATCATTACAGGACGATCGTGATCGCACCGTCGACAGCGATCACGCGCGCCGTCTCGAGCAGCTCCATCGCAGGCGTTGCCCCGTTGGCCGAGAGCACGCGCGTGCCCGTCGGCGGAAGGCCACGAAGCAGGCCCTCGCGATCGAAGCGCCAGTGCCCATCGACCCGCAGTCGGGGCAGATCGTCGCGCCGGCCACCACGTCGCTCGATCGCGTAGCCCCCGGGGCGGATCGCGACGCGCACTGCATCGGCGGGCACCGCGTCCTCGCGCACGAAGGTCGCGCGGACCCGTCCTTCGCGGGTCATGAGGTGCGTGATGGCGAGCGGTGTGCCCTCGAGCGTGCGCACGACGCGCGCGACGAGGTGCGCGGGCACCTCGCCCTCGAGGCGCAGCGCGACGCGTCCGGCACGTGCGCCCGTGATCGCAGGCTGCGCCGCGAGCCCCTCGATCGGTCGCACCACCGGAGGCAGCTCCGCGGGGATCGCGACCGTCGTCGCGGTCGGCCAGCTGGGCGACGCGCTGACGAGCTCGGGCCGTGCCTCGACGGTCACGCGCGTGCGCGCGACGTAGCCGAACGCGAGGCCCGTACGGCTCAGCGTGAGGATCGCGTCCACGTCGTCCAGGCTCGCGTCCGAGAGCACGATCTCCGCGAGACGTGCACGCACGGCCTCGATCCGCGGACGGATCAAGGACAAGAGCGGATCGCCCTGCTCGGCCGCACGCAGCGCCCCGCGCAGCGCCTGCATCGCGGTGATGATCCGTCGTGCTTCGTTCGCGTGCTCGGGGGTGATCTCGAGCGTGCTGTCGATCACGGGCTCGAAGCGGTCGCGCACGCTCGCGCGCAGCGCCGGCAGCTCCGTGGGCGCGAGCACGAGCGCGATCGCGTCGTTGCGTGGACCGTGGGCGGCAGGTCGTCCCTCGAGGGCCGCAAGC